>OZ245859.1:4310000-4610000 GCA_965229085.1 Kaistia sp. | reverse complement strand
TCCTCGCCGGCTCTGGCAGTGAACAACGCCTGGTGGAGCTCTCCGACATAATCGCAGGGACGGCGCCCGGTCGGACATCCGCGACAGAGATGACTTTGTTTTGCTCGGTCGGCCTAGCAGGAACGGAGGTTGTAGTGGCCTCAGCAATCTTCGACAGTCTGTGAACTCGACAGGCAGACATCGGAGAATCTTGGCTTTGCAACGGGCTGCCCGGCTTTCGCGCACGCACCAGCTGGATGCCGATCGCCCCTAGGGTTCGCTGCGGCCGATCGCGGGGCGCGCTACAACCAGCGCCGCGCCGAGCCCGATCCAGCCGATCACCACATAGGGCCAGAGATTGCCGGGGAAGCCGGGCACCGGATAGACCGAGTTGTAGAGCGGCCAGGCCATCGCGAGCGTCCCCAGGACGCCGAGCGCCAGCCACAGCCGACTGCCGCTGCGCAGCGCCTGGACCGCGGCGGCGGCGGTCACGCCGAGATAGGCGACGATCAGCGCGAGAACGCCGATCGTGCCGACGCTGTCATAGAAGTCGGCAGGCCCGACGAACGGCGCCCAGGCCAGCAGCCCGGCCAGCATGAGCACGCTGACGATCCCGACCGACACCGTCGGCGTACCATAGACCGGATGCACCGTGGCGGCGCGGGCGGAAAGCCCGGCCCGGCCGAGCACGAACAGCATGCGCGCGCCGGCCGATAGCGTGCCGATCACGCAGGACAGCGCGGACACCGAGGTCGCGATGTCGAGCGCCGTCGCCATCCTGAGCGTACCGAACCGCAGCGCCAGCGTGTTCAGCGGCGCGTCGCTCGCCACAAGCGCCTTCACATTGTCGAGCCCGAAACCGACGACCTGGATATAGGAAGCGAAGACGAAGAAAATGCCAGCGAAAACCACCGAGCCCACCAGCGCGATCGGGATCGCCCGGCCCGGATTCCGTGTCTCCTCCGCGAGGGTGCTGGCGGCCTCAAAGCCGGCGAAGGACAGAACGGCGAATACCACGGCATAGCCGATGCCTTGCCATCCGGAAGCACCGTCCGGGCGGAACGGCGCCGCGCTCAGCCCTTCGGACCCGCTGACAGCAATGAGGATGCGGATGCCGAGATAGACGATGACCGCGATCGAGCAGAGCTCCATGATCAGCATCAGACGGGCGGCGACGCTCATGTCGCGCCAGGCGAAAAGCGTGGCGAGCCCAAGCGCGCCGACGCCGAGCGCCAGCCACCAGCCGCCGATCTCGACGCCATGATCCGCCAGCGCCGCACGGAGAAAATTGCCCACCAGCGCCGCGCTTCCCGAGCCGCCGGCGATGTAGAGCAGCAGCATGCACCAGCCGGCGATGAAGCCGGCCCGAGGGCCAAACGTCTCACCGATATAGGCATAGCCGGAGCCGGCACTGGTGACGCGGCTGGCGAAGAACACGAAGGAGAGGCCGACGACCGCGACCACCACCGTCCCGACCGCGAAGCCGAGCGGCGCCGCGGTCCCCGCCGCACCGGCGGCCAGAGTCACGTTGAGCGCCATCCCCATGGTCGGCGCCATCACCGAGAGCGACAACCCGATGGCCTCGATCGCTCCAAGGTTCCGCTTCAGCTTCGCCATCTCAACCCCCTGCCCGTGCCGTCGCTGTTATCCGGCGCGGCGGGCTAACCAGCAATGGCGGAAATTGACCGCGTCATGCCGTTCCGAGCGGCAGCGCGCGAAGCCCGGCTGATCAGCCTGCGAGGCGACCGAGCGCCTCGCCTTCGACGCGGCAGCGCAGCCAGCCATCGACCCGCTGCGCGCCCTGCGCCTCGTAGAACGCGATCGAGGGCGCGTTCCAGTCGAGCACCGACCATTCGAAGCGGCCGAGGCCCTCGGCAACGCAGCGGCGCGCGAGATGAGCGAGCAGCGCCTTGCCGATGCCGTGGCCACGCTGTTCCGGATGGACGAACAAGTCCTCGAGATAGAGACCGTGCCGGCCGCGAAAGGTCGAGAATGTGTAGAACCAGAGCGCGAAGCCGGCCGGCTCGCCGTTCCATTCCGCAATGTCGCAGAAAACGCGTGGCGCGGGACCAAACAGCGCCGCATCGATCGCGGCATCGTCCGCCACCAGTTCATGCGTGAGGTGTTCATAATCGGCGAGCGCCCGGACGAAGCCGAGGACGAGGCCGGCTTCTCCCGGTCGTGCCGGGCGGATGACGAGAGGATCGGTCATTCGGCGCTCTTCGCTCCCCGCAGGATGAGAATCGCGAGATCCTTCTCGGGATAGAAATCACGCGCGGCCATTTCGAACGTCGTCGGTCCCGTCTTCTTGACCCCGGTGCCGCAGAAGCTGACCAGATTGCCAGGCGCCCCCTTGTCGATCGTCAGGTGGAACGTGTCGATCGAGCCGGCCCAGTTGGCGGCGGTCATCAGGATGTACTCGATCCGGTTTTCCATCAGAAAATCGTCCTCGGCCCGGCCCTTGGACACCCTAGCCGCAGCGGTCACGAAGCTCGGATCGACGCAGTATTTCTCGGCATAGCCGGCGAACCAGTCCGCCTTGGCGGCGTCCGCCTGGCCGAAGGATGTGCCGGCGGTCGCGCCGACGCTCGGGCGATAGCTATGGTCGACGACAACCGTCTTGCCGGCCGGAAAGGTCTGCTGCCAGTAATAGACCGTCGAGAGCAGCCAGTTGGGTGCGAGATGGTGCTCCCAGCCCTTGCCGGCATCAAAAGTGTCGGGGATGACCAGGCCGAGATTGACCAGCTCGTCCCACTTGTCCTTTGGCAACGCATCGAGCGCGGCGCGGGTGGCGTCGAGCTGCGGGGCCAGCGGAATACCGAGCGATTCGAGCAGCGCCGTCTGGTCGACGCCGAGCGCGCTCACCCGCTGCTGAACCTTCGCGGTGACCGGCTTGCCGTCGACCAGCGTCTTGAAGCCGAGAAAGTTGATGGGGTCATCGACCGGGATCGCATCGAGAAAGTCGAGACTGCCCTTGATGTCGGGCATCGGGAAGGCGACCAGCGTCGTGACGTCCTTGTCCGAGACATTCTGGAACGTGTAGTGCACCCGGACCTCGTCCATCGAGATGAAGAGATCTTCGGAGGTCATTCGGATCGCATCGGTCGTGACGAAGACGAGGCCCCCGGCGCCGAGCTCCGCCGTCGAATCATTGGCGAAAGCCGGTGGCGCTGCCAGCATCAGCAAAAGGCCCGCCAATCGTCCCCAGCGCGCGCAATAACGCATCGCCTCTCCCCCCGGAGCGCCCTCCCCGTCAGACCGCGACAGGCGCCTTGATCGCGGCGTCGGGAGCATAGCCGACCAGTTCGAAATCGGCGTAGCGGAAGTCTTCGAGCCGGGCGACCGTCGGGTTGAGCCGCATCAAGGGCAGCGGCTTCGGCGTCCGCTGCAATTGCTCGCGCGTCTGGTCGAGATGGTTCGAATAAAGATGCGCGTCGCCGAGCGTGTGGATGAAATCGCCCGGCTTGAGGCCCGTCACCTGCGCCACCATCAGCGTCAGCAGCGCATAGGACGCGATATTGAACGGTACGCCGAGGAAGATGTCGGCCGAGCGCTGGTAAAGCTGGCACGAGAGCTTGCCATCGGCGACGTAGAACTGGAACAGGAGATGACACGGCGGCAACGCCATCTCCTCGATCTCGGCAGGGTTCCAGGCCGTGACCACCAGCCGCCGCGAGTCAGGCGTCCGGTGGATCATCTGGACGACATTGCCAAGCTGATCGATGACGCTGCCATCGGCCGCCGGCCACGACCGCCACTGCTTGCCATAGACGGGCCCGAGGTCGCCATTCTCGTCGGCCCACTCGTCCCAGATCGTAACGCCGTTGTCGTTCAGATATTTGATGTTGGTGTCGCCGGCGATGAACCAGAGCAGCTCGTGGATGATCGAGCGCAGATGCAGCTTCTTCGTCGTGAGCAGCGGAAAGCCCTCGGCCAGATCGAACCGCATCTGATGGCCGAAAATCGACAGCGTGCCCGTGCCGGTGCGATCGGTCTTTCGCGCGCCCTTGGCGAGCACGAGTTCCATCAGGTCATGGTACTGGCGCATCGGTCTATCCTGGAATCGTCATCGCTTCTTGGCTCGGCCGATCATGCGACCGAACGATGCGGGGCGCCAGTATGGGCGCCCCGTCGCTCACAGCAAAGAGGGGCGGCTCATTCAGCCGCGGCCACGACATTCGCCCGCGCCGGCGTCAGATAGGTCAGGACCAGCGCGATGACTGAGGCGATCGCGATGCCCGCCAGCATCGGCACGGCCGTGCCGTCGAGGAACAGCCCGACCACGCCCATCACAACAATACCGGCGCCGAATTGCAGAGTCCCCATCAGCGCCGAGGCCGTTCCCGCGATGGCGCCGTGGTCATCAAGCGCCAGCACGGCGGAGGACGGCACGACGAGGCCGAGAAAGCCGAACGCGATGAACAGCAACACCATCATCACCGCGAGGCTGTCGACGCCGGCAAGGAACAGGAAGAACAGCACGACCATCGGCAGGGCATAGCCGATCACCGCGAAGCGCATCAGCCGCTGGAGCCCGAAGCGCTTCGCCAGCACGCCGTTCAGCTGCGCGACGCCAAAGAAGGACACCGCATTGACAGAGAAGGCGAGGCTGTACTGGGTCGGCGTCAGCCCGTAATGGCCGATCAGCACGAAGGCCGAATTGCCGAGATAGGCGAAGAAGCTCGAAATACCAAAGGCGCCGAGAAAGACGAGGCCGAGGAAGCGGCGGTCGCGCAGCAGGAACGCATAGGCCGCCAACGCACTGCCGAGGCTGCTTTCACGCCGATCCTCGACGGGACGCGTTTCCGGCAGTGCCAGCGCCAGCAGGATCAGCCCGAGCACCGCCGCGACGCCGACGAACCAGAACACCGCCCGCCATGAGCCGAGCGCGATCACGCCACTGCCGGCGAGCGGCGCGAGGATCGGCGAGATGCTGAAGACGAGCATCAGCATCGACATCAGCTTGGCGGCTTCAGGCCCGGTATGGAGGTCACGCACCACGGCGCGCGGCACCACGGTGCCGGCGCAGGCGCCGAGCCCCTGCACGAAGCGGAAGGCGATGAGCCAGCCGATCGAGGGCGCCAACGCACAGCCGATGCTGGCGAGGATGAAGAGACCGAGGCCGAAATAGAGCGGCACCTTGCGACCAAACATGTCGGAGACCGGCCCATAGAAGAGCTGGCCAAGGCCAAGCGCCACGAAGAAGGCCATGAGGCTCGCCTGGACCGCGCTGGTGCCGACACCGAAATCGGCCCCGATCGAGGGCAGCGCCGGCAGATACATGTCGATAGCGAATGGGCCGATCGCGCTCAAAAGGCCAAGCACGACCGCAAAGCGGAGCAGAGACGACTTCATGGCCGGAGCCCTTTGTACTGGTGATCCCGCGGCATAATCGGACGGCGGGTCTGATCGGCCGGACAGGCGCCGGCATCAGCGCGCGAACGAGGATCGCGACTGCTGGACTTGTGATCCAGATTTCTGGACAGTCTTGTCCAAATCGTCAACCCCTCTTATGCTGGCGGCCATGGAAGCAATGGACGCTGTGACAGCGAAGCCGCAGTCGCCGGCCACCCGCAAGGATGGGCCGGCAGAGCCTGGCTTGCCGATGGCAGGACACCCGCTCTATGGCCAATGCGCCAAGCGGCAGTCGATCATTGAGGCCGCCGAGACGGTGTTCGCGCGCGAAGGGTTCACGGCGGCCAGCATCGACACGATCGCCTGCGCGGCCGGCGTCGCGCGGCAGACCATCTACAACCACTATCGTGACAAGGAGACGTTGTTCGCCGCCGTCGTCGAGGCGATGGTCGAACGCGCCAATGCCGCCCTCTACCGGATGATCGCGAGTTTCCCGGACCAGCCGGCCGATCTCGCCGCCGATCTCGCCGCCTTCTCTGAGCGCCTCATCCGCAACGGGCTCTGCAATGGAGACTGCAGCACGCTTCGCCGCCTCGTCGAAACAGAGGGCGAGCGCCATCCGGAGCTGTTTGCCGCCTGGCGGAGCCAGGGCCCGAATCGGATCGCTCCTCTGATCGGCGCCCGCCTCCAGGCGCTGGCTCTCGCCGGACATCTTTCGATCGACGATCCTGAGCGGGCCGCGCGCCAGTTGGTCGCGCTCGTCCAGGCCGACATCCAGATCGGCGCGTTGCTCGGCGAGCCGCCAACCGAGGCAGGCATTGCCGCCGCCGCGCGCAGCGGCGTCGCGACATTCCTCAAAGCCTTCGGGCCCTCCGACGCCTGAGCGCCGGCGTTCACCGCCGTCATCCCCAGCGGAAATTCGGCCGAAGGCGGCCTCTTCAGCCCTCCACTGTCGGCGCTCGCCACGGCGCACCTTTTCACGCGCATCACGATCCCCTATATCTCCGGTGCCGGCGCAAGCCGGCTATGGCGATAAACGGTCATCGTAATAAACCTATCGGACCCGGGGGCGGTACCCGGCGCCTCCACCCAAGGCCATCGAACCATCTGACGGTGGCTTTCGGCGGGGGCGAAATAGGATCGACGAGGGCTTAAAGGGTGTTCTTTCGCTCGGCATGGTACCGCCGATATCGGACCAAACCTGTAGTTGCAAATGACAACTATGCTCCGGTTGCTATCGCCGCGTAATGCGGTGCTGGTACCGAAATCAAAGTCCTTGCGGGTAGCACCGTAAGGCGGGGTTCGGAGGCACCTGGCAACAAGAAGCCTCCACTTCATTCATCCGGTCCGCGACCGGAACGGCAGGGACGGTTGCGCATGCCCGAGGATCTGATCCGCTACGATATTCTGGCCCAGGACGCGCTCCGGGGTGTCGTGAGGAAGGTCCTCGCCGAAGTCGCCAAGACTGGCCTTCCCGGCGAACATCATTTCTTTATCACTTTCGAGACCCGCGCCCCCGGTGTGCGCATCTCGAGCCGCATGCTCGCGCAGTATCCCGAGGAGATGACCATCGTCCTCCAGCACCAGTATTGGGACCTCTCGGTCACAGAGCATGCTCTAGAGGTCGGCCTCTCCTTCAACGGCGTTCCCGAGCGGCTGCTTGTGCCGTTCATGGCGGTGAAGAGCTTCGTCGACCCGTCGGTCCAGTTTGGCCTCCAGTTCGAATCGGCCACGGCCGAAGAGGGCGACGACGAGGCGAGCGCCGAGATGGATGAGGTCGAGACCTCGCCGCTGGTGCTTGATCAGCCCTCAGCCGCGATCGAGGCTGAGCCGGAGAAGCCCGGCGAGGCGCAGGTCGTTCGGCTCGACGCTTTCCGCAAGAAGAACTGAGGCGTCGCGGGCCACGCCCGTGATCCGTCGCTGAACGCGCGCGCTTCGCCCGTCCGGCGTCGAAGTCGCGTCCACGCGCCAGCGCGCGGGCGGCCCTCCTTTGACGCCACCGACGGCGTGTCGAGACGACACGGGCCGGCACGATGGTCGCGGCGGCGCCGCAGCCTGGTTGTCATACGACTGTCACGAGGATCGCAGAAGGCAGGGACCGGGCGCTCGACCAGCGCCCCGATGGTGGCGGCTGATATGGCCGCCTGATGGTTCCCCGACAGTCCCGAGCAGGCATTGATGTCGAGCATCGCTGAGATTCTGGCTGGCCTCGGCCTGCTCTTTGTTGGGCTGCGGTTGCTGTCGGCCAATTTGCAGCAAGCGGTGGGCGGACGAATCCGCCAATTGATGAAGACGGCGACCCAATCCGCGCTGGTCGGCTTTGCCGCAGGCTGTGTCGCCGGCGGCGTGACCCAGTCGAGCAACGCCGTCGCGGTCATATCGGGCAATCTGGTCCGCGCCCGGGTGCTGACGACGCGCGAAGCCGTGCCTGTCGTGGCGGGCGGCAATGTCGGAACCTCGCTGCTGGTTCTGCTAGCGGCGATCGATTTTCACCTCGCCGTGCTGTTCCTCGTCGGCCTGGTCGGCATCAGCTTCCAGGCTGGCCTCGACAAGCGGACAGGCCTGCGCGACTGGATGGGCGTCCTGCTCGGCCTCGCATTGCTCTTCCTCGGCATCGATTTCATCAAGGGCGCGCCGCGCCATCTCGACATCGCGGCACTGGCCGAACTCTTCGACGGCATCTCGCCGCCGCTGGCGCTTGCGATCGGCCTCGTCGTGGCAGCGGTGACGCAATCTTCCTCGACGGCGACGATCCTCGCCCTCGCCGGCATCAAGGCCGGCTTCATCGATCTCGACATCTGCTTCTTCATGGTGCTCGGCGCCAATCTCGGCTCGGGCATCGCGACGCTCTTGGCCGCGGGCGGCCTCGGCGGCGTCGGGCGGCAGCTCTGCTATGTCCACATCATGGTCAAGGGGCTCGGCACCGCCCTGGTTCTGCTGGCTTGGCTCGGCCTCGACGCGCTGGGCGGCGATCCGGCGCGCCGCTTTGCCGATATCGGCGGCGGCGACCCCGCGGCATCTGTCTCGATGCTGTTTCTGACGCTTCAGTTCGCAGGAGCGCTGCCGGTCGCGATGCTGCGCACGTTCACGGAACGAATCGCCAGCCGCTTCAGCCCGCCTTCGCTCGAGGACAGTGCATCGCGCCCCCGCTTCATCGATCCCGCGGCCATCGCCGATCCGGCTGGCGCGCTCGAGCTTTCGGCCCATGAGATCACCGGGCTGATCAGCCGCTTGCCCATGCTCCTGCCCGATCTCGACGACGCGCAGCGCCCCGCTCCCACCGCGATCGGCGTTGCCGCGCGCGGCGGCAGCGCGGTCGCCGAAGCAACCGACAGCTTCGTCGTCGACCTCATCGCGCGCGGCCTCTCAGGCCGGCATCTCGACCTCGCCCTTGCGCAGCAGTCGCGCCTCGAGATGCTCAGCGCGCTGCAGCAGACGCTTGTCGATTTCTCGGCGATCATCGCGGCGTTTGAAACGCCGCCACCGCTCGCCTTCAACCTGTCGGAAGCGCTGCGCACCCTCGTGATGCAACTCGCCGACACCATCGCCGGGCCGGCCGAGGACTTCGATTTCCTGATCGAACTCACGGGCGATCGCAGCGAGCATCTGAACCGCATCAGGCGCGACCTCGCCGCTTCCGCGCTCGGCGCCGAGGCGGATGCGCAACGGCTCGTGCTCGCGACCAGCCTTTTCGAGCGCGCCGTCTGGCTGGTGCGACGGATCGCCATCGCGATGAAGCCGCTGCCGTCCGACGGCGGTGCGGCCGGCTGACGAGCCGCGGACCGCGGCCGTCAGAACGGCGCGTGGCGATGCCCGCATCCTCGGCGCGGCAAACCCGCCGCCTGGCGGCTAAACCGGCTTGAAATGCTTCTTGCTGAAGTCGATCGGCAGGAAGCGGTTCAGCCGCACGCCCATCAGGTTGCGCCATTCCCGAAGGTTATGGGCGCCGAACTGTGGCTCGTACGGATCGCCCTCCTGGCTGGCGATCCAATCGGCCATGACGGCCGGATGCGTGCCTTCGAAGCGCCGGATCAGCCGCTTGTCCATCGTGTAGGCATCCTGCCGCGTGATGCCGTGGAAGGGCGGCGGATAGGTTTCGGGCGTCGCGGTATAGAGTTGGCTCATCTCGCGCCGCTTGTGCCACATCGGCAGCGGCGAGCGGGCATTGCCATAATGGAACAGCCGGGCATCGGCCGACGCGGCGCGCGGATAGCGACCGCGCTTCTTCTTGTCCATCACGAGAAAATAGAGTGAATCAGTCGTCGTGACGCGGATGGTGTTGCGGATGATGCGCGCTTCGCGGCGATAATAGCTGTGCGTCTGCGTGATCCAGTTCACGTCGCCATAGAAGTGGCGGTAGTCGAACCACAGCGCCTCGACCGAGGGATTGTCGAGATGACGATGCATCGCGGCGGTGACCGCGGCCCGGTCGTCCTCGTGCAGCACCTCGTCGCCCTCGATATAGAAGGCCCAGTCGCCGGTGCAGTTATAGAGCGCGATCATCTTCTGCTGCGCCAGCACGAAGCCGCGCTTCACCAGGATCGGGTTCCAGACGGTGTCGATGATGCGGATCTTCGGATCTCCGATCGCGACGATCCGCTCGCGCGTGTCGTCATCGCCCGCCCCGACGGCGACCACGAATTCATCGCAGATCGGCAGCGCCGACCGGATGCTCTCGACGAAAGGATAGTTGAGCCGCGAGCCGTTGCGAATGAAGGTGAAGCCGCTGACGCGCATCCGAACCAACCTGTGCCTTGAAGCCGCCGGCACGACCGGACAGCGGGGGTCTTCCTAGCTGCTTGCGGGCGATGCGGCAATCCTGCCTGTCCGCCTCGCCTTGGCAGGCTCCGAAGGCGCATGCTAGACACCGCCATCCTGTCAGGCTGCCGGCCGATCAGCGAGGGCCGGCGCCGCCTCCACCAGAAAGGCCATGCGCGCGCCATGACGACCTCCCTCCCCCCGACCCGCATCGAGACTGACACGTTCGGCCCCATCGACGTGGCGTCCGACCGCTATTGGGGGGCGCAGGCGCAGCGCTCGCTCGGCAATTTCAAGATCGGCGTCGAGAAGCAGCCGCTGCCGGTGGTGCGGGCGCTCGGCGTGGTCAAGCGGGCAGCGGCAGAAGCCAACATGGCGCTCGGCCGGCTCGATCCGGCGATCGGCGCCGTCATTGTCGCGGCTGCTCAGGAAGTGATCGACGGCAAGCTTGATGCGCATTTCCCGCTCGCCGTCTGGCAGACCGGCTCGGGCACGCAGTCGAACATGAACGCCAACGAGGTCATCTCGAACCGCGCGATCGAGATGCTCGGCGGCGTGCTGGGCTCCAAGAAGCCGGTTCATCCGAACGATCACGTCAATATGAGCCAGTCGTCGAACGACACCTATCCGACCGCGATGCATGTCGCGGCCGCCGAAGAGGTGGTCGGCAAGCTGGTTCCTGCCCTGAAGCATCTCCATGCTGCGCTCGACGCCAAGGCCAACGCCTGGACCAGCATCGTCAAGATCGGCCGCACCCACACCCAGGACGCGACGCCGCTGACCCTCGGCCAGGAATTCTCCGGCTATGCCAAGCAGGTCGAAAACGGCATCGCCCGGATCGAGATGACGCTGCCGGCACTCATGGAACTGGCGCAGGGCGGCACGGCGGTCGGCACCGGCCTCAATGCCCCGATTGGCTTTGCCGAGGCCGTCGCCGAGCGGATCGCCGCCATTACCGGCCTCCCCTTCACCTCGGCGCCGAACAAGTTCGAGGCGCTCGCGGCGCATGACGCGATGGTGTTCACCCATGGGGCGATCAACACGGTCGCCGCCTCGCTGTTCAAGATCGCCAACGACATCCGCCTGCTTGGCTCCGGCCCGCGCGCCGGCCTCGGCGAACTGTCGCTCCCCGAGAACGAGCCGGGCTCGTCGATCATGCCGGGCAAGGTCAACCCGACCCAGTGCGAGGCGCTGACGCAGGTCTGCGTCCAGGTCTTCGGCAACAATGCCGCCCTCACCTTCGCCGACAGCCAGGGCCATTTCGAGCTCAACGTCTACAATCCGCTGATGGCCTACAACTTCCTGCAGTCGGTCCGACTGGTCGCGGACGCTTCGGTCTCCTTTACCGACAACTGCGTCGTGGGCATCGAGCCGCGGCTCGATAATATCCGCCACGGCGTCGAGCGCTCGCTGATGCTCGTCACCGCGCTTGCTCCGAAGATCGGCTATGACAACGCCGCCAAGATCGCCAAGACCGCGCACAAGAACGGCACAACCCTCCGCGAGGAAGCGGTCGGCGGCGGCTATGTCACGGACGAGGAGTTCGACGCGATCGTGCGCCCCGAGGACATGATCGGCCCCAAATAAGGCCGCCCGCTCCGCACTCCGCCAGCGCTTGCCGCCGCTGCGATCCGGGCGCATCGTCCGGATCGCGAGGACCGTCCATGACCGCCGACATCGTCAACCTCCACCGCTTCCGCAAGGGCAAGGCGCGCGCCGAGAAGGACGCGGCCGCCGCCGAGAACCGCGCCCGCTTCGGCCGCACCAAGTCCGAGAAAGAGCGGTCCATGACCGAGGCGGAGGGCGCCGCGCGCCACCTCGATGCTCATCGGCGCGACGAGCCACCCGACCAGCGCGACTGAGACACGGCCCGGACACGTCCGACCTCGATCGGGAACGGGCGCTCCCGTCAAGATCAGCTCGTTCGCTGCAACCCGTCCGGCAGACGCTGTTCCGATTCGACGATCCGCACCGCGGCAGGCCCGGGTTCACCGCCATAGGCCTGTGCCGGTGTGGACCACCGGAAATGCCTCCGCAGGTTCATCATCGGCAATTCCCAAAGCCGATAGAGAGCAGCGGAGATCATGAAAACGATCGCCCAATAGGTCGCATATTTTACAGAGACGGCATGTGCTCCGGCCCATGCGAACGGAAGATGGGATAGTATCAGATAGGTCAAGGTCAGATTGACGAGATACATGGAATAGGAACGGCGACTGATCCACTCGACGGCGTTGGTGACGATGTTCCGTCGGCAGCTCAGTTGCGACAGATAGGGCATCATCAGGAGCGTCGACAGAGGCAAAACGGTCAGTGATGCATAGATCGCATAGGGATCATACGTCGTGAAGACATGACGATCCAGAACGATCAGGGCCACGCCAACGACCGCCAGCAGGCGCTTGTTCCATGACCAGAGATCCATCCTGTAGATGCTCAAATAAGCTCCGAAGACGCCGATGGCCAGCGCGTCGAATCGCGCGACGACCTGCTTGCGCATCAACTCGTCCCAATCGGAATAGGTGACGACCGCGCCGCTGAGACCAGTCGGAATCCGCACGGCGATCGAGGCCAGCGCGACGACGGCAAGAAGCACGAGCAGTCGTCGCCGGCTGACCGCGACGCTGGGAGACCGCCAGATGACGCCCATCATCAGAACGGGCATCAGCAGATAGAACCACTCTTCAACCGCAAGCGACCAGGCTTCGCCGAAGAACCCCGGATGCCTCCAGGCGATGTTCTGCCCGAATACGTAGAACAGACCAAAGGACGTATTGCCCCCTGATCCATTCGCTGCGGCAATGACGACGAGGATCGTCAGGATTAGGTAGTAATTGGGAAGCGTTCTGAACCAGCGATAGACCCAGAACTGCCCGAGAGACCGCGCGTCGCCGGTTCGTTCGATGAATGTCTTGATCAGAATGCGGCCGATGAGATAGCCGCTGAGAACAAAAAACAGCGAGACGCCATCGATAGCGGGAGCGAGGTAGATGTTCTGGTCCACACCTGTGCCAAGAACGCCCATCGCATGGATATAGACAATCATCAGGATGGAAATGGCGCGCAGAAGATCGAGGCCAAAGACCCTCGAATCTCCCTTATGTTTCAATCCAGATTCGCTTTCCAACGATGGAGCCAAAGCCCCCCCCAGCGCAGCATCGTCACGCCGCAGGAGCGATGGCCCGCAGCCTGAAGCAGCTGTCCCAGCTGATGTAGAATTCATCCGAAAATCAAGTCTCAACACAGAGAGGATGGCGATATCCTTGGATGATCACAGTGATAGGGGTCACAGCGGCGGCAAGTGCTCGGGGAACGACGCGCGATCAGGGGCGAAGACAGCACCGGGCGGACCAGACCGGCCTTGGAAGGATCGCCAATCAGCTCAAGCCGGCACGAAGACGACGGCTTTCCGAGACCGGGGAGCGGAGCGTACGTTCGTGTGTGAGCGCAGGAAGCGCAGGAAAGCCCCATTTGCAGCCCGGCATCAGTTGATGGTCGATCCGTCCTCGGCCTGGCCACCGCGGCAATGACTCCGGGCGTCCTGATCCGCCGCCCCTTGCCCATATTGCGGTTCGCAGGCATCGTCCGACTGCAGAGGCCGGCCATTGATCGACAGCCACGACGTCGATCGCCAGGTCGAGGAGCCGGCCGGACCTCGCAGGAGACAAGCGAGGCCTCATGATCCGCAAGCGTTCGATCGCGATCGCCGCTCACCGCACCTCGGTCTCGCTCGAGGACGGCTTCTGGCAGGCTCTGCACGACATCGCCGTTACGCGTTCCATGACTGTGCCGGCGCTGGTGGCGGAGATCGATTCGACCCGCAGCCCTGCGGTCAATCTCTCCTCAGCCATCCGCCTCGCAGTGCTGGAATGGTATCGCAACGCCGCCATCCGCGGCTGATCTAGGATCGGGCTCTAGTTGCCGCTGCCGCCCGGTTGCAGATGCAGCGGCACCGATTGCAGCAGCTTCTGGGCGCGGTCGATCGCATCGGCATTGGCCTTGGCTTCCGCCGCGGCCCGCTTCTTGGCGGCGTCGGCTTCTGCGCCGGCGTCCTTGGCCTGCTGCGCGGTGGTGTCCACGACAGCGTCGGCGGCTGACTTCTTCTGCGCCGCGGCATCGGCGCGGGCCTTGGCCTCCGCTGCCGCCTTGGCCGCGATGTCGGATGCCGCCTTCGCCGCGTCGGCGCGTCGCTGGGCATCCACCGCTGCTGCCGCCTGCTGGTCGGCCTGGCGCTGCGCCTCCGCCGCCGCCTGCCGCTCGGCCTCGGCCTTGGCGAGACGATCCGCCTCAGCGGCGGCAGAAGCCTGCTCGGCGGCCTGGCGATCAGCCTCGGCCTTGGCAGCCGCAGCCTCCGCCGCCCGCTCTGCCGCTTCGGCTTGGCGTCGATCCTCGTCGCGGCCGGCCCGCACCAGACGGCCGAGCTTTTCCTTCTCGAGAATTTCCGCCTGCAGCTTCTCGATCCGCTGCACCTCGCGCTCGAAGGCGCGCAGCTGCAGGAAGCTAAGGAGGGGCGTGACATCGAGTGTGCGCGCCGGGGCCGCGAGCGGGCCGGCAAAGGCGACGCCGACCTGCGGGAAGGCGCCCGTCGTCGTCGCGGCGCCCGAGGTTGCCGTCAGCGTCCACTGGCTCGCCAGCGTCAGCCGGTTCAGATCGATTGTCGCGCCGCCGGATAGTTTGACTACGTCGGAGACGATGTCGAGATTCTGTGCCCTTATAGTTCCGGCCACGATCGAGAAGGCGCCGTCGGCGCTCGAAAAGGCCAGTGGTCCCGCATCGAGGAAGCCGGCGACGACTTTGCTCAGAGCGGCCTCGTCGAGATCCCTTCCGTTTTCCGCAGCTGCGACGCTGGCGCCGAGTGCCGCCGGATCGAGACCGCGCACCGCGCCCGCGCCAGCATGAAGCGAGCCGCCGCCGGACAGCGTCGCGACGACGCCGGCGAGCGAGCGGCCATTGCCCTCGAACTGGCCCGAAAGATCGACCGGCGCCGCGAGCACCGGCTTGCCGGCGCCGGCTCCGACGAGATCGGCGAGCGCAGCGCCCTTGATGGCGAATTGCCCCGACACATCGGCCGCGCCGTTGCTGGCATTGATCGACAATGCGCCGGTCGCGCTGCCGCCGGCGAGATCGCCGGCCGAAAGCGCATAGTCGGTGCGGCCACCGTCAAAGCGCGCGCTGAGAATGGCATTGTCGACGGCGAGGCTATCGGCAAGATCAAGCCGCCCCGCCTTGAGATCGACGGCGCCGTTGAACGCCGAAAGCACGGGACTGCCGAATGGTGTGTCCGACCAGCGCTCGCCGCTGCCAGCCGGTGCGACGCCAAGGCCGAGCCCGGCGGCGAAGCCGAGATCGAGATGATCGAGCGCAAGATCGCCATCGAAGCCCCAACGACCGGCCGCCTTGCTGAAGGTCAGGCTGCCAGACCCCTTGGCCGGGCCGAGGGTTGCTGTCCCGAACGAAAGTGCCAGTCGCCCAGGGGTAGCATCGAAGGTCGCGGCGAGATCGAGCGGCGCCGGGGCCGCAAGGACTGGAACCTGGCCGACCACGAGCCCGACCAGCGGCCCGGCATCGGCGCCGGAGATCGTCGCCTTGCCCTTGAAGGATGGCGTCCGGTCATCGGCGACGGCAAGGCTGCCGGCGATCTCATAGGAGAGGCCCGCGACATCGCCCTTGATGCTGAGCGGAACGCCGGACGCGAGACTGCCGCCGCCTTCGACGGTCAGCCGCAGCCGGCCGGGCGCCGATACCGGCTCCGCCGCAAAGGCGAACTGGCCAAGCGCTGCGCCGGCATCAGGATTATCGAGCGCGGCGGAGAGCTTCACCGATCCGGCATGCCAGTCGGCGACCGATCCCGAGAGGCCGAGCGCGACATCGATCGCGCTTCCGCCGGCGGTTCCATTAATGGTGACATTGGCCGTGGTCGCGCCATCGGCGGCGGCGGCATTGGCGACGGCCGTGATCTTGGCATCGTGCAGCGCCGGCGCCGCAGCACCGAGCCAGGCCGAGAAGGCCGAGCCCGGCAGAAGCCGCTCGGCGACATCGGCGACCCCGCGCAGATCGGTCGCATCCACGGAGGCCGAGATCTGCCCGCTCGGGGTGGTGCCGAGATCGGCCAGCTTGCCGCTCGCCGAGAGGGCTGCGCCGGCGAGATCACCGACCGTGAAGCGGTTGGCAGTCAGGACGCCGTCGACATAGCTGCCATCGACCGAGACATCGGAGAGGCTGGTATCACCGGCAACGAAGGTTCCGGCGGCGATCTTGATCTTGAAGCTGTCGGCGAGACCGCCTTGCGCGGTGACGCTGCGGCCGGCGAAGAGCTCCGTCAGCGAGGCAGCCTGTTCGTAGTCGAACCGGTCGGCCTTGATGTTCATGGCGAGGTCGCGCAGCCCGGCGGCATTGCGCCGCCAGTCGAGCGAACCCTGGATATTCGAGCCCTGCGTCCGTGCCGACATGCCGGTGATGCGGATCTGCTCCGGCGCGATGTCGAGCTGTCCCGACATGTCGAAGGGCTGCAGCGGCAGCCGCGTTCCGGCCGAGCCGCCGCGCCACCAGGCCGCAAAGATCGACGGCTGCTCGGAGGCGACGCGAACGCCGCCGACGAAGCGAACCTTCGGCACGGTCTCGACGGTGCCATCGGCCGAAAGACGGGTGCGCCCCGGCAGATCGGCGGCGAGTTCCTCGATGCGCCAGCCCTTGCCTTCGGTGGCCGCGTCGAATTGCAGATTCTGCACGACGGAGCCGCCGACAACGATGCCCGGAACGTCGAAGCCGATCCGGCCGGGGATCGGCGGTCGCGGCAACGCGGCCAGCGCCGTTACCAGCGCCGCACCCGCGGCGTTGACGTCGACGGGCTGGTTCGGGCCCTTGCCGATCGACCGGTCAAGATCGACCTGCCGCGATTTGAGCACGGCATCGAAGCGCATCTCGGCGCCGAGGGCGATCGTCGCCGCACCGGTCAGGCTGAACGGACGATCATCCGGCCCCTCGGCAAGTGTCAGGTCCGGCAGGCGCAGCATCTCGGGGCGCAATTCAAAGCCGCCGCCGGCGCGCCAACCGGGCGCGGGCTTGGCATTGCCCTCTTTGCCCTCGCCCTCCTTGGCGGCGACCACCTGCGCCAGAGTGAAGGTCCCGGTCCAGCCAAGCCCCTTGGCGTCGACCCCGACAAGCCCCTCCGCCGAGGCGGTCACCGGGAGGTCAGCCGGCGCGATGTCGAGCTTGAGCCGAAGCGAGCCATCAGCCTCGCGCCGCCCGCTGGCGAGGCGCACCGTCGCCGGGTGACCCTCCGCCTGGAGCGTACCCTCGATCTTCCACGGCCCGAGCAGCGAGCGGGCATCGATGGCAGCGTCGATATGATCGAGCGCAACGACCCGGCCAGAGCGACTGTCGAGATAGCTGAGCGAGCCGTCGCGCAGCGTGACATGCTGCAGCGACACGGCATCGGGGTTGAATGAGGCCGTCGCGGCTTCGCGCTGCATCCAGTCGACCCCGCCGTCATCATCGACCGTGACGGCGAGTTGCGGCCGCTCGACCTGCATTTCGGCAACCTTGACGTCGCCGGTGATGAGCGGAACGAGCTCGATCCGCATGGCGAGGCGCGCGACGCGCAGCATCGGCTGCTCGGCGGTGCCACCGACGCGAATATCGCTGAAAGTCAGCGAAGGCATCGGCAGCAAGCTCGCGCTGACCGTGCCGTCCACATGAACCGGCTGGCCGAGGATCGCCTCCGCCTGGCGCTCGAAGCTCGACCGATAGGCGTTCCAGTCGACGAACAACGGCAGCACCAGCGCCGCGACGAGCACGGCGATGATCAAGCCACCGAAGAACAGGTAGAGCCTGCTCAGGTTCGCCTCCTTGCGATCGACCGGCCGCCCGAACCTATTCGGGCAGCACCTTGCCGGGATTGAGAATGCCGAGCGGATCGAGCGCCGCCTTGATGAGGTGCATCACGCCGAGCGCCGGCCCATGCTCGAGCGCCAGATATTTGCGCTTGCCCTGGCCGACGCCATGCTCGCCCGTGCAGGTGCCGTCCATGGCGATGGCGCGCTTGGCGAGACGGGCGAGAAAATGCTCCGCCAGCTCGATTTCATGCGGATTGGCGACGTCGACCAGCATCTGGACATGGAAATTGCCGTCGCCGACATGGCCGACGATCGGCGCGATCAGGCCCGTCTCCGCAATATCGGCCTGGGTTTCGGCGACGCAATCGGCAAGCCGCGAGATCGGCACGCAGGCGTCGGTGGCGATCACCTCGGCACCGGGGCGAAGGCCGCGCACCGCGAAATAGGCGTCGTGCCGCGCCCGCCACAGCCGCGTGCGATCTTCCGGCCGCGTCTCCGACTGGAATTCGCCGCCGCCGAACGAGGCCGCGATCTCGCCGAACTGGGCCGCCTGCTCGGCGACAGAGGCAGCCGAGCCATGGAACTCCACGAAGAGATGCGGCATTTCCGGCAGTCCGAGCCCGGCAAACGCATTGGTCGCCTGGATCATCGGCGCATCGAGCAGTTCGATACGCGCGATCGGAATGCCGCTCTGGATGGTGAGGATCGTCGTGTTGCAGGCATCGGCGACGGTGGGGAACGAACAGACGCCGGCCGAAATCGCCTCGGGAATGCCGTGCAGCCGCAGCGTCACCTCGGTGATGATGCCAAGCGTCCCCTCGCAGCCGATCAGCAGCCGCGTCAGGTCGTAACCGGCCGAGGATTTCCGCGCCCGCCTGGCGGTGTGGATGATCGTGCCATCGGCCATCACGGCCGTGAGGTTCAGGACATTGTCGCGCATCGTGCCGTAGCGGACGGCGTTGGTGCCGGACGCACGCGTCGCCGCCATGCCGCCAAGGCTCGCATCGGCACCGGGATCAATCGGGAAGAACAGACCCTGGTCGCGCAGATGCTCGTTGAGCTGCCGCCGGGTCACGCCGGCCTCGACCGTGCAGTCAAGATCCTCGGGCCGAACGGCGAGGACGCGGTTCATCCGCGACAGATCGACCGAAACGCCGCCGAACGGCGCGTTGACATGGCCTTCGAGCGCGGTTCCGGTGCCGAAGGGGATCACCGGCACGCGGTTTTCAGCGCAGATGCGGACGAGCTCGGCGACCTCCTCCGTGGTCTCGGCAAAGACGACGGCATCGGGTGGCTGGTTGCCGAGCCAGCTGACGGTATTCGCATGCTGGTGACGAATGTCGACGCCACGGCTGAATCGGGTGCCAAAACGGGCCTCGAGGCGCCCGAGCGCGTCGGCCAGGCCCCCTTCCCTCTGCAGCGCCGAAATACTCATGCCCACCCGTCCTCGCCAAATGCGCCGCTCGATGCGGCGGCTGGCGGCAACCTAGCAAAATCAGCGAGCGGCGCCAAAGACTTCCTCGGGCGCCGCCTCTCCTGTCAGGGCGCGAGCGCGATCTTTCCGGCGCGGCCAGGGCGGTCGCTGGCGGCGGCGGCCTCAGCCGCGCGGTCGAGCGGGAAGATTTCGTCGACGGCGAGCCGCAAGGTGCCTGATGCGGCCATGCCGATCAGCTCGCCGATCATCCGGCCCATGTCCTCGCGCGATGTCTGAGCAGAGCGGGCCGCGCCCCAGAAGCCCTCGACGGTGATGCGGCGGAAGATCAGCTCGCCCGAGGGAATCACAAGCGGCGCGCCGGACATCGATCCGAATGCGATCAGCCGGCCGCCCGGCGCGAGCAGCGACAGCATCTCGCGCGCCGCCTCGCCGCCGACCGATTCGACGCCGCGGAGGATGGGCGCACCACCCGTGATGGCCGCGACCTTCTTCTCCCAGCCCTCTTCGGCGGTGGAGACCACCCTGTCGACGCCGAGCGCGGCCAGCTCGGAGACGCCGGCATCGCGGCGGACGAGGCCGACAACGTTGATGCCGCGGCTCTTGGCGAAGGTCGCGACGAGGCGGCCGACCGCACCATTGGCGGCGTTCTGCACCATCCACTGGCCGGGTTCGAGCGCAAGGTCCTCCAGCAGCATCAGCGTCGAGAGCGGCATGGCGATGAGCTGACATGCGGTTGCGTCGTCGATCTCCTCCGGCAGGACGATGGCCCGTGCCGCGGGGACGACGAAGGTTTCGGCCCAGAGACCAGCGACGCCGGCAATGACGACCCGCGAGCCGAGCGCCGGCCCGACGACGCCCTCGCCAAGCCCGTCGACGACGCCGAGCGCCTCGCTGCCGCCCACCGCCGGCAGTTCCGGCTTGACGCCATAGCTGCCGCGGATCGTCCAGAGATCGTGATTGTGAATGGGGGAGAGAACCAGCCGAACCCGGATTTCGCCGGGCCCCGGCTGCGGCAGCGGCCGCTCCGCCGCCTTCAGAACCGCTGCAGGCTCGCCGAAAGCCTCGAAGATCACTGCACGCATCGCCGTCTCCATCTTTGTTCGAAGGGTTGCGGATCGCAGCCCGGCCGTCAGGTCTCGGCCTCAAATAGGTCAATCCCCCGGCGGCCACCATACGCAACGCGATCACGCTTGCTGGAAAGGCGGGCCTTGAGGCGCCATATTCGCGCTATGTTCACATCTCCGAATCGCATCCGGACGGTCGCATGAGCGACCCGTTCGACCTAGAGGCCCCAGGTCCACGACCCGGCGGCATTGCCGCGCGCGCCCTTGGCGCCCGCCCGCAGCCGGATTATCTCGTCCGCCTCAACCCCGAACAGCGCCTTGCTGTCGAGACGACCGAAGGGCCAGTGCTTGTCCTTGCCGGCGCGGGCACAGGCAAAACGCGCGTGCTCACGACCCGGATCGGCCATCTCCTTGCCACCGGCAAGGCACGGCCCGGCCAGATCCTCGCCGTGACCTTCACCAACAAGGCCGCGCGCGAGATGCGCCACAGGATCGGCGATCTGATCGGCCCGGCGGTCGAGGGCATGGCCTGGCTCGGCACCTTCCATTCGATCGGCGTGCGCATCCTGCGCCGCCATGCCGAACTGGTCGGCCTCAAGCCGAACTTCACCATTCTCGACGCCGACGATCAGGTCCGCCTGATGAAGCAGGTGATCCAGGCCGAGGGCATCGACGAGAAGCGCTGGCCGGCCAAGCAGCTCGCCCGCCTCATCGACAGCTGGAAGAACCGCGGCCTTTCGCCGAAGGACGTGCCGCCCGGTGATGGCGGCGGCTTTGCCAATGGCAAGGGGCTGAAGCTTTACGCTGCCTATCAGGACCGGATGAAGGTGCTGAACGCCTGCGACTTCGGAGATCTTCTGCTCGAAAATCTTCGGCTATTCCGCGAGAATCCCGACGTCCTCACCGAATATCACCAGCGCTTCCAATATATGCTGGTCGACGAGTATCAGGACACCAATGTCGCCCAGTATCTCTGGCTGAGGCTGCTGGCGCAGGGCAAGCGCAACATCTGCTGCGTCGGCGACGACGACCAGTCGATCTATGGCTGGCGCGGCGCCGAGGTCGACAACATCCTGCGCTTCGAAAAGGACTTCCCCGGCGCCGTGGTGATCCGCCTCGAGCGCAACTACCGCTCGACGAGCCATATCCTCGGCGCGGCATCGCATCTCATCACCCACAATGAGGGCCGGCTGGGCAAGACACTGTTCACCGAGGCTGCCGATCCCAATGCCAGCAAGGTGCAGGTTGCCTCCTCCTGGGACCAGGAAGAGGAGGCGCGCGCCATCGGAGAGGAGATCGAGGCGCTGCAGCGCAAGAGCCACGCCCTCAACGAGATGGCGATCCTCGTCCGCGCCTCGTTCCAGATGCGCTCCTTCGAAGAGCGCTTCATCCAGCTCGGCCTCTCCTATCGCGTCATCGGCGGCCCGCGCTTCTATGAGCGGCAGGAGATCCGCGACGCCCTCGCTTATCTCCGCATCGTGATGCAGCCGGGCGATGATCTCGCCTTCGAGCGCATCGTCAACACGCCGCGCCGCGGCATCGGCGAAACCACGGTCCGCCTGCTGCACGACCATGCCCGCGCCCGCCAGATTCCGATCCTTCAGGCGGCGGAGGAAATGACGCAGACGAGCGAGATCGGCGCCAAGGCGCGAACAGCGCTGCGCGGCCTCGTCGCCTCCTTCGCCCGCTGGCGCGACAAGCTCGGCGCCATCAAGCATACCGAGCTCGCCGAGATCATCCTCGACGAGAGCGGCTACACCGAGATGTGGCAGCAGGAGCGCTCAGCCGATGCGCCCGGCCGGCTCGAGAACCTCAAGGAACTCATCCGCTCGATGGAGGAGTTCGAATCGCTCGAAGGCTTCCTCGAGCACATCGCCCTTGTGATGGATCGCGACAGCGCCGACAGCAACGACGCCGTCTCGATCATGACGCTGCATTCGGCGAAGGGGCTCGAATTCGAAACCGTCTTCCTGCCCGGTTGGGAGGAGGGCCTGTTCCCGAGCCAGCGCACGCTCGACGAAAGCGGCCGCGCCGGCCTCGAGGAAGAGCGGCGCCTTGCTTATGTCGGCATCACCCGCGCCAAGCAGCGCGCGTTGATCTGGTTCGCCTCCAACCGCCGCATCCACGGCCTCTGGCAATCGACCGTGCCCTCGCGCTTTCTCGACGAACTGCCCGAGAAACATGTCGCCGTCGTCGAGCAGACGTCGAGCTATGGCGGCTACAATGTCGGCGGCATCGGCAATTATGGCGCCAGCCGCTTCGACCGCGCCGATCCCTTTGCCAACACCTATTCGACGCCGGGCTGGCAGCGCGCTCAAAAAAACCGCGCAGCCGGAACGCAATCGGCCTCGAAAGGCGCCTCGCGCCTGATCGAGGGCGAGCTGATCGCGAAATCCACCGGGCCCTCCTCCGCCTATGCCAAGGGCGAGCGCGTCTTCCACCAGAAATTCGGCTACGGCACCGTCTCCGCCATCGAAGGCAACAAGCTGACGGTCGAATTCGAGACAGGCCCGAAAAAGGTCGTCGACAGCTTTGTTTCGCGGGGGTGAGGTGCGATGGCGGGGCGGTCGCTGCGCTGGCGGCAAGGAGACCGCCCACGTGACTTGGATGGACTGTCCTGACACATGGATGCCCCTGTCGCCTATCAAGGCCAGCTTTCGATGAACGCTCTCCCGGCACTCTATAGTGGCATGGGGTATGAGGTCGTCGTCATGGGCGGCACGCTCTGGCGCAGTGCCGGCGCCCTGGCGCTCGCATCCGAGCCCTCGGGGGCGGTCTATACGGGCGATGAGGCCGGCATTCGCGCCATGCTGCGCCAGCATCGGCGGCTCGCGGCGATCTTCTGCACGGCGCATCCCTCCGGAAAGACCGTCGCGCATTTTGCGCTTTCCGCCGGCCAACGGGCGTCGGTGCAGCGGCAGTTCGCCCAGCATGTGAAGCGCGCCGCGCAGCAGGGCGAGGTGCGGCAGCTGGACTGGCGGGAATGGCAGTTGAAGGGTCTGGCCTGCGACCGCGCTTCGCTGGCGCGCCATGGCACCGCCGATGCGCCTTGCCTGCACGAAGATGGGCGCCGCCGCCTCGCCGAGGCAGCCGCGGCGGACCCGGCGTTGATCCTTTATGGCTACTTCACCCACAGCGGCGAGATCGCGGCCTATCTGCTCTGCCGCATCGAGGATGGGGTCTGCCAAGGCCTCTTCATGCATTGGGACGACGCGCTGGCCGATCTGCGGCCGACGCATCTTCTCTATGACGGTGCGAGGAAGGCCCTGCTGGCCCTGCCGGGGGTCGAGGTCCTCCGCATCGGTCGCCAAGCCATCCCCGAAAATGCCGGGCTCGATCGGTTCAAGCGTCATGCCGGCTTCGCGGCGACGCCCTGCCATGTCGGCGTGCTGGTTCACCCGTTGGTTGCGCCCCTCCTGGAACGGCGCGCCACGGCCTGGCTTCTCAGCCTGATCCGCCGCAGCTTGGCACCGCGTTTTCCCGGCCTCAACGCGCTGGAAGTGCTCGAATGCGCCGCCCCGACGCGCCGGGCCATGCGCGCTGAGCGAGCGATCAGGCCATCAGGTCCGCCGCCCGCTCGGCGATGAGGATCACGGCGCAGCAGGTGTTGGCCGCGGGCAGTCCCGGCATCACCGATGCATCGACGACACGCAGCCGCTCGATGCCGTGCACCTTTAGACGGCTGTCGACGACAGCGCCCGAATCCTCGCCCATGCGGCAGCTTCCCACCGGATGATAGGCTGTGGTCGCCGTCGCCCGCACTGAGCGCCTGAGGGCTGCACGATCACGGACACCGGGCCCCGGCTGCAGCTCGCCGAGAAGCGGAAACCCTGCCAAAGACGGCTGCGCCGCGATGGCGCGCACGGCCGCGATGCCGTCCACGAGCCGTTCGAGATCGTTGTCATCCGTGAGATAGCCCGGATCGATGAGGGCAGCGCCAGCCGGATTGAGCGTGATGCGGCCGCGGCTCCGGGGCCGCGCCAGCGTCAGCTCGATATCGACAGCGCCCTCGTCCACGATGGACTGAAAATGGGTGATGACCTGGAGATCGGGCCGCCCCGCCGCAGCGCTGGACGAGAGATAGGCGCCCGCCTCGCAGCAATTCGAGGCCATGACTCCCGCGCGTCCGCCAAGCCGCGCGGCGAGCGCAAGCGGCAGGCGCCGCAGCGCCGCCGGCGAGCCCTGCCCCGAGCGGAACAGCAGCGGGATGCGGACATGATCGGCGAGATTATCGCCAACGCCGGGGAGATCCTGGACAACGGCGATACCGGCCCGCCGCAGCATGTCGGCCGGACCGATGCCCGAGGCCATCAGCACGCGCGGACTTTCGAGCGCGCCCAGCGCCAGGATGACCTCGCGCGTCGCCAAGGCAACCTGCCGCTTCTCGCCGCGCCCATGAACGACGCCCCGCGCCCGGCCCTCCGACACCAGCAGATGGCGGATTTCAGAGCCGGCGATCACGGTCAGCCGCGGATGATGGAGGACCGGTTGCAGATAGGCCTGGAACGCCGAGAAGCGCTTCGCGCCCTTCTGGAGCACGGGATAGTAGCCGCTGCGGATCGACGACGGCCCATCCAGCAAACCATCCTGCGGAATGCCCGCCTCGCCGCAAGCGGCCAAGAACGCCTCGGAAAAAGCCGAACGATAGGCCGGAGGCGAAAGCTGGATCATTCCCCCGGTCGATCCCGCCGGCCCGAAGGCGCGGGCATGGGCCTCGGCCAGCGCTGCGGACGACCAGCCATCGGCGCCCCGCGCGGCCCAGTCGTCGAACTCCGCACCGAGCGCCGGCTGCGCGATCATGGCGTTGGTCGAGGCGCTGCCTCCGAGCACCCGCCCCATCGGCAGCGCGATCCGGCGGCCATCGAGCCCGGCCTGCGGCACGGTCGTGAGCGGCCAGCTATGCCACCAGCGCCCGAACCGGCCACTCGTCAGCGGCGCCTGCAACCAGCGATTGGGGAGCGCGCCGCCGGCATCGATCAGGGCAATCCTAGCGTCGGTCCGATCCAGCAGCCGCCGCGCCAGCACGCATCCCGCCGTTCCGCCGCCCGCGATCACATAGTCGAACGTCGCCTCATCGCCGGACATGGACCGCATTCCGGATGTGCTGCAGGGCGAGCTCAAGGGTGACATAGCCGAAGCCGATGGCGCCGCTCAGAAGATGCAGCGGCAGCAACAACGCGCCAGCCGACAGCAACCGCACCCCGCCGACGCGCCGGAGCAGCGCGAGAAACGCCCGCTCATTGAGGAGCAGCGCCAGCCACGCCGCGAGCGTGACGAGCAGGTGCGAGGGCCAGATGAGGCCGAGAACGAGGCTCGCGCCCATGATCGCGGTCAAGACCAGCGACAGGCGGCCGCGGCGGTCGGCATTGAGCACCGCGATGCTTTTGCCCTCGCGGTAGATCAGTCGCGCCCAGGGAATCGCACGATCGCGGATGTCGGTGACGATCATCGAGCGCAGGGTCCAGCGCTTCAGATGCTTGCAAAGAAGGGCCGGATCGAGCCGGATCGCGCCGCCAGAGCGCGAAAGACGAGCGCCGAGTTCGATATCCTCCATGGCCGGCCGGTCATAGCGGACCGAAAATCCGCCAAGCGCCTCGAAGGCGCTGCGCCGGATCGCGCCACAACCCGTCCAGAACGTCCGCGCCGGGCCGGCATGGCTCTGGTGCTGGAAATGATGCAGCAGATTGCGAAAGCGCGACACGGCTGTCGCGACGCTCGGCGCATCGTCATAGGAGCCGAACACGGCGGCTAAGTCGGCCTGCCGAAAATGCGACCGCACGATCTCGATCGCATCATGGGCCAGAAGCACATCGGCATCGACGAAGAAGATCACGTCGCTGACAGCCACGGCCGCGCCGGCATTGCGGGCGATGGCTGGGCCTCCATGAGCGGCGATAGGGGCGGCGCGGAAGCGATCCGGCAGCTCTTCCGTCAGCCAGAAGCCGTCCGGCGCCAGGATGCACTCGTCGGCAGGCCCCAGCAGACTGGTGAGCCGATCCACGCAGCGCCGGGCATCGTCATTCCAGTCGGCGAGCGGCACGACGACCGAGATCCGCGGCTCCGCCAGATCGAGACCTTCGAAGCCGTCCGGATAGCGGAGACGGTCCATCAGCATGGTGGCTCCCCCTCCCTCCTCCGGGCGGGCGCCTGAACCAGCACGACGATCATCGCACACGTCCAGATCGCGAACACGGCGCAGGCGAGGCTAAGCGAGGAATCGACCGAATTGCCGCGAGGGGCCTGCAACGTGGCAAGCAATGCAAGAGTGACCGCCGTTGTGCGTAACGACGGGGTCGCGATCCATAGCCGCAGGCAGGCGAGCAAGAGGAAGACCAGCAGGAGATCGTCATAGCCACGGTGATACATGCTGATCCGCATCACGAAGCCGACGAGTGCGAGCACGAGCAGCGGATCGCGCGCACCATCGACGAAGCGCAGCGCATAGAAAAGACCGGCGAACCCGACCGCGGCACAGGCGATGCTGGCCGTGCGCGGCGCGATGCCGAGCGCCGATATCAGCGTCACCAGTGAATAGCCCTGCCCGGTGAACCGCGCTCCACCCGGCGGATAGGTCCTCGTGAGCAGCTCGATCGGCGAATGCCCGCTCCACATGCTGACTGCGGCCGCACTCGCCATCACCACGATCGCAGCGATCGCCAGCCCCGCATAGCGCCGCTCGCACAGAAACATGGCCGCCATCATCACGGCGTTGGTCGGCTTGAACAGCGAAATGCCGAAGAGCAGGCCGGATAGACGAGAGCGGCCTCGATAGAGCGTGAGGGTCGCGCCCAGCATCAGCGCGAGCTCGACGAGCCCATATTGCCCAGCCTTGAAGGTGAAGAAATTCGCCGCGACGGCGAGAACGCCGCTGACGCATGCAAGCCCGGCAACGCGCGATGTTGCCGCGCCGATGCCCCATGCGAAACGGAGCACCAGCGCCAGCGACGCCAGCGACCAGGCGCCGTGCCAGAGCTGGCTCCAGCGGAAGTCGCCGAAGGGCGAGAGCAGCCAGAGCCACGGAAAGGCATTGGGCGGATAGACGGTGTTTGCCGAGGGCGTGACGCCCTCGGCAAACAGGATGTCGGACCGGGGATAGTGTCCCTGTTCGAGCAGCCGCAATTCCTCGTGGCGCGCGCGGAGGTCCCACGACATGGCCCTGCCCTCCGGCAGCGGCAAGAAGACAAGCAACGCGAGGCGAAGACAGGCAATCACTAGGCACATCATCGTGAAGATCCAGAGCAGCCTGTCCTGGGCCACCCGGCCAAGCGTCATGACGCGAGAACCTGTTCCTCGTGATAGGACCGCTCGATATCGACGTCCCATGCCGATACTTTCGCTGCGCCGCCGAGGAAATCGACTGCGGCCATGCCGGTCAGCATGGCGTGATCCTGGTTGTTGTAACGATGGAGGCCACTCCGTCCGGCCGGGCTCAGATTGTGGAGAGTCTCAAGGTAATCGCGAACGATGTCGAGGTGGCCGCGATAGGCCTCGTCATAGACGGGATAGGCGTTGCGCTGGCGGATGACGTGGCCGTCGGTGATCTCGGTGCCGGCGGCAAAGCCGAGGCCTTCCAGTTCGGCACTGGCGAGCCGGATGAGCGCCGCGTCGTCCTGCTCCCAGAGCGCGTCGCCGCGCGAGCAGAAATATTCCATGAGGATCAGCGAGGTGCCCGCTTCGGCAACGAGGTCGGGAGACCAGTTGCCGGCATTCTGAATCCGGCCGACCTGGTAGCCTTCATCGTGGATATAGAGCCAGTTGTCGGGGAAGAGTCCGTCCCGCGCGACAGCGAGAGCAACCACCAGGAAGTCGCGATGCCGCAACGACGCGGCGGCCACGCGCACCGGCTCCGGCGCCGGCGGATCGAGCGCTGCGATCAGTTCGCCAAGCGGCATTGTCGAGACCAGCCGCTGAACGGGATAGACGCGCCGCGTGCCATCGGCCGCCATCGTCTCGACGGTCTCGACTTTGGACCCATCGTGCGCGATCCGAACCACCGTTTCCTCGAGCTGGACCACGCCTCCATCGGCGACCACCCGATTCGCGACCGCCTCCCAGAGGCTGCCCGGGCCGAGTTTCGGATAGAGAAAGCGGTCGCTCAAGGTGCGGGCGCCGCGACCGCGTCCGAGAGCGTTCATGACGGCCGTCGGAAGGCTGAGGCCCGAAATCCGCTGCGCCGCCCAATCCGCCCGCAGCCGGTCACAGGAGATGCCCCAGACCTTCTCGGTA
This sequence comes from Kaistia sp., assembly GCA_965229085.1. Taxonomy (GTDB): domain Bacteria; phylum Pseudomonadota; class Alphaproteobacteria; order Rhizobiales; family Kaistiaceae; genus Kaistia. Next base: position 4,581,348 of record OZ245859.1, on the reverse strand, counting down.
TAGGTCTTGAAGAAGCGCTGGAACAGGAAGCGGCCGAAGCGGTTCGAAACCCAATCAGCAAAGCTGAGTTCGGGCCGGATCGGCCGGGCCAGGCTCATGGCATAGCTTCCCGCTGCGCGGGCGACGTCGATCGGGCCGAAATTCAGCAGGACATCGACGAGATTGAGAGGATAGGCATAGTATTTCCGGCGATAGAGGATGCGCGACTGTCGCGCCACCTCACTCATCCCCCCGTCCATCCATTCCTGCCAGCGCTGCAGGACGCGCCGATTGCTGCTCAGGAAGCGATGTCCGCCAATATCGACATGATGGCCGCGCCAGCGCACGGTGCGTGAGATCCCGCCGACCTGGCTGTCGGCTTCAAGCACCAGAGGGCGCCAGCCCCGCCGCTGCGCCTCCTCTGCCGCCGTCAATCCCGCCGGCCCCGCACCGATGACAACAAGATCGAAAGACCCCGCCAAAAACTTACACGCTTCCATTGCAGATTAAATCGCCGCCACAATTATCGATGAAAATGGAATTTCGATCGACTTTGTTGGCGATTTCTTCGCATGGCAAATGAGGCGCGATGTCGCGGGACTGGTTTTCAGTCCCGCGCATATCATCTCGCTCCACTTTTAAGCATCAAGCATGTCAGACTCTAATCAACGGCGCATATTCGCGTATAAGATGGCGCGAATTCTTACAAACCGGCCAGACGCATCAGCCCCGCCTCTGTCGTCCGGAAGCCGCAGCGGGCGTAGAATCCGGCGAGATGCGGCTCGTAGTCGACATGGAGCCATTCCGCACCGCGCTCGGCAGCCAGCCGCGCCGCCTCGGTTACAAGGCGCGTGCCGAGGCCGGTGCGGCGATAATCCGGATGCACGGTCGGATCGAGCAGGAAGGCATGGACGCCGCCATCGGTGGCGACGTTGACGAAGCCGGCCAGACGGTCGCCATCATAGGCGCCGAGATGGACGAGGCTGCGCCGAAGGATCACCGCGAAATCGGCATGGCCGGGACCGCCCCATGCAGCCTGCCAGAGCGCGGCGAGCGCATGTTGCGGGGGATGGGGATCGATGCGCAGGTCGATATCGATGATGGGCTCTCCCATGAGGGCATTTCACTTCGTCACCGCCGAAGGCTATGAAGCGAGCCTGACCCGATGACAAGGTGCCAGCCGATCGCGGCGCCCCATGAGAGACCGACGCCATGACCCTGATCGCCTCCCTCCCCGTTGCGACTGAAGAGCTTGCGCAGGCGCTCGTCGAGGCGCTCGGCGCCAGCGAGGATCTGGACTTCCCGACCGCCGGCACAACCGAGCAGGCTGACAAGAGCTGGGTCGTCGACATCTATTTCGAGGACGCGCCCGACGAGGCGGTCCTTGCCCGGCTGATCGGCGACGTCATGGGCGATGCCGTGCCAGCCTATGCCGTGGCGCCGCTGCCGGACGAAGACTGGGTTGCCAAGTCGCTGGAAGGTTTGAAGCCCGTCCGCGCCGGCCGCTTCCTCGTCCATGGCAGCCATGACCGCGACAAGATCCAGGCTGGCGACATCGCGATAGAGATCGAGGCCGGCGAGGCTTTCGGAACCGGCCATCACGGCACCACGGCCGGCTGCCTCGCCGAGATCGACCGGCTGTGCATGGCGCGCGACTATCAAAGCATCCTTGATCTCGGCACCGGCACAGGCGTGCTCGCGATCGCCATTGCCAAGGCCTTCGGCAAGCGCGTGCTCGCAACCGACATCGACGCCATCGCCACCCGCGTGACGCGCGAGAATGCGGTCTTGAACGGCGTCGGCACGCTGATCGAGGCCGAGACGGCGGAAGGCTTCGGCAATCCCGTCTTCGCCGCCCATGCCCCATTCGATCTCATCATCGCCAACATCCTCGCAGGCCCGCTGATCGCGCTGGCCAGCGACATCGCCGGTCATCTGGCGCCGGGCGGATCCGTCGTGCTGTCGGGTCTCCTCGTCGCGCAGGGGCCAGCCGTCACCGCCGCCTATGAAGCGGAAGGGCTGGCGCTCGCGCGGTCCGGCGAGATGGAAGGCTGGCTGACCCTGACGCTCGAACGAGCCTGATTTCAAGGCAAGAGCAAGGAAGGGCCAGCGCCCTTCCGTCAGACCGTGTCGTCGTCGTCGCCGCCGCCAAGAAAGCTGTCGAAGAAGCCGCCGCCGTCGTCGGCCGGCGAGGCATCGGCCGTCGATTGCTGGCCGTCGTTGACGAACACATCTTCCTTGATGATTTCAGGCTCCTCGACGACACGCTCGCCGCCACCAAACCCGCCAAACCCGCCAAACATTCTGCTGACGACATTGCCGATCAGCATACCGCCCGCAACACCCATCGCCGTCTGCGCCGCGCCGGCGAGGAAGCCGCCACCGCCGAAGGATGAGGCTTGCGGGGCGGCCGGCGCCGCCGGATTCTGCTGCCAGTTTCCAGCGGCGGCTGGTTGAGGCTGCGACCACGGTCCGCCCTGCGGGACAGGCGACGGGGCTGCACTTTGCGGTGACGCGCCGAAGCCGGACGGATAGAGGCTGCCCGGCTGATCGCGCGCGGAGAGCCTCGCCTCCAGATCGGCAATCCGCCGCTCCGCATCCTTCAGGGCATGGTCCTGCACGACGATGGTCTGGGCCATGAAATAAGGGGCACCGGGCTGGCGGCCGACATGGTCGCGAATGAACGCCTCGGCCTCGGCATCGCGCGGTGGCGATCGCCGCTCCGTGTCCGCGAGGCGTCCGAACAACTGATCAATGGCCGCGCGGTCGTCGTTGCTCATGCTCATCGGGTCGTCTCCCGTTCATCGCCCATGCGGGCAAGTTCGAGAGATGGCGAGCAAAGATGGCGGTGTCGTGAAGGGCAAAAGCAAATCGGCCCGAAACGCTCCCTCCCCCGCCAACAGGCTCTGCGCGGCGTGGATATGGCGGCTCTTGGAACCGGCGCGAAGCGAGAGTTTGTCCTAACCGATGCCCGCGACCGGCAGCATCGAGCCGGTCTGCTCCTGTCTGAGATGCCATGAGAAGGCCCGCGCGAGATCATGCGGCGTTTGCCCGCCATGGCGCAGCGCCTCACGCAGATAGTCCTCAGCGAGCTCCCGATAGGCTGGATGGATGCAGTTGGCGATGATGACCGCTGCGCGTTCGCGCGGCGCGAGGCCGCGGAGATCAGCAAGACCGATCTCGGTGACGATGACGTCGACGTCGTGCTCGTTGTGGTCGACATGGGGCACCATCGGCACGATCCGCGAAATGGCGCCGCCCTTGGCGAGCGACTTCGTGACGAAGATGCCGATATGGGCGTTGCGGGCGAAGTCGCCGGAGCCGCCGATGCCGTTCATCATATGCGTGCCACCGACATGGGTCGAATTCACATTGCCGTAGATGTCGCATTCGAGCGCGGTGTTGATGGCGATGACGCCGAGCCGCCTGAGCACCTCGGGATGATTCGACACCTCCTGCGGCCGGAGGATCAGCCGGCTCTTGTAACGCTCGATATCAGGCAGGACACGCGCCTGGCACGGGCCGGACAGCGTGATCGAGGAGCCGGAAGCGAAAGCGAGCTTGCCGGCGTCGAACAGGTCGAACGTGCTGTCCTGCAGCACCTCGCTATACATTGTGAGATCGTGGAACGGGCTCTCGATCAGCCCGTGCATCACGGCATTGGCGATCGAGCCGATGCCCGCCTGCAGCGGCGCCAGCCGATCGGTGAGCCTGCCCCTCCGCACCTCGTGGTCGAGAAACGCAATGAGATGGCTGGCAATGGCGCGCGTCTCGTCGTCTGGCGGCGTCGTCTCGGCGGAGCTGTCATGTCGGTCGGTGATGACGATGGCGACGATCTTGTCGGGATCGATCGGGATGAAGGGCGTGCCGACGCGGCTGTCTGGCGCCATGACCGGAATCGGATCGCGCTGCGGCCGACGCGTCGGAATGTAGATGTCGTGCAGCCCCTCGAGGGCCTCGGGCTGGCCGAGATTGAGCTCGATGATCACTTTTTCGGCGAGGATGGCGAAGGTGGCGGAATTGCCGACCGAGGTCGTCGGCACGATGGCACCCGCTTCGGTGATCGCGGTGGCCTCGACCACGGCGACGTCGATCGGACCCATCTGGTGCGAGCGAAGCAGCTCGACGGTCTCGGACAGATGCTGGTCGATGAACATCACCTCGCCGCGGTTGATCGCAGCGCGCAGCACCCGGTCGGACTGGAACGGCAGCCGCCGCTTCAGCACATGGGCTTCGGTCAGAACGCTGTCGATCCCGGCACCGAGGGAAGCGCCGGTCATCAGCGTGATGCCGATCGGCTCGTTGCGGGCGCGGGCGGCGAGCGCCAACGGCACGGCCTTGGCATCGCCGGCGCGCGTGAAGCCGCTCATGCCCACCGTCATGCCGTCGCGGATGAACAGGGCAGCCTCCTCCGGCGAGACGACCTTGCCGAGGAGGGAGGGACGGCGAATTCGATTGTGCGGCATGATGATCCGGTATCCGAACGAAGCGCCCGAACCCTGCCCGCGAGACGGCGGTTCGTGGCCGCCCCTTCGTCACACGTGGTCCCGCGCCGCGTCGCTGATCTGGATCAACAAAAAGGCCCCGCCGATGACGGGGCCTTCGCTGTATTCGATATCGTCGGCGAAATTCAGAGCGGAGCGCTGTAGGCCGCGCGCTCGAAGCTTTCACGGTCGAAGCCGAACGTCGCAAGCGACGCGTCGTCGAGCGAAAGCTGGTAACCATTGACGAAGCGCGGCATCTGCCGCTCGCGTACATGATTCATCCGCGCGACCGCACGCCGGACGACGCCATGGCCGCGGCTCGCCGCCGGGGCAATGCCGATCTCTCCATATGCTGCAGTCATCGTGTCCAATCCTTGTTGAGAACGCTCTTGTCGTTCCGTTGAGGGGAACATAGGGCCTCGGGCCGCGCGAAGGAACCGCCGCAACGGAATGACAGACATGCAGTTTTTGCATCGCACAAACTTCGGACACATTGATGACGCGATGCAAACACGGGGATGAACGCGATTGCGGCCCCGGTGCGGCGCGGCTACGCTTTGTTCACCACATCTCATCCAAACGAGCTCCACCGATGTTCCAGAGTTTCGATGCGCCGTCGCGGTCAGGCCCGATCGGACCGCGACTGACAGCCCTTCGCGCCGAGCTGCGCCGCCTCGGCCTCAGCGGCTTCATCGTCCCGCACGCCGACGAATATCAGGGCGAATACATCCCCGCTTCGGCGGAGCGACTCGCCTGGCTGACCGGCTTCACCGGCTCCGCCGGCGCGGCGCTCGTGCTGGCGGGCGAGGCCGCCGTCTTCGTCGATGGGCGCTATACACTTCAGGTGCGCGATCAGGTCGATGGCAACGACTTCGCCTTCGCCCATCTGATCGAGACGCCGCCGCATCAATGGCTGAAGGGCCGCCTGAAGCAAGGCGACCGGCTCGGCTACGATCCGCGCCTCATGACTGTCGCTGAAGTCCGCCGCTTCGCGGCTCTTGCGAAGGATGCCGGCGCCGAGCTCGTCGCGGTGGAGGACAATCCGATCGATCGGGTCTGGACCGACCGCCCGGCGCCGCCGCGCGCCGCCGTGACGCTGCAGCCGGTAGAACGCGCCGGCGAGGCAGCCGAGGCCAAGATCGCGCGGCTCAAGTCGATCCTCGCCGACAAGGGAGTCGACGCCGCGATCATCGCCCAGACCGATTCGATCGCCTGGACCTTCAACATCCGCGGCGGCGACGTTCCGCATAATCCTGTCGCGCTCTCCTATGCCATCCTCCGGCGCGACGGACCGCCGACGCTCTATATTGACGGTCGGAAGCTTTCCAACGCCGTGCGCGACGTTCTGGCCGGCCTTGCCGACATCCGCGAGGAAGCGGCGCTCGCGGCCGACCTTCAGGCGCTTGGTGCGGCGAAGGCACGGGTGCTGGCCGATCCGCAGACGACGCCCGACGCGCTTGCGAGTGCCCTGACAAGCGCTGGCGGCATGATCATCGAAGGCAGCGACCCGGTTACGTTGCCGAAGGCGCGCAAGAACGCGGCAGAACTCGACGGCATGCGCCGCGCCCATCGCCGCGACGGTGTCGCCGTGACGCGCTTCCTGGCATGGCTTGCCGAGACAGCGCCGGCCGGAGGGCTGACCGAGATCAGCGCGGCGAAGACATTGGAGGCGATGCGCGCCGAGATCGGCGCCGCCGAGGACGAGCCGCTGATGGAGATCTCGTTCGACACGATTTCCGGCGCCGGCCCGAACGGCGCGATCGTGCATTACCGCGTCACCGAGGCGACCGACCGCCCGATCCTGCCCGGACAGCTCTATCTGGTCGATTCCGGAGCGCAGTTTCGCGATGGCACGACCGACATCACCCGCACCATCGCCGTAGGCACACCGACCGCCGAGATGCGCGACCGCTTCACGCGGGTGCTGAAGGGTCACATCGCGCTCGGCACCGCCCGCTTCCCGGCCGGAACGACCGGCGCGCAGCTCGATACGCTCGCCCGCCTCGCGCTGTGGCAGGCCGGTCTCGACTACGACCATGGCACCGGCCATGGCGTCGGCGTCTTCCTGCAGGTGCATGAAGGCCCGGCGCGGATCTCGAAGACCGGCGCGGTGGCCCTGGAGCCGGGCATGATCCTCTCGAACGAGCCCGGCTACTACAAGACCGGCGCCTACGGCATCCGGATCGAAAATCTCATCATCGTTTCGCCGCCGGCCGAGATCGCGGGCGGCGACCGGCCGATGCTCGCGTTCGAAACGCTCACGCTCGCGCCGATCGACCGCACGCTCGTCGAACCCGCGCTGATGACTGCGGCCGAAATCGCCTGGCTCGACGCCTATCACGCGCGCGTCCGCGACGAACTGGCGCCAAAGCTCGACGGCTCCGCCCTCGCCTTCCTCATCGCCGCGACAGAGCCCATCACCGCCTGAACCTGACGGCCCGCCGCGGCGGCGATGTCAGCCTGAGAGCGCGTTGGCGAGCCGATCGACCGTAAGACGCCAGCCGGACTGGAGCGCCCTGCCCCAACCCTCGCGCTCGGCCTGATCGACGAGGGAAGCCGGCAGGTCGACCTCGACGATCAGTTGCGTGCCGCCATCGCGCGGAATGAAGCGGACGGTGACCTGCGGGCCGTCCTCGAGCCTTTCGGGCGAAAGGGCCGGCCAGCCGCCAACCGCACCCCAGGCAAAGACGAGGCGCGAACCCGGCACGATCTCGCGATAGATGCCGCCCGTGACGTAACGCTTCGCGGCATCGATCACCATCACCTGCCGCCAGACGCCGCCAGGCCTGAGATCGACCTCGATCGGCTCGTCGGGGCGCGGCGCCCCGTCATTGAAGAACCAGCCGAGCTCGGCCGGATCCGTCCAGGCCCGGAACACCGCTTCCGGCGATGCCTTGATGAACCAGTCATAGTCCAGGCGAACGCGGCCATCCGTGGTCGTCGTCATGGCGTTTCTCCTTCCAGCTGGCTCTTCAGTCGTGACAACCGCGTCTCGAAGAAGGCGCGATAGGGGGCGAGCCAGGCATCGGCGCGTTGCAATGGCTCGGTTTCGAGATGGCAGCTTCGCCACTGCGCCGACCGGCTCTTGCTGACGAGATGGGCTTGTTCCAGCACCTTGAGATGGCGCGAAACGGTGGCGAGGCTCAGCCTGTGCGGCGCGGCAAGTTCAGAGACCGTGGCATCGCCCTCGGCCAGCCGAGCGAGAATCGCACGGCGGGTGGGATCGGCGAGGGCCGCGAAAGTCTGGCTCAGAATGTCAGCGGTCGGCATCTCTATTTGCATAATGGCGTAAATACGTAAGCGCCAGTCTCCCGTCAAGCGTCGTCCTCCGAAGCGGCCCCGAGGCTCATCGCGCGATGCAATCAGGAGACGCATCTGGGCAAGCGTAACCGTGGCCAGACGGTGGACTTTTTTTCGAAAGAAGTTGGGAACGGAGGCGGCTCCGCTCCGTTGGATACCCGAGCAATCGCTCTGATACACATGATAAAACAGGGAGTTAATCATGACGAAGCTCTTCGCGGCCACGGCCCTTGCCGGCCTTCTTGCGGCTGCACCTGCCTTCGCGCAGGATGCGACCCCGGCGCAGGTAGCCCCGCCTGCCGCAACCACAGATACGACCGCGACCCGGGCGGTTACACCGGTTGACCGCTTCCTCGCGACCCCGGCAACGGACGACTGGCTCGCTTCGCGGCTGATGGGGTCGACGATCTATGGCGTCAATGACGAGTCGCTGGGCGACGTCAACGACGTGGTCGCCACCAAGGACGGCCAGGTCAAGGCGATCGTGATCGGCGTTGGCGGCTTCCTCGGCATCGGCGAGAAGAATGTCGCGGTCGCGCCGAGCGCGCTGGAGCGTGTCGCCGACGGCAACAGCTGGAAGTATCGCCTGGCCACGACCAAGGACGAGCTGAACGCCGCTCCGGAGTTCCAGGCCCCGGCTGCGACCCCGGCCGAAGCAACTGGCTCCACGACGCCGGGTGTTGTCAGCCCGATGAAGCCGGCCGACCCGGCCGCGCCGGCGATGGATCCGGCAACACCGATGGCGCCCGCAGCGCCGTCGCCGACCACGCCGTAACCCGGCAAAGTCTCAGTTGGAGCCCCGCCCCTCGGCGGGGCTCTTTCTGTCTGGCGCTAACCGATCAGCGCCAGCCATTCGTCCTCGCTCAGCACCTTTACCCCGAGCCGGGTCGCATCGGCGAGCTTCGAGCCGGCGCCGGGACCAGCGACGACCAGATCGGTCTTCGCCGATACCGAGCCGGAGACCTTCGCACCCAGCCGTTCCGCCGTCGCCTTGGCCTCGTTGCGGGTCATCTTTTCGAGATTACCGGTAAAGACGACGATCTTACCGGCGAATAGCCCGCCGCCGCGCGGCGGCTCGACATCGACGACATTGAGCGCGGCAGGTTCGCCCGCAATGGGATCGAGAAGCCCTTCGATCACGACCCGGTTATGCGGCTCTGCGAAGAAGTCCGCGATCGACGTCGCCGCCACCGCGCCGACATCGCCGAGGCCCGCCAGTTCATTGAAGCCCTCACCCGGCTTGCCGCTCGCCGCTTCCATCGCGGCGCGGACAACGGCGACAGCGTTACCGAAATGCGCAATCAGGCTTTCACGCGCCGGACGGGTCAATCGCGCCCGGCCGAGCGCCGCCTCGGCGTCGAGATCGGCAAGACCATTGGAGCTAAGGCCGGCGACGGCTTCGATAAGCCGGTCGCGCGTTCCCGCGCCCACGGCGCGGATTTCAGTCAGCGCCTGCCAAGCCTCGCCCGGCACCCCCTCCGCCGCCCGCGCCACCGCCTCACGGAAAGCGGCGATGCCGACATAGCGCTTGGCCAGCGCCTTGGCGGTGGCCTCGCCGACATTGCGGATGCCAAGGGCATAGATGAAGCGATCAAGCGGGATCGTGCGCCGGTCATCGATCGCGCGGAACAGCTTTTCGAGCCCCTCGAAGGAGCGCTCGCCCGCCTTCTTCCCCTTGGCGTCGGCCTCCTCGCTTTGGCGCCGCTCCGCCTGCTGGCGGATGCGCTGCTCGGTCAGGGCCGCGCGCGCCTCATCGCGCTTCTCGTGCAGATGGAAGATGTCGACTGGATTGCGCAGGATGCCGGCATCGAAGAAGAGCTGAACGTTCTCGTCGCCCAGCCCCTCGATATCGAAGGCGAGGCGCGAGACGAAATGGCGGATACGCTCGACCGCCTGCGCCGGGCAGATCAGCCCGCCGGTACACCGGCGCACCGCCTCGCCTTCCTCGCGCACGGCATGGCTGCCGCAGACGGGGCATCGGGTCGGAAACACATAGGGCGCCGCTCCGGCCGGCCGCTTGTCGGCCACGACATCCTCGACGCGCGGAATGACATCGCCGGCGCGCAGCACCACGACGGTGTCGCCGATGCGGATATCGAGCGGCCTGCCCTCGCCATCGCGGCTGCGGCCCTCCACCGGCAGGCCTTTCGCGTCGATGCCCTTGATGAAATCCTCATTGTGCAGCGTGGCATTCGAGACGACGACACCACCGACCGTTACCGGTTCGAGCTTGGCGACCGGCGTCAGCGCGCCGGTGCGGCCGACCTGAATGTCGATGTCGTTCAGCACGGTATAGGCGCGCTCGGCAGCGAACTTGTGCGCGATCGCCCAGCGCGGGCTGCGCGAGACGAAACCGAGCCTGCCCTGCAGCGCGAGATCGTTGACCTTGTAGACGACGCCGTCGATGTCGTAGCCGAGCGTTGCCCGCTCCTCCTCGATGCCGTGATAGAAAGCGAGGGCCTCGTCGGCGCTCTGGCAGAGCACCATGCGCGGATTGGTCGGCAGGCCCCAGTCCTTGAAGGCTTCGACCATGCCCATCTGCGTCTTCGCCGGCATGACGCTCATCTCGCCCCAGGCATAGGCGAAGAACTTCAGCGGCCTCGCGGCGGTGATCGCGGGATCGAGCTGACGCAGCGAGCCGGCGGCGGCGTTGCGCGGATTGGCGAAAAGCCGCGCGCCCTCGGCAGCGGCGCGGAGGTTGATCGCCTCGAAATCGGCATGGGCCATGTAGCACTCGCCGCGAATCTCGACGATGCCGGGCACGCCGGCAGGAAGCATCTCCGGTATCTCGGCGATCGTGCGCGCATTGGCGGTGACGTTCTCGCCCTCATAGCCATCGCCGCGCGTCGCCGCCGTCTCGAGCCGCCCGCCGACATAGCGCAGCGACAGCGACAGGCCGTCGATCTTCGGCTCGGCCGTGAAAGCGAGCGGGCCTTCATGGCGCAGGAACCGTCGGGCGCGCTCAATGAACTCGGCGAGATCGGCATCGGTGAAGGCATTGTCGAGCGAGAGCATCGGCACGGCATGGCGCACCTTGGCAAACTTCGCCGATGGCGCCGCGCCGACCGCAACGCTGGCCTCCGAACTGAGGTCCGGGAACTGCGCCTCGATCGCCTTCAGCCGGTTCCGCAGCGCGTCATAGTCGGCATCGGTGATCTCGGGCGCGTCCTCCTGATGATAATGTACATCCGCCTCGCGGATGGCCGCGGTGAGGCGCTGATGCTCGGCGGCGGCCTCGGCCGGGGTGAGCATCTCGGGCTGGACGATGGGTGACGGATCGCTCGGCATGGACGGCTCCTCCTGAGGGAAGAGCTATGCCGCGCGGACCGCGCCGCTTCAAGTCTCACAGCCCTGGGAGAAGGCCTTGACTGAGCGGATCGGGACGGGCGAGGCCTCGACAGGCGCGGGACTTTGCGGCATGTTGCCGGCGCTTATTCGCGAGGCGAGGATTTCGAGTAGACGATGAACTCCAGAATAATTCTCGTGAAATCGAAGCGCTTTGGTGATGATCGCGGCTGGTTCAGCGAAGTCTATAGCGAGAAGAAATTCGCCTCATTCGGAGTAGATTGTCGCTTTGTTCAAGACAATCACTCTCTGTCAGTCCAGACGGGCACGTTGCGGGGCCTTCATTTTCAGACCCCGCCATTCGCACAGGACAAGTTGGTGCGCTGCATCCGCGGCCGAGTTTTTGACGTTGCCGTCGACATCCGCAGGGGCTCGCCGACCTATGGCCAATGGATCGGCGCGGAGCTGACGCCCGAAAACGGCCATCAGCTGTTCATTCCGGTCGGCTACGCCCATGGCTTCGTCACGCTGGAGCCGGACAGCGAAGTGACCTACAAAGTCTCGGCGTTCTACGCGCCCGACTGTGATGCCGGATTGCCCTGGAACGACCCGGATATCGGCGTCGCCTGGCCGCTGCCTGCCGGCGCCGGGCCGCTGCTCAGCGTCAAGGATGGCCGCCATCCGAGCTTTGCCGAATTCGACAGTCCCTTCGCCTGCGACGGACAGCCGATGCAGTTGATCGAAGTCTGAGGACGGCGTGATGCGTATCCTGGTTACAGGCGGAACGGGACAGGTCGGCGCGGCGCTGGCACGCCAGAGATGGCCCGAGGGCGTCCGGCTCGACCTGCCGACCCGCTCCGAACTGGATCTCGCTGCCCCCGACCGGATCGCAGCCTATGTCGAGAGCGGCGGCTATGCCGCTATCATCAATCCGGCGGCCTATACGGCGGTCGACAAGGCAGAGAGCGACAGCCTCGCAGCCTGGACGATCAACGCCCTCGCCCCGGCGGCGCTTGCGGCGGCGGCTTCCCGCGCCGGCATTCCGCTGGTGCATGTCTCGACGGACTATGTCTTCGATGGCAGCAAGGTCGGTGCTTATCTAGAGGACGACGCCGTTCGCCCGCTCGGCGTTTACGGCGCATCCAAGGAGGGCGGCGAACAGGCCGTCCGTACCGGCAATCCGCGCTCCGTCATTCTTCGGACGGCCTGGGTCTTCTCGGCCCATGGCGCGAATTTCGTCAAGACAATGCTGCGACTGGCCGCGACCCGCGACCATCTTCGCGTCGTCGACGATCAGCACGGGTCCCCGACCAGCGCGGATGATCTTGCCGCAACGCTCGCTGCGATCACGCTGCGGATGGTCGAGGATCCCTCGGCTCCGGCCGGCACCTATCATTTTACCAATGCGGGCGAGACGACCTGGTGTGGCCTCGCGCGGGAGATCTTCCGCCTTGAGGCCGAAGCAGGCGGTAAGGTGGCTGAGGTCGAGGCGATCACGACCAGCGAATATCCGACGCCCGCGCGACGCCCCGCGAATTCAGTCCTGAATTGTGCGAAGCTGGCGCGAAACTTCGGTCTTTCCGCGCGGCCTTTCAAAGAGGCTCTCGGCGAAGTACTGAAGGATTTGCGGAGGCAATAATGAAAAGAAAAGGATCAACCTCGTGAAGGGCATCGTCCTCGCAGGCGGTTCCGGAACACGGCTGCATCCGGCCACCCTGGCCGTGAACAAGCAGCTCATTCCGGTCTATGACAAGCCGATGATCTATTATCCGCTGTCGGTGCTGATGCTGGCAGGGATAAGGGAAATCCTGATCATTTCCTCGCCGGAATATCTCGACAGCTACAAGCGCCTGTTCGGCGACGGCTCGAAATGGGGCGTCGCCTTCTCCTACGTCGTCCAGCCGAGCCCGGATGGCCTAGCCCAGGCCTTTACGCTCGGCGCGGATTTCATCGGCGACGACACTGTCGCGCTCATTCTCGGCGACAACATCTTCTTCGGCGCCGGCATGCAGGATCTGCTCGCGCAGGCCAAGGCGCGCCCCGTCGGAGCGACAGTCTTCGCCTATGAGGTTGACGATCCCGAACGCTATGGTGTCATCGAACTCGACACGACCGGCAAGGCGTTGAGCATCGAGGAGAAGCCTGCTCAGCCGAAATCACCCTTTGCCGTGACCGGGCTGTATTTCTACGACAATGCCGTCGTCGGCCATGCCCGTAGCCTGAAGCCTTCAACGCGCGGCGAATACGAGATCACCGATCTCAATCGCGTCTATATGGAAGCCGGCGCGCTCTATGTGGAGCGCATGTCGCGCGGCTTTGCCTGGCTCGATACCGGGACCCATGACAGCCTGCTCGAGGCAAGCGAGTTCGTGCGGACCATCCAGCACCGGACCGGGACGCATATCGCCTGCATCGAGGAAATCGCCTATGTGAACGGCTTCATCTCGCGCGACGAGCTGATCGTCTTCGGCAAGCAGTTCTCCAAGACGGCCTATGGCAAATACCTGCTCAAGCTCGCGGATGCCTGACCGGGTGCCGCCGCGCCCGGACATCGGCCAATCGCTGTGGTGGATCGAAACATGAAAATCATCGTGACCGGCGGCGCCGGGTTCATCGGGTCGGCGCTGGCGCGCTATCTGGTTGGGGAAGTCGGCGCCGAAGTGCTCGTCATCGACAAGCTGACCTATGCCGGGACGCTCACCTCTTTGAAGAGGATCGAGAACGCACCGAACTATCGCTTCGCCCAGATCGATATCTGCGATCGGGCGCCGCTTTCTGAAGCGATCGCCGGGTTCGAGCCCGACTGCATCATGCATCTGGCGGCAGAGAGCCATGTCGACCGCTCAATCACCGGCTCCGGCGACTTCATCGCAACCAATATCGTCGGCACATATACGCTGCTGGAAGCGGCTCGCGAATACTGGTCGAGCCTGCCGTCTGGCCGCAAGGATGAGTTCCGCTTTCTGCACGTTTCGACCGACGAGGTGTATGGATCGCTCGGCGATGATGGCCTCTTCGCCGAGACGACGCCTTACGACCCCTCATCGCCCTATTCCGCTTCCAAGGCGGCGAGCGACCATCTCGCCATCGCCTGGAACAGGACCTACGGCCTGCCGGTCGTCGTCTCGAACTGCTCGAACAATTATGGGCCGTATCATTTTCCCGAGAAGCTGATCCCGCTGATCATCTTGAATGCGCTCGAGGGCAAACCGCTGCCGGTCTATGGCAAGGGCCTCAACATCCGCGATTGGCTCTTTGTCGAGGATCACGCCCGCGCGCTGCATCTCATCGCAACCAAGGGCCGCGTCGGCGAGAAGTATAATGTCGGCGGGCGCAACGAACGTCGCAACATCGATGTCGTCAAGCATGTCTGCGCGCTGATGGACGAATGGCGTCCGGCGGATGCGCCGCATGAGCGCCTGATCAACTATGTCGTCGACCGGCCAGGCCACGACGCACGCTATGCGATCGACGCGTCCAAGCTCGAATCCGAACTCGGATGGAAGGCCAGCGAAACGTTCGAGACGGGCATCGCGAAGACGGTCGCCTGGTATCTCGAAAACGAATGGTGGTGGAGGCCGCTACGCTCATCCGTCTATGAAGGCCAGCGGCTCGGCGTGCTGCCGACGCCCTGACACTGGCAGGAAGGGGCAGCAGGCGGAGACGGAAACCGGCGAAAGCGTACACTCTCTGACATGCATCAAGAAAGCCTAATCAGAATCCACTACCATGGATAGAGAATGATGGACATGCCCTCGCGCTTCATAATAGAGAACTCGCGGAAACCTTGAGGAAAATTGTCCGGGACTGCGAAAGCTCCGGAGCCTCGTTATGGTCACTGGCGGCATGTTTTCTGGCGGCCTCTCGGGCAACTCTTTGATCCCCATCGTGGCAATCGACCTGAAAAAGACTCAATGAACAAAAGTCACGCATGGCTCGGCCAGTATTATAGCTTCAACCCAGCGCTGAACCTGTGGCGCAGGGGCGATGAGCAATCTCTAGCTCGGCCCACCGGAGATGATATCGACGAGCGTGTCGCCAGAGTCGTTCGCGAGAGTTTTGATCGATCCTCGCTTTCACTCGAGCTTCTCGAGGCTGATCCAACCGGTCCCGGCGCCGAGGACTTCAGCCCGACGAGGGCAAACCTGCTGCGACCGCTCCGCCATCTCCTGAAGGGCACCATCCTCGAGATCGGCGCAGGCCGTGGCAGCATCACGCGGTTCCTGGGTGAAACCGGCGCTGAGGTGGTCGCTATCGAGAAGAGCGCCCGACGGGCTGCGACTGCGGCAGCCCGGTGTGTCGACCTTTCGAATGTCAGCATCGTCGCCGACGACTTGGCCTCGCTGCCAGCCGGCCTGCGGTTTGACGTGGTGACGCTGGTCGACATCGCGGAGTTCACGCGCGCGTCAATCGGGACCGGCGGCCCGGATCCGGTCGCGACACTGATTGCCCGCGCGCGCGGTTTTCTACGCCCGGGAGGCCTCCTCCTCGTCGCCATGGAAAACCAGTTCGGCTTAAGTCAAGTCGCTGGATCCCACCAAGACCCCCCTGTCCAGCCCGAAGCGGCCGTCGAGGATCTCCCGAAGGGGGGCAATCTGGACACATTCGGACGGGCCGAACTTTCGCTGCGTCTGGCCGATAGCGGTTTGCTTCACCAGCAATGGTGGTTTCCGCTGCCCAACCACAGACGTGCGGTTTCCGTGCTCTCGGATCGGGCCCTGCAACACGAGGTCGACCTGTCCGCCCTGATAAGCGCGGCCCTCCGATCGGATCTGAGTCCCGACAGATCTATCGCCTTTTGGCACCAGCACGCCTGGAAGACTGTTTTTCGCAACGGTCTCTGGGCAGACCTTGCCGATTCCTTCCTCGTTGTGAGCTCTGATGCGGAGCTGCCGGATCATGACGT
The DNA here is from genome assembly GCA_965229085.1 of Kaistia sp. GTDB lineage: Bacteria > Pseudomonadota > Alphaproteobacteria > Rhizobiales > Kaistiaceae > Kaistia. The sequence continues at coordinate 4,565,394 of OZ245859.1, read as the reverse complement.
GCTCGCGGTCCATTACGGCCCAGCGAGGCGACCCGCCTTCGCCAGCGAGCTCTGTTTCGTCTGGCGTGACGGATCGCCCACCGTGCGGCGCAGCCGTCTTGGACAGACGACCGCCGCGAAGCCGTCCAGTTTCATTTCGCTTCGTGTTGCGGATGAGCCTCTCGAACGTGGGGAGAGCTGGCATGAACAGCTCGCCGCCCTATGGTCCCGACCCGGATGGACTCTGGAAGCCTGGACGGGCTGGGCCCTGCGCTGGTTGGAGGCCGTGCTGTCCGTCGCGGGCGTTCCAGCACAACCCATCCCTGAGCCGGATGCCCCGATTCCGGGCCGCCTCATTGGCGCGGTCCCACGCAGCATGGTCGTTGACGACGCGGATAACACGCGCTTCTTCGGCCAGGAGTATGAAGTCGAGGGGCCGATTGAACTCGGCCTTCTTGTATATCGCGGGCTCTTCGACAGCCTCGACGCTCTGATCGACTGTGCCGAGCCTGCACGCGGCATCTCTCCGCGCAAGCTGGCTCTCTTCCAGCATTTCATCCGATCACTCGGATGGCAGCTGACGGTCGATGACATCCGCCGTTTCGCTGAGTTCGAGAACCGGATCCGCGCCGAAATCTACGGCGGCGACGAACGACCATTGTCCCACCTTCACGATGCGATTCCCGTTCATCCCAGCTCGCACAGTCTTCCGCCCAGTGTTGCGCGCAGCCTCAAAGAAGAGCTCGCCACTGCGCGCTCCAAGGCTTCATACTTGGCCGATACGCTCAGGGCTCGAGAGCAGGAGCGGCAGTGGACGCTCACCAGGGTCGCCGAGATCGAACGGGAACTGCGGCAAGAGCAGCAGGCTGTTCGAGACGCGCGGCAGGAGATTGCCGCTATTGCTGGTGCCGGCGACAGGCTCGCGTTTGAGCTGCGTCGTGCCTATTCGAAGCCTTGGAAACCCGTGCGGCTGGGCCTGCAGCGTGCGGCCCTGCGCATCATCCTCCTTCTGAAGCCGCTGATGCCGGCGCGCAACGTCCGCCGCTTCCAAAATTCCCTGCAGAAGCGCAAGCCGGCCCGTTTCCAACTCGATTGGGAGGCGGCACGCTTACGCGCACCGGCTCTCCCGGGTCACGGCCATTCGCTCACTGAAGACGAACGCGATATCGCACTGATCGAATCCAGCGGTCTGTTCGATGCAGGCTTCTACCCCGGCACGGCAGACGCGTTTGCGATGGGGATGTCGCCGATCGCCCATTATGTGAAGCTTGGCGAGGCGAGCGGCCTTTCGCCATCCGCGGCGTTCGACCCAGACTTCTACAGACGGCTCTATCCTGACGTCATAGACGGCCGCCTGAGCCATTACCTCCTGTTCGGCCGCCACGAGGGGCGCGCTGCGATCCCGACCGCAAGACGGATGGAGTTCCCCCCTGCATCCATGGATCCGGGCCGCCCGACGGTGATGGTGATGGCCCATGAGGCCTCGCGCACTGGTGCGCCGATCCTTGCCTGGAACATCGTGCGCGCCATGCGCGCCAGATACAACGTCGTAGTCGTTCTGCAGCGCGCTGGCAGCCTTTTGAGTGCGTTCGAGCAAGCCGCGAATGTGACCGTCATGCTTCCTGGGGGTTTTCAGCCCTATGATGCCGAGTATGAGGAACTGGCAAAGGCGCTGATCAGCCACTACGGGCCTAAATACGTAATCGCCAACAGCGTCGAGACCCGCGGCATCGTCCCGCCATTCGAGCGTCACGGCATTCCGGCGATTGCACTGGTCCACGAATTCTCCAGCTACTATCGTCCCGTCGGGCAGCTCAGCGCCCTTTTCGAGCACGCCTCGCAAATCGTCTTTCCGGCGCAGATCGTCGCAAACGCGGCCCTCAACGATCATCTCAACATTCTGCCCCGCCGCTATGTCATTCTTCCGCAGGGAAGTTCCGAACTCCCGATTGAGGCTTCGGATGCGGCAACGGGCGCTCCGGCACCCAATCCGCAGATCCTCAAGCGACCAAACCTCCCTGAACATGGCGATTCGAGCGCACTGCCGCCGCGCGATGGAACTCTGTTCGTCGTGGGTATGGGCGCCATCTCGATGCGCAAGGGCGTCGATTCCTTCATCGCGGCAGCGGCTGACGTGGCGCGGCGTCGGCCTGACCTGAAGATCAAGTTTGCATGGGCGGGTGAAGCATACACCTACGACAAGCCCTATTTCGACTTCATCGAAGCACAAGTGGAACGAAGTGGTCTGGGAGACCGGTTCAGCTTCCTTGGAGCGTTCAGCAACATGGATCCTCTTTACGCTCGCACCGATGTGATGATCCTGTCGTCGCGCCTCGACCCGCTGCCGAATGTCTCCATCGACTGTGCGTTGCAGGGAATTCCCGTCCTCTGCTTCGAAAACGCCAGTGGTATGGCGGAAATCCTGCTGAAGCGAGCTGATACGCGGCAGCTTGTCGTTCCCTATCTGGATTCGGGTGCGATTGCAGAGCGGCTTATCGAACTCGCCAGCAATCCCGCATTGCGCGAAGCCCTATCGACGGCTATGCGCGAAATCGGCGAAAGCACCTTCGATATGAAAGGCTATGTGGAGGCGCTCGACGACTTGGCGCAGAGTTCGCTGCGCGTGCATCGGCAGGCGCATCTCGATTTCGAGACCATCGAGGATGCCGGCGTTTTCAACAGCACCCTCTTTCAGACCGGCGCCCCGGTACAGCTCGGACAGAAGGACGCCATCCGAAACTATCTGCAAGCATCCCGCAACGCGGCTCCGCGCGGCGAACCGGCCGCCGGTCAGTTCGTCCGACGTCCGGTCGAGGGGTTCCATCCTCTTGTCTACGCTGCTGAGAATGTGGACTACCGCGAAGCCTGCGGCGAAGATCCCCTGGCGCACTATTTGCGCTCTGGAATGCCCAGCGGCCGGTGGCACCATCGTGTGATCGTCCCGCAAGCGAGCTCAGGGCGATCTGCCAGCAGACTGAAGGTCGCAATTCATGGACATTTTCACTATCCAGAGCTTCTGCCGGAACTTGTCGAGCGGCTGTCGCTGAGCAGCACGAGTTACGACCTTCTGATCACGACGACCAGCGATGAGCGGCAGGTTGAGATCGAACGTTCTATGGTGGCATTGGGCGTCACTGGCGCAGTCGTGACAGTACCGAACAAGGGCCGCGATATCGGGCCGCTATTCAGTGCGTTCCCGCGTGAGCTGATATTCTCCTACGACCTTATCGGCCACTTTCACGGCAAGCGCAGCCTTCATGCCGGCGGTTCCTTGGGCGATACGTGGCGGAGCTTCCTGTGGGAGCATCTAGCCGGCGGCCAATTCCCGATGATGGACGAGATTGCAGCCGCATTCAGCGCTGATCCGAAGCTCGGTCTCGTGTTCGCAGAAGATCCCTATCTCTGGGACTGGACCGATAACCGCGGCATCGCCGATGACCTTGCCGCCAAGATCGGCATCCGACTGACCAACCACTTCGATTTCCCGCTCGGCACCATGTTCTGGGCGCGGCCGGCAGCGCTTGCGCCCTTGTTCGATCTTGGCCTGACGTGGGACTCCTATCCGTCTGAGCCGCTGGCGACCGATGGCACGTTGCTGCATGCTCTGGAACGGATGCTGCCCTTCGCAGCGGAGAAAGCCGGATTCGGCTATGCGACGACCTACCTCCGCGATCACCGCCGCTAATCGCACGGCGGGCCACTACGGTCGATGACGAGCGCACATTACGGCGGGCATCGCCCGCCGTCAGAGCTCACCGGTCTTTTCAATCCAGTCGGAAAAGCGACGCAGCCCGGATTCGAGGCTGACGCGCGGCGACCAGCCGAGCGAGCGTCCAGCCGCCGTGATGTCGAGCACGTTCACGGGGACATCGAAGACCCGCCCGGCCGCATAGCGGCGACGTGTTGTCCGACCCGTTGCGGCTTCGATTGCATCAAGGATCCGATTGAGGCTGTAGCCGCAACCCGAACCGATGTTCAGCACCCGCTCGCTGGTCTTCAGTGGCTCTGCCGCCGCGACAAGGGCGTCGATGACGTCGCCGACATAGACAAAGTCCCGCACAGCCTCTCCGTCGCCCCAGATCTCGATCTCCTCGCCGCGCAGCGCTCGTCCGAGGAACACCGCGACCGCACCCTGTTGCGCAACGAGCTTCTGCCGCTCCCCATAGGGATTGGCGAGACGCAGCGCGACATAATCGAGGCCGTGCAGAACGTTGTAGAGATGCAGGTACTTCTCGATGGTGAGTTTGGTGATGCCGTAGGACGAGATCGGATGGGTCGGATGGTCTTCGGTGATCGGGACGGCACGCGGGACGCCGTAGACGGTACCGCCGGACGAGGCGAACACGATGCGCTTGATGCCGGCCGCAACGGCGAAGTCGAGCAGCCGAAGACTGCCCATCACATTCGATCCGACATCGAACATCGGATCAGCATTCGAGGTGCTTGCGATCGTAGTCGAGACGAGGTGATAGCAGACTTCGACGCCTTCGAGCGCCCGTGTCAGATCGTCCTTCGACAGGAAGTCACCGCTGAAGGTCTCGATCGTGCCAGGGGGATTCTCCGGCAGACTGGTGAGCGGCGAATGCACGGCCGCTGCCGATCGGTCGAAACTGATCACCGCATGCCCCGCCGCAGCGAGACTCTCCACGAGATGAGATCCGAGAAATCCGCTTCCGCCCAGAACCAAGCAGCGCATCAGGAAACCCTACTCCATGAGAGGCGCGCCGACCGCCCTCGCCAGCCGCGACCGTTACGCAGTCGCTGCCTCATATCGGGAAATGATCATCGCGCCAAGTCGCGACCGCAAGGCGGAGCCCAAGCCACGAACTGTGGCGACAGATTTCGTGAGGCAAGGAGTTCTAAAGTAACAGAAGTCAGCAGCCCCGCTGAATGCTCGGAAAGAAGGGCGTAGCACCAGGAAAAGCATCAGACGATCGAATTCCTTTCGGCCAGAAACTGCTTTATGTGGTTCTCCCGCCTTACCGGCGGACCGAGTCTTGAGGTGTGGGATGGACGATGGCGGGGCATTGGCAACCGTGAGTGACCGGGCCGAGAGCGAGGCACCGGCGCCACGAACCGATGAAGGCATTTCGGTCGAATCTGCAACTGATGATTCGTCCGCCGCCATGTCGTCGTCAGCGCCAGCGGAGCAAGCCGTCGTGCCGGCCGTCTCTGCCATTATCGTGACCTACAACCACGAACGCTATATCCGGCAGGCGCTCGACGGCGTGTTGTCGCAGCAGACGACGTTTCCCTTTGAGATCATCGTCTCGGAAGACAGGTCCACCGACGACACTGCCGAGATCGTCGAGAGCTATGTCGCGCGCTTTCCAGACCGCATCCGCTTCATCCGCTCTGAGGTCAATCTTCGTGACAACGAGGTTGTGTTCCGCGCGATGCGGATGGCGCACGGCCGCTACATCACCTTTCTGGATGGGGATGACTACTGGGTCTCGACCAACAAGCTGCAGGCCCAAGTCGACTTCATGGAGGCGAACCCCGACAGCGCCATCACTTATCACGACGTCGAGCGGGTGACAGACGATGGCGAGGTTGTCCGCGTGATGCGAGGCCTCGGGCACCGCGGAACGATCGCCGACCTGATCAAGGGTAACTTCATCGGCACCTGCTCGGTCATGTTGCGCCGCTCCGCCGTGGCCGAGGTGCCAGATTGGATCAAGACTCTGCCTGCCGGCGATTGGCCGCTCTAGTTCCTGGCGGCGCGGTTCGGCTTCGTCGACCACATCGAAGGGATCGTCTCCCGCTACCGCATTCACGGCGAGTCCTACTGGGCGAGCCGACCGGTGGCAGAACAAATCCTTATGGGCTTTTGCATACAGATCGAGATCGAGTCCCATCTCGGCCCCGACTATGCGCCGCTTTTCCAGGAGAGCAGGCGTGCTACTGCCCGCCACGTCCTGGCGACGGTCCTGAACGAGCCACCTGCCCCGCCTCCGGTTGCCACCGACGAACTCGACCCGCAATTCCGCCAGTTGAAGGCGACAGACGCGGTCACGACACGCATCCAGCTCTTCGAGATGAAGACACGCATCAATGAAGCCGAAGCGCAGCGATCACAAGCCGAATGGAAGGCGGCCGACCTGGAGCGGCGTTTCCAAGTGGCGGAAGCAGGACGGGACGAAGCTTGGCGTCATGCGACCAACCTCGCCAACCAGATGGCCTCCTCCCAGGCGACAGCGGCCGACATGTCCGCGCGACTTTGGGACGCCCTTGCCCAGTTGCGCCAGATGGACAGGGACAGGCACGCCGCAGAGATCCATTGGCAGCAGCAGCGGCAAGACGCTTTAGAGGCCGCTCGCCGCCAGTTTGAGGCCGACAGACAGGCCGTCGAGGTCCGTGAGCATGAACTTCGGGGCGCCCTCGATGCCTCGCAGCGCCGCGTCCGGCGAATACGCCGCCGCGAGAAGCTCATCGGCATCGGCCTCGGATGCGTGATCGCCCTTCTGGTGGCGTTGATCATTGCCATGCAGCGGCTATGAACGATCTGGCAGATGCGACCCGCATTCGATAAGGCCGAATAATCGAGGGAGCCACCCGTTGCCCACCTTCCACCTCTCCGAAAATGCGAGTCGCCTCGTTCAGTTGCTTTCGAAGCCGGCCACAGAAGAGCAGTTTGTGGCCCGCTTCGTGGCGAAAAGGCTTGGATCGGCTGAAGAGGGCCACGCTCTTCTGGAGTGGGCCGTGCAATCGGGGGGAGCCTCTTCCGAAGGTTCCAATGTTCAGCCGCACGATTTCATGGAGATCTTTGCGACTTGGCGGTCCCAGCGCGGCATGATAGCCGATGAAACGAGGACGCGGCTTTTCGGGCAGGCGATCACCGCCCTGTGCAGACCGGATTCCGTAGCGATCGATGTCGGCAGCGGGTCCGGCATTCTATCATTGTTCGCAGCGCGCGCCGGTGCGCGCAAGGTCTATGGACTTGAACTGACCAGCATGATCGAGGATGCGCGGCAGATCGCGGCGGATAATGGTCTGTCTGATAGGATTGAATTCGTCCGGGGAGACGCCACCGCCTTCGGATCGCCCGAACCCGTCGACATTATTTTCAGCGAATGGGCAGGGATGTTCCTGATTGACGAGTATCGGCATTATGAGGCGTTCTGCGATGTGCGGGACCGCTGCTTGAAGACTTCCGGCGCGACGGTACCCAGCCACGCCTCGATTTTCCTGGCGCCGATCGACAACTCGCTGCTCTATGCGGAGCGTGGCTTCGGCTTCTGGAAGAAACCTGTCCATGGTTTCGACTTCTCGCTGGCCGGACAGCGCCAGCGGTCGACACCGCGCCGGATCGTGGTCGATGCCCGATCGAGTTGCATACTCGACCAGTATAAGCTGGCGACGATCGATTGTCGCAAGGACCACTCCAGCGCCTTCTTCTTCGAAACGGAATTCTCGCATCGCTATGCCGCAGCCGGTGCATGTCACGGGTTTCTCGGCTATTTCAATCTTGAACTGGCGCCGGGAATTGTTCTCGATACTTCGCCCTTTTCAAAGCTGACGCACTGGCAGCAGTCCTATTTTCCGATCGAGGAACTTTTCGCCGCGGCTGGCGACGAACTGGTGGTCAAGGTGAAGACCTTTATCGGCCCAAACACGCAGTCGGCGATGTTGGAGCTTACTGTCTCGCTCGAGGGTAAAGACCCGAAGGCGGCCAGGACCTATGCCTACCCGATCGACAACAGCTACTCCTGACCTCGCACAAACAGCCATAAGTCACGCTGGCACGCCGGAAGGCGGCGGCAGGCGAGGCCAAAGCGTGGGATCAGCAGTGTCGACAGCGCCTTGCGACATGCAGTGCGAACCAAGGCCGGCGCGCTGCTGCCTGGTGTCGCGAAGAAGGCGGCAAGCACCGTCGCACTCTGTCTAAAGAGCGCCCGCCCAGATCACGCTGGCGCTAGCAAGTCACAGCCGAAGGGCTGGTGGGCCGACCCGAGAGCGACGCGCCATCTCCCCATCGCATGGCGGCGCTATACCCGCCGTGCCGACATGGACGGTCAGGATCAATGGCCGGGTCGGCCGATCACCTTGCCTGTGAGAATAGCATCGAAGCGATAGTGCGCTCCTGAATCGCCCTTGCTGTCCTTGAAGTCACAGACGAGCCCCGCCTCATCGCAAATGGATCGGATCGCGCGCTTGGTCCACCAGACGCCAATCGCTTCGCGGTCGGTCAGCACACGCCAAGCATGGCGCAGCATCTTCGAAGGCGTGTTGTAGAACCTGTACTTTCTGCGAGCGTCGAGGACGCCGCACAGGAGTATCCTGCCGTCCCGCTCCAGTGCCCCCGCCATCCCCGCGATCAGAGCACGGCCCATGCGCTTATCAAAGTATTGAAAGCTCCCGTTTACAATGATTTTATCAAATTTTCGACCATATAAAGAACATCTATTCAAATAATCGACTGCGTCATTTTCAGAATAATCAATATTATTCTTCTTATTGTATTTATTTGCTATTTCAATCAATGGTCCAGAATAGTCAACACCAACTATTTTATTGCAGAAATTCGAAATAATGACCGTAAACATGCCATTTCCACAGCATAAATCCAGAATTGAATCATCATCAGATACACAAATTTCCTCCATGATTCCATTTGCAATATCGGAGATCTCTTCATCTCCGATTGACTGCCCATTTACCGTATATTGAACCTGCCGCGCAAATTCCGTTTCACGAAATCTTTTCGGAAATGCGATCCAATATTTCTGCCAGTCCAATATACCCTCCAACCAATTCCAATATTTTGCATTTATTGCAACGACGTCATCGACTAGCTACCCTAAGGTCTTGGATCACAGCCTTGATCGGGCGCGTATGAAACGAACGATGAGACCGCGGCGCAGCCCCGTTCCAATAGTGTACCGCACCTCGCCCTCGATCCGAATGTCTTCGTTGCCGGGGTTGCACCAAGCATCTGTGCTGGCGCGGCGCTTCACCTCGACGTCAACGAAGGCCCACCCTCACCGCATTGATGATGCGCCTCATATCGGCCTCGCCATATCGATGATCGCAATGCAGACTCATAATCTCGCACGACAAACGATGACTGTCCGCGAACTTATCAGGTATGAAGCCCTCGAGGGGCCAATGCACGGGAGAAAATATCTGCTGTGAGAACAGGCTCTTGAGAACGGCCTTTCTCTCCGGCACCCGGATTGGAAAGGCCATTGGCACTTCGCCTTCATCGCGCGGGGGCATGACCGCGAGATCGCCAAGCGCTTCCTCCAGTCGATCGTAGTTGTCTTGCCGGCGCTTGCGAAGCGCAGCATAGTCAAAGCAACGCGACAGGAGCACGCGCGCAAGCCCGCTCATCGCAAAAGGTCCGATCGGAGCGGTGCGCTCCGCCTGCTGAAACAGGTCAAACCAGGAGCGCTCGCCACCATGCCGGTCGAAATCACGGCGTCCCAAGGCGGCGTTTAGTGCGGTCAGCCACCAGTCCGCCGGGGCGGCCTCCAGAGCAAAGGGCTCCAGCTGGAGGGCCGCGCTCGAAGCGAGAATGCCCCCATCGGGAACTCCGAGAAATTTGCGCGGACTGAAGATCGTGAAGTCAGCCCCCTCGCCGACTTGATCATTCAGCATGGCCTGCGTGGCATCTTCGATGAGCCAAGCGCCCCGCGCGCGCAAAGCCTCAAGCCGCGCGAGTTCTTGCCTACGGCCAAAATAGTCGATGACAACAACTGCGTCGCCTGGCCGAACCTCGTCGATCCAGTCCGTCTCGTCCCAGGACAGATCGCCCCCAACCGCGTAGATCCTGACCGGCATTCGCGCCGCCTCGGCGGCAAGGAAAAGCGCAATGCAGCAATAGGATGGTAGCCACACTGACCCCGGCGCCAGCCTGCCGAGCAGCTCTGCCAACGCAGAGGTTGCGTTGCAGAAATAGTGATTGCGCGGATCAAGGAACCGCGGCAACGTTGCACGTGCGCCCTCAAAGGGCTCCACTTCGAGCGCAAACACGCCGCCAATCGGCGAACTCGTCATCGGGCCGCTCCGCAACTCCACGGCTCGGTCCGCAGCAACCAGTCCGTCGGCACGAGAAGATAGCGCGCCTCGGCAAACCTTTGCAACACACCGAGGACCATGAGGCTCAACCCTTCAGCAATCATAGAGAACGCTCGACGAGACTCTCGGCGACATTATCAAATAGACATATTCAAATAGTCCATTCCTTGATCAATTAAATCGCATGACAGATCTTACCCCAGGCGCAGGGGCGGATGTTGATCCATACCAAACGCCGCCTTCAAGACGGGCGACCACACTTGCACAAGGGCGAAGTTGATATTGCCAGTGCCGGCGATGCGCAATCCTGATGTCAGCGCAAATCCCGAATTTGCCGAAGCGAACGACCTTGATGCTGGCGCCTTGCCGATTTCGAGCCCCCGGCTGCCGATTGCCGCGGCGGCCGGAGATTGATAGCGACACCGCTGGCACTGGGCGCCGAGGATATTGAGGACGCGATGTCAGATCTGACCCGGGGGGATGATGGCGTTGGCTACGCGTCCCTTGAATATGCGCGTTCACTGGCCGAAGCCGCAGACCTCGTGCCGCTCCCCAATGCGGTTGGGCATCTCGTCGCGCGCGCCATCGAACCCGGCCTCCGCGATCTCGCGAACGCCTATCCGATGTTCGGCTGCCGCAACTGGATCGCTCTAGGAGCCGACATCCGCGCCCTTGAAGGGCGCTTCGTTTCGGCAACGATCGCGACCGATCCGTTTGCCGATGTGGCGCTGAACGAGCTTGAAGCCGCATTCGACATCGTCCGTCCGCTACACCAGCATTTCATCGTTGAACTCAATGGCGCGGCGTCGGCGCGCGTCAGCCGCCACCATCGTCGCAAGCTGCGCGCTGCCGCAGCGGCGACCGATCTGAGGATCGAGATCGCAGCGCCAGATGCGTCGCTGTTCGAACACTGGGTGCGGCTTTACCAGACGTTGGTCGAGCGCAAGCATATCACCGACATGCGCGCGTTTTCCCAGCCCATCTTCGCGCGCCAGATTGGCACCCCCGGCAGCGTCGTCGCGACGGCCTGGAACGGTGGTGAACTGCTCGGTGCCGATTGGTATTTCCGCGATGGCGAGAATGTCTATGCGCATCTCTCCGCCTATTCCGAGGCCGGCTATGACCGTGCGGTGTCCTATCCGCTGATGCAGGCGGCGATCGAATATTTCCGTCCGCATAGCACGCGCCTGACACTGGGCGGCGTCCCTGCTGGTCACGAGGCCGGCGGCCTCGCCCATTTCAAGACCGGCTGGTCATCGTACACGCTGCCGACCTACATTTGCGGCGCGGTGCTGTTGGAGGACGAGTTCCGTCGCCTCAATCGCGGCCTATCGCCGACAGCCGAGGGTTACTTCCCGCGCTACAGGCAAGGCGAGTTCAAGCCGGGCGGCTGACGTCGCCCGGCAAAACGCTCTCGGATTATCGCCCGATCTGCGCTACCGCCGCGCCGCCGCGCCAATCACGGCGATAACGCGGTCGACGTCGTGATCCTCCAGCGCCGGATAGATCGGCAGGCAGATCACCTCGGAGGCGATCCGCGTTGCAACCGGCAGGTTCTCAGCAGCGGCCGAGGGAATGTCCTTGTACATACCGAATGTGCTGATCAGCGGATAGAAGTAGCGACGCGCGAAGATGCCGTTGTTGCGGAGGCGTGTGTAGAGCTCGTCGCGCGAAAGCGGGAAATCCGGGCCGACCAGGATCGGGAAATAGGAGTGATTGGGCCGCGCGTCATTGCTCGGTGCCGCGAGGGCGATACCGGCGATGTCGCGCAGGCGGTCGCGGTAGCGGGCGTCGATTGCGGCGCGCCGCTCGATCATGGCATCGATATCGCGCAGCTGCAGCAGGCCGAGCCCGGCGCTGAACTCGTTCATCTTGCCGTTGATGCCGGCGGCAACGACCGTGACGTCGTCGACAAAGCCGAAGTTCTTGAGCTGATCGATCCTGAGCTTCATGGCCGCATCGGGCGAGACGATGGCGCCCCCCTCGAAAGTGTTGAACACCTTCGTGGCGTGGAAACTGAGCACGGAGAGATCACCGTGATCGAAGAGATTGTCGCCAGCCCGCCGGACGCCGAAGGCGTGGGCCGCGTCGTAGATGACCTTGAGCCCGTATTCGCGCGCGATCGCCTCGATGCCCTCGACATCGCAGGGACGACCATAGCAGTGCACCGGCAGGATGGCTGTCGTCGCCGGCGTGATGGCGGCCCGGATCTTGTCCGGATCGAGATTCATCGTCTCGGGATCGATGTCGACGAAACGTGGCGTGAGCCGCGTCCAGAGCAGGGCATGTGAGGTCGCAACGAAGGAGAACGGCGTGGTGATGACCTCGCCTTCAATCTCGAGCGCCTGCAACGCGGTGATCAAACCAAGCGTGCCGTTGGAGAACAGCGAGATGTGCCGGACGCCGAGATACTCGGCGAGTGCAGCCTCGAGGCGCTCATGAAACGGGCCGCCATTGGTCAGCCAGCCGCTATCCCAGATTTCGCGCAGCATCCCGACCATGTCGTCGAAGGGCGGAAGCGACGGCCGCGTGACCGTCAGGATCTTCTGATTGGGCGACATCCTAGCAATGTCCCTTACCGAACCGCGGCGCCCGAAGCGCATGGCCTCGCCGCGCAGCCGCGCTGGCGTCTTGCCCGGGGCCCGAACCGCCGGAAGCAACTACCTGATCGGAACAACCCGCCCGAACCTCATGCAACCAATCCACTTCGGAATTCCTCTCCTCCCGCAGTCGATGCTTTCAACGGACATCACCTCGCCCTGATGACCGGAAACAGCCCGACGCTCCACCATATGGTCCCGAGCCTTGATGAGATAAGCCCTGCGCCCCGCACGAGAAGCTATCGTTTTCGAGGCAAGCGCAAAGCGATATCATCTTTCGGTGGGATGATTTTTCCTATCTCGGCCCCGATAAAATCAGCGAAGTCGCAACTTCCATCGTGCCGAAGCAGCCTGCCCTACCGTGTGACCCCGTTCACATGGCTGACCGCGACATTCAGTCCGCGACGTTCGGCAACGATGCCGAACAGCCGCTCGATCGCGTGCAGAATTGTCTCGTCATAAGCGGCCGGCTCCAACGGGTAGTCTCCCCAATCCAGCCCGAGCGCCACAAACGGCTCAAGGACTTTGGACCGAGCCCAGAACATCGATCCCATCGGAAAGTCGAAATGATCGGGAAGCGGACCAAGGTAGAGCCTTGCCGCGAGGCCGCGCGCGATTGTCCTGTTGGCGGACCAGGCCAGGATGTTCGGGTCGGACGGGAAGACGATGCCCAGCCTGTCATCCCCGGCAAAGTGAGCGATGATGCGGTCAATCATCGGCCCGCCCCGATCGCCGCCGATCATGTTCTCGTAGAGAAGGTGCACCCATCGGTCGATCATGGCGCGATCGGCGTTCTCTGCGCTCTTCTTGGTATGGACATGGCCGATCAGCTCGTAATCCCGAACGAGGACTGGACCGAACGCGGTGAGAAGCGGGCCGAGATCGCGGCCGCGATTGACGGTCACCCGCGCATCGGCGATCCGCCCGCCATAGGCATCGAGCAGCGCGATCGCCGCATCAAGGCTCGCCTGGTCGGCGGCGCTGAGAAAAAGATCCGGTTGGTAGCCATTGATCACGAGGCGCTCGGTGATCGCCGGGACGATGTCAGGATAGTAAGCGTGGATATGCAGGGCCGTCCGGATGGGCGGGGTCGCAACGAATTGAGGTGGCGGATCGGCGGCGCGGACGACCGGTAGCAGCCAGGGCCCCGAAGGCCGACCCCGCTGCAGAAATTCGGCATAGGCATCCCGTCCCGGCTGCGCGCCCGCCGACATCGCCTCTGCATAGACCAGCGGGTTGAAGCCCGGCTCAGGCCGGCGCGGTTCAGCGATCCGCTTGTTCTCCGTCAGGTAGAACCGGGCAGCCTCGGCCGCTGAACGAGCACCGTGATGGGCCGGAAGCATGAAATCCGCATCGAAGGCAGCAGCCCCGGCAATCAGCGCGAGATCATCGTCGAGCCGTTCCGCAGCAACCCGGGCCGAAAGCGCCAAATCCTCGATCTGCCGTGCATAGGCCTTCGCATCGAACCTGACCGCGGCAAACGCGCGGGTCGCCTCAGCGACTGCGCCATAGTGTTCTGGACTGCGGATGAGGTCGCTGAGCTTGTCTGCTGCCTGAGCGGTATCGAGATAATCGGCGACGCAGGACGAGCCAAGACCCGCCTCGACGAGAAGATCGGCGATGCCGGTCGTCTTGTCGAAGCAGATAACCGGCAAGCCCTCCGACATGGCGTCGATCGCCACATTCGGCAGCGGATCGAGACGGCTGGTCAGAAGCAACAGCTTCGACAGGGCATAAGCGTGATCGATTTCCGAGGTTTCGGAAACGATCCTCATACGATCCGACAAGCCGGCGCGCTCGATCTGGTCCTTGAGATAGACCGAATAGCCGGCATCCCGCTCGGGATCATAAAGCGGCCCGATCCAGACGAACCGCGCCGATCGGCCCTCAGGCGTCGAGAGCACGCGCCGGGCGACATCAATGAACAGGTCCACGCCCTTGCGCATCTGCACATAGCCGGCACCCAGCACCAGGAACTCGCCAGCCTCGGCGCCGTTCGGCTGCAGGACGGCGGAGAGTCGGTCCCGCTCTTTCTGGCGCGACGCCTCGGACACCGTCCGGCCAGGTAGCGCGCATCGCCCCTGCGGCAGCACATGGAACCGCTCGGTCCGAACGTATCCGGTGTGCTCCAGAGCATTCTCGATCGTGAGTTCGGTCGAGAAGACGATCTGGTCGGCGGATCGGAACGCCTCGGCAAACGCCGTCTTCGGCAGGATGTTCGAGGCGAATTCGTGGAAGAGCCCGACGGTGGGAATGCCGCGCTCACCAAGGGCGCGAAGCATGGGGCGCGACTCGATGCAGTTCACGACGGCGAAAAGCGGCGGAGCCGCTTCGCACAGGGCATCGAGCATCGGCGCGAGATGTTCGGCGCTGCCGATTGGCTGACTGGTGACGTAAAGCGCCGTGGACGCCGCCTGGAAGTCGTCCACGAGATCGCCGCCGCGCAGGCAAATCACGATGACGTTGTAGCGCTCGGCATAAGTCTGCGCGAGGTTCAGAGCAAGGATCGGCGCGCCGGACCGGCTCGCCTCATGGCTCACGATGACGATATCCGGCAGATCGGCGCGACGCAGCAGCGCGCCGCTGAGGACCACGACCTCTCGGGCCGGGTCGGGCTCTACGGGGATGAGAGGGCGGCTCTCCGGCAGATATTGCTTCGGATCGCGCTTTGCGGCGCTGCGGGCAAAGCGCGACTTCATCCTGCCCGGCAGCGGCGAGGCTCTGGAAGACAGCGCCTTGAGCATCTTGAACGCCAGATAGTGAAGAAGCGTGCGAACAGGCCGGCGCTGGGCCCGGACGAGCTCGTGCGAGCGCTCGTTGAACCGCTCGGTCAGTTCCTGTTCCCGTGCCGTCTGCCGCTCCAGCGCCTCGGACAGGGCGGCGAGCCTCACTTCCGCAGCCGCAAGCCGCTGCGAGATGAACCCCGCCCCTCCGGCATCGGACTGATGTTCGGACGGGAGCGCGGGATCGCGCGTCTTTATTCCTGTCATGATCGGGACTCGTCGGTGGGCCGGCTGCCGACCATTGCGACAAGGACCCTGCAAGTCAATCTGAGGGCAGCGGTTCAGGATCGCACGTCAAGCGAGCCTGCTGCCAATCGGGACGCCTCCAACGCGCCTCCGATATGGGCGTCGCGGCGCTCGATTGATCCGGCCCCCCGACCGGCGGGCGGAGGACCGGATCGGTCCAGCTAGCGTTCAGCCGCGATCGTGTAGCGGACGCAGCATTGGCTGCGGCTGGCTTCCGATAGCCGGCGCCACGCGTCCTCGGCGGCGCGGCGCTCGGGATAGGGGCCGAGCACGCGCTCACTCCCCTCGATGAGCCTTTCAAAGGCGGTCGAGACATATTCGCCGCCGACGATCCAGAACCGATGGGTCTGTATGATGCTGTCTCCTGTCACTCGGCTGCCGTCAGGAATTGCTCGGCCTCGGTCGACGCCGCCATAGCGGTGGTCGAGGAGTGGCCGCCGCTGATCGCCAGCGCCACCTGGTCGAAATAACCGGTGCCGACCTCGCGCTGATGCCGCGTCGCGGTGTAGCCATCCGCCTCCGCAGCGAACTCTGCCTGCTGCAATTCGCTATAGGCGCCCATGCCGCGATCGCGATAGCCGCTGGCGAGCTGGAACATGGAATGGTTCAGCGCGTGGAAGCCGGCGAGCGTGACGAACTGGAATCGGTAGCCCATGGCGCCCAACTCGTGTTGGAAGGTCTCGATCGTCTCCGGATCGAGCTTCTGGCGCCAGTTGAAGGACGGCGAGCAGTTATAGGCCAGCAGCTTGCCGGGATAGCGGGCATGAATCGCCTCGGCGAAGGCGCGGGCATCGTCGAGGTCCGGATGCGACGTCTCCCACCACAGGAGATCGGCATAGGGCGCAAAGGCGAGGCCGCGGGCGATACAATGATTGAGACCGCTTCCCTCCTTCAGGCGGTGGAAGCCCTCTGCGGTCCGCTCGCCCTCCATGATGAAGGGACGGTCGCGCGGGTCGATGTCGGAGGTGATGAGCCGCGCCGATTCCGCATCGGTACGAGCGACAATGAGCGTGGCAACGCCCATGACGTCGGCGGCGAGCCGCGCGGCGATCAGGTTGCGCTCATGCTGCGCGGTCGGGATCAGCACCTTGCCGCCAAGATGGCCGCACTTCTTTTCGGAAGCGAGCTGATCCTCGAAATGAACGGCGGCGGCGCCGCCCTCGATATAGGCCTTCATGATCTCGAAGGCGTTGAGGGGGCCGCCGAACCCGGCCTCTGCATCAGCGACGATCGGCACGAACCAGTCGCGCGAGACTGCCCCCTCGCCGCGCTCGATCTGGTCGGCGCGCTGCAGCGTCTTGTTGATCCGGCGACAAAGCTCCGGGCCGGCATTGGCCGGATAGAGGCTCTGGTCCGGATACATCGCGCCAGCCGTATTGGCATCGGCCGCAACCTGCCAGCCGGAGAGATAGATCGCTTCGAGCCCAGCCCGGACCATCTGCATCGCCTGGTTGCCCGTGACGGCGCCGAGCGCGTGGACATAGGGCTTCATCTGCAGCTGGCGCCACAGCCGCTCAGCGCCGCGCGCTGCCAGCGTCTGCGCAATCGGCACGGACCCGGCGAGCCGGGCCACGTCGGCAGCGCCATAGGGGCGGCTGATGCCGTCGAAACGGCCCTTGGGCTGGCTGGCGAGGAAGGCTTCGAAAGTCCGTGACATCTTTAGCTCCATTGACAAATTGTGACATCGGCTGCATCGAGGAATGCAACAACATCGACAACGGCAATCTGTCGATTAGAACACTGAGAAACAATGGCATTTCGGGTCAATCGAGTGGATGTGTCACGGCGTGACAGCCCAATGAGTCAAATTGTAAAACTATGACAGCGGATGGTTCAGGAAAGCTCTTTATCGGCGGCAAGCTCAGGCGGCTGCGCCGCGATCTCGGGCTCAGCCAAACCCGGATGGCGGAGGATCTCGGGATTTCGCCGAGCTACGCCAACCTGATGGAGCGCAACCAGCGGCCGGTTTCGGCGCAGGTTCTGATCCGCCTCGCCGAAATCTATGATCTCGATATCGCCGCCCTCGCCGCCTCCGAGGACGACCGCAGCCTTTCGGAACTCGCCACTGTGATGGGCGATCCGCTGTTTCGCGATCTCGCGGTGCCACCGCAGGAATTGCGCGATCTCGTCGAAGCCTGCCCGTCTGTCGCCGATGCTCTCCGCCGCCTGTACCAGGCCTATCAGCAGACCGCGCGGGCGCCCGAGGCAGGGGGCGGCGGCGATGCCAGGCCGTTCGACCCGGTGGAGGCGGTGCGCAGCGCCATCGAGGCTGCCAAGAACTACTTTCCGGCGCTGGACGAGGCGACCGAGAGCCTCGCCGCCGAACTTGCCGAAACGGGCATGGACCTTCAGGCCGCCCTCGCCGGCCGGCTGCAGATCCGTCATGGCGTGCGGCTGCGGATCCTGCCGGCCGAGGTCATGGCTGGCGCGCTGCGCCGCTTCGATCGCCATCGGCGGCAGTTGCAGCTCTCAGAGATGCTTTCGCCGCCAAGCCGTGTGTTCCAGGCCGCGTTCCAGCTCGCGACAATCGAGCACGCCGCTCTCATCGACACGATCCTCGACGAGGCCGGGCCTGCCGATGCCACCGCGCGGCGCATGTTCCGCATCGTCCTCGCCAACGCCTTCGCCGGGGCGCTGATGATGCCGTACGGCCGCTTTCTCGCCGCCGCCGAGGCTTGCCGCTATGACATCGCCGTGCTGGGGCAGCGCTTCGGGGCGAGCCTCGAACAGGTCTGCCACCGCCTGACGACGCTGCAACGTCCGGCGGCGCGCGGCGTGCCGTTTTTCATGATCCGCGTCGATGATGCCGGCAATGTCTCGAAGCGCCACGCCTCGGGCCGCTTCCATCTCTCGCGCCATGGCGGGACCTGCCCGCTCTGGAACCTGCACGAGACCTTCCGCCACCCCGGCGCGATCCTGACGCAGCGGTTGGAAATGCCGGATGGCAGCGCCTTCTTCTCGATCGCCGCGGCGGTGGGCGGCGCGCAGCAACCCTATCCCGCGCGGGCAGCCCGCTTTGCGATCGGTCTCGTCTGCGAGATGAAATATGCTGGCCGGCTGGTCTATGCCGATGACAGCGGCGGCGGCGCGGCGCGAATTGGCACCAATTGCCGGCTCTGCGAGCGCACCGACTGCGCCCAGCGCGCCGAACCGCCGGCAGCACGACCCGTCATTGTCGACGAGAATTTTCGTGGCGCCGTACCATTCGTGTTCGATCCCGGCCGCAGCAAGGCGCCGCGGACGGGAGATCATTGATCGTCGGCGATCAATGTCCGCCGAAGCTTTCAGCTGCAGGCAGCGGATCGGCATGGTGCGGCTGAAACAGCTTGCCGCGCTCGGTGACGACGACGGTGATGAAGGCCGTGATGCCGACGACCAGGAAACCCAGCGCCATCGGCAGCACCGAGCCATTGAAGCTCTGGCTGATGGCGAGCCCGACCAGCGTCCCCACAATCGTCGTGTAGCAACCGATCAGCGACGACGCCGTGCCGGCGATGTCGCCGAGCGGTTCCATGGCCATGGTGTTGAAGTTCGGCATGGTCAGGCTGAACAGGAACTGACAGCCCGCCAGCGCCACGGCGAAGAGGATCAGTGGCGGCTTGCCGCCATAGATGAGCGCCAGCGCGACCATCGCGGCCGAGAACACGACATAGGCCGAAATGCCGAAATGCGACAGGCGGCGCATGCCGAGCCGCCGGACGAGACGCGAATTGATGAACGAAGCGACGCCCATCACTGCAGCCAGCGAGCCGAACACGACCGGGAAGATCGCACCGAGACCATAGACTTCGGTCTCGAAGATCTGCTGTGTCGAGCCGAGATAGCCCATCAGAGCACCAAACATCAGCGCCATCGCGGTCGAATAGCCCACCGTCGCCCGCTGCGACAGGCAGCGCCGCGCGCCATCGCCGATCCGCTTCATCGAAAAGGGCATCCGATATTCAGGATGCAGCGTCTCCGGCATGCGCTTGCCGAACCACAGGGCGAGCAGCACCGCGAGCACCAGCATCGAGACGAAGATCGTATGCCAGGTGCCGAACAGAAGGATGAGGCTGCCGATCGAGGGCGCGAAGATCGGCACGATGATGAACACCATCATGGTGAGCGACATCACGCGGGCCATGTCGCGGCCCTGGAAGCGGTCGCGCACGATGGCGACGGACAGGATGCGCGTTGCAGCGGCGCCCATGCCCTGGATCAGTCGCGCCACCAGCAGCATCTCGAAGCTGGTCGAGAACAGCGCGATGAAGCTGCCGACGGCGAAGACGACGAGGCCGATCATCAGCGTCGGCTTGCGGCCGATAATGTCTGAGGCTGGACCATAGAACAGTTGCATGACGGCAAAGCCGATCATGTAGACGGTCAGGATCAACTGCACCTCATTGGTCGAGGCGAGGCCGTAATCAGTCCGGATCGGATCGAAGGCAGGGAGCAGATTGTCGATCGACATCGAGCCCAGCGCCATCATGAAGGCGATGATCAGCACGAATTCGAGGAAGGACGGCTCGGTCGCCGCGCGGGTCGCGGACGCCGTTGAAATGGCGGACATTGCAATTCTCTAAGGTATGGTCGCGCATGCGGGAGGTCATGCACGAGGGCCGGCGGGCACTGGAGCGCAAACGGGAGGAGGACACTCCAGCAACAACCGCAGGATGCCCTTTTAGGACGAGTTTTGTGGCATGGCCGTGACCACTGTCACATTCCCCGATCAAATAATGTTCCCTTACGAAAAATAGCCTGAGGCTGTAGCTTTGTGATCAACGCGCGAGGCAGCCATTGGTGCCCGGCGACGGCTCGCCTGCGGCAAAATGCCGAGCCGCCGCTATGCCGCGCCTGCTGACACCAAGCGGTCGTGATTCGGCGCTCATGTCGGATCGGAACAGCGCGGGGGCGCTCACGGGAAGGAACACGGCGATGGGACGCTTCGCGACGACGGCCGGGACATATCTGCAGTATCGGGAGCCCTACCCGCCGGGCTTCTTCGCGCTCGCCGCAGAGCGGCTCGCCATGAAGGGCGATGAGCGGCTGATCGATCTCGGCACCGGCCCCGGCGTACTCGCGCTGGGCTTCCAGCCTTATGTCGGCTCGATTCTCGGCGTCGACCCTGAGCCCAACATGCTGGCGGCCGCGCGCATCGAGGCGGCTGTCGCCGGCGTCGCGCTGCCGCTGATCGCGCTGCGGACCGAAGATCTGCCGGCCGACATCGGCCGCTTCGACCTCGTCACGATCGGCCGCGCGCTGCACTGGATGGACAAGGCCTCGACCGCTCCGGTGCTGGAGCACATCCTCGCGGATGGCGGCGCGATCCTGATCTGTGGCGCCTCACCGGCCAAGGATGAGCGGAACCCCTGGCACGAGGCCTTCGAGGCGGTCAATCTCGCCTATTCGTCGCGCAAGGAGACCGGCTGGGCCAAGGTTTATGCCAGCTGGTTCGACGCGACGCCCTTCGCCGAGACCGAGGCGATCGAACATGTCTTCACGCACACGATCACGCCGGAGGCCCTGTTCGAGCGGCTGCTGACGCGCTCCTCGACGTCGGTGGCGGTGCTCGGTGACCGAATCGAGGCCTGCCGGGCCGATCTCGAGGCGGCACTGCGCCCCTTCTTCGAGGGTGGCGCGCGCGAGGAGACGCTGGTGGCCCGCGCCAATGTCTATCGGCGCCGCTGAGGCACTCAGGCGCCGCCGCCGATGAGCTGGGCCGCTGCAGCCCGCGCTTCCTTGGTGATCACGCTGCCGGCGAGCATCCGGGCGATCTCTTCGCGCCGCTCTTCACCACGGAGCGGCGTCACGCCGGTCGCCACGCGTTCCTCGCCAGGCGCTGCGACGAGCGTCTTGGCGATGAGCATATGGCTGAAGGCCCGGGCCGCGACCTGCGGCGCATGGGTTACCGACAGGACCTGAACCCGCTCGGCGAGGCGCGCCAGGCGCCGCCCGATCGCCTCGGCGACCGCACCGCCGACGCCGGTGTCGATCTCGTCGAAGACGAGCGTCGGCGCCGAGCCGCGATCGGCCAGCGCGACCTTGATCGCGAGCAGGAACCGCGACAGCTCGCCGCCCGATGCGACCTTCATCAACGGTCCCGGCCGCGTGCCCGGATTGGTGCGCACGACGAAGGACACTGCATCGATGCCGCTGTCCGAGCGCGCCTCACTATCGCTATCGATCGCGACGATGAAAGCAGCGCGCTCCAGCTTCAGCGCCGGCAACTCCTCGGCAACGCGCCGCTCCAGCGCCTCAGCGGCGATGCGGCGGGCCGCTGAGAGCGCGGCGGCGCCAGCGTCGAAAGCCTGACGCGCCTGCGCAGCCGCGGCTTCCAGCGCCGCCAGCCGCTCCTCGCCCGAATCGAGCGCGGTAAGATCCGCCTCCATCTTCGCGCGAAGGCCCGCCAACCCCTCGACCGGGACGTCATGCTTGCGCGCGGCCGCCCTCAGCGCAAACAGCCGCTCTTCGGCGCGCTCCAACTCCTTGGGATCGAAATTGCTGGTCCGGATCGCGGCCTCGAGCAGGCTCTCCGCCTCCTCCAGCGCGTCAATCGCCTGGTCGATCGCCTCGACGACACCGTCCAGCAGCCCGCCGGCCTGGTCGCGCTTGCGCTCGAGGCGCCGCGCGAGGCTGGCTAGGGTCGGAACGGGCGAAGCATGGCCGGCGACCGTCTCATGTGCATCGCTGAGATCGCTCGCGATCTTTTCGATCTGCATCATCCGGTGACGGATGGCGGCGAGTTCGGTCTCCTCGCCGACCTGCGGCGCGAGGCGCTGCAGTTCATCGACCGAGGCGCGGAGATAGTCGCCCTCGCTGCGCGCGGAGGCGATGCGCCGCCGCAGCAACGCAACCTCGCTCTCGGCAGCGCGCCAACCGCGATGCGCTGCTCCGACCGCGGCGACATCCCCCTCGAGCGCGCCAAAGGCATCGATCAACTGTCGGTGCACGGCCGGATCGACCAGCGCGCGGTCGTCATGCTGGCCATGGATCTCGACGAGCCGCGCCCCGACATCGCGGAGAAGCGCGACGCTGACAGGCTGGTCGTTCACATAAGCGCGCGTCCGCCCGTCGACGGTCTGGACGCGACGAAGGATCAGTTCGCCATCATGGTCGATGGCGTTTTCGGAGAGAAATTGCCGCGCAGGATGATCGGCCGCGACATCGAAGACCGCACTCACCTGCCCCTGCGCTGACCCGTGGCGGACAAGGGCGCCATCGCCGCGCCCGCCCAAGGCAAGCGCCAAGGCATCCAGCAGGATGGACTTGCCGGCGCCGGTTTCGCCGGTGAGCACCGTCATGCCCGGCGCGAAATCAATCTCGAGCCTGTCGATCAGGACGATGTCGCGGATGGACAGGGCAGCGAGCATCGGACGATCGGAACTCCGCGCCTCAGGTCTTACCGAGACCGGTCACCGAATGGAACGCCTGGCTGATCCAGGAGCTCTTATTCTCGGACGGGGACACGCCGCCGGTCTGCAGCAGCGAATAGGCGTCCTTGTACCAGGGCGAATCCGGGAAGTTGTGGCCGAGCACGGCCGCGGCGGTCTGCGCCTCGGAGACGATGCCCATGGCGAAATAGGCTGAGGTCAGACGATAGAGCGCCTCCTCGACCTGACGCGTATTGCCATACTGCGTTACCACCGTCCGGAAACGGTTGATGGCGGCCGGATATTCGCGGCGCTCGAGATAATAGCGCCCGATCTGCATTTCCTTGCCGGCGAGCTGGTCGCGGGCAACGATGATCGCCTTCTGCGCATCATCGACATATTCGGACTGCGGATACCGCTCGACGACTTCCTGCATCGCGTCGATCGCGCGCTGGGTCGATTCCTGGTCGCGCGTCACGTCGGGGATCTGCTTGAAGTAGGACTGGCCCATCATGTACTGCGCATAGGCAGCGTCGGGGCTTGCCGGATAGAGCGAGACATAGCGCTTCGCCGCCTCGATCGTATCGTCATACTTGCCCTGACGATAATAGGTGAAGGCCTGCATGATCAGGGCCTTGCGAGCCCATTCTGTATAGGGCTGCTGCTTGTCGACCTCGCCGAACCGCGCCGAGGCGGCACGTAGCTTGCCCTCGGACATCAGCTTGAGGCCCTGATTGTAGAGCTCGCCGGCCGGGATGTCGGGCTGATCCGAGTCGCTTTCCTTGCCGAGGCAGCCGGCGAGCGCCACCAACGAGCAAAGAAGGACAACGCGCATCGCAGCCGCCCCCTTCCGCCCCAGCTTCGCCGTTGCAGAAGGCATGGTCGCATCGATCAGGGTCATGCAGGAATTCGAGCCAGCGGAACCGGCCTCGCCTCTATCGACGGGTCAAAGCACTGCCGCTTCTCTAGCCGAAACGGCATCAGTATGTCACCAGCCCTGCCAGCGCATTGGCGCATTTTCAAGGCAGGCGCCCATCGGCAGTGTCGGCGGCGTCACAATCGAAATCGGGGAGTTTGGCCCGGGCCGCCCGCGGCTTCAGGACTTTTCCGGGCCGAAGGCGGCTGCGGAGAGACGCACCGGCACTTCGGCGCGAACCGGCTCGCGCCGCGGCGAAGCCGTTCCATCAACGAAGGTCCAGGCCGTCGAATCGGCCAGCAAAGCCTCGACGATACGCGCATTCAGCCGATGACCGCCGCGATACGAGCGGTAGGCGCCGAGGATCGGAGCGCCCGCCAGAGCCAGATCGCCCACCGCGTCGAGCGCCTTGTGACGCACGAACTCGTCGGCGAAGCGCAGACCTTCCGGGTTGAGGACGCGGTCATCGCCGAGAACGACGGTGTTCTCGAGCGAGGAGCCGAGCGCGAGGCCGCGCGACCAATAGGTCTCGACATCGCGCAGGAAGCCGAAGGTGCGCGCCCGCGCCAGATCGCGGCGGAACGTCGCCGGCGTCAGGTCGATCACGAAGGCCTGGCGGCCGATGAGCGGCGAATCGAAGTCGATGTCGATCTCGAAGCGACGGCCATCAAAGGGAAGCAGTTCTGCGAAGGCCGGACCCTGATCGAGCCGGATCGGCTTCAAGACCTTGATGAAGCGCCGGCGCGCGGCGAGCCGCACGATCTCGGTCTGCCCGATCAGGCTGACGAAGTCGCTGGCGCTGCCATCCATCATCGGCACTTCGGCGCCATCGATCTCGATCGCCACATTGTCGACGCCGAGACCGTTGAAGGTGGCGAGCAGATGTTCGATCGTGGCGATCGATAGCCCCATCCGGGCGATCGTCGTGCAGGAATCAGTTGCGGAGAGATTGTCGATCGACGCGCTGATCGTGACCGATTCGGAGGCGGCGTTGTCGACGCGCTGGAAGGTGATGCCGCTGCCGGCCGGCGCCGGATTGAGGGCCATCGAAACCGTCTGGCCGCTATGCACACCGATACCCGAAACAACAACGCGATCACGCAACGTCGTCTGCGGTGTGGCCGAACGCTTTGGCATGAATTGAACCTCTAAGGGACCGCCAGTGTACGCGGCGTCCCAGTCGCGCTTCATCTCTCTTGCCGATCGCCTCGCGTGAGCACCCACCGTTCACGGCGAGGAATCACGCTGCAAAGCAGCAATTCGTAGAGTGAAGATACGGCTCGCCCCCGTCGGCAACAAATCACGGTTTCTAACCGTATGTTACGCGGCCGGCCCCGGGGGAATGCCATGCCGCGGATGCGAAAGAGCCCGGCGGAAAACCGCCGGGCTCATGATCGAATGCTGCAGTCGCTCAGTTCGCCTGGCGACGCAGGAAGGCCGGGATCTCGAGCTGGTCGTCCTCATGACGCTGCTCGCGCGGCATCACGCGGCCATGCGGGTCGAGTTCGGCCTGCTGGCGCTGGCGGTAGGGGTCCTGCGCCGGCTGTGCCTGACGGGGAGCCTGCTGCGGACGTGCAGCCTGCGGCGCCGGAGCCTGCTGGCGCGGAGCCTGCTGCGGAGCCCGCTGGGCAGCCTGCGGGGCTGGAGCCCGCTGCGGCTGGGCCGGCGCATTCTCGTCCTCGCGACGGCCGAGATGAGCGAGACGGCGCAGAAGGCCCATCGGACCGCGGTCCTCGTCCTGCGTCTCCTCGTTGCGGCTCGCCTGCATTTCACGCTGGGCCACGGCCGGGAAGTCTTCGACCCGCGGCATGCGGCTGGAGGCCGGAGCCTCGGCCGCCGGGGGGATGAAGGTCTGCTGGGCATGGTGGTCATGCGTGTCGACGGGCGCCGGAACCAGGTCGAACTCGTGATCGAGTTCGGCCTCGGCGTAGGAGAGCGCCGACTGCGGCTGATGCAGCGGGGCGATGGTGACGCCCGGATCACGGCTCGCCACCTGCGCCGGTGCATAGGACTGCACCGGCTGACGGATTGCCTGCTGCGGCGAGGGAGCCGCGGCGCGCAGTTCGGTGTTCGCCTGCGGCGCACGACCAGCCGGCTGGACGGCAGCCTGGGCGGCCGCCTTCATGCGCTGGTTGAGCTCAGCCATGCGCACTTCGGTCGGCGTGACGTCCTCGCGGACCTCGCTGTCGATACCGGTGGCGACGACGGAGACGCGGATGACGCCTTCAAGGCTTTCCTCGAAGGTGGCGCCGAGGATGATGTTGGCGTCCGGATCCACTTCCTCGCGGATACGGGTCGCGGCTTCGTCAACCTCGAACAGCGTCAGGTCCTTGCCGCCCGTGATCGAGATCAGCAGACCGCGCGCGCCATGCATCGACGTCTCGTCGAGCAGCGGGTTGGCGATCGCTGCCTCGGCCGCGAGAATGGCGCGGCGCTCGCCGGAGGCCTCGCCCGTGCCCATCATGGCCTTGCCCATCTCGCGCATCACCGAACGGACGTCGGCGAAGTCGAGATTGATCAGGCCTTCCTTGACCATCAGGTCGGTGATGCAGGCAACGCCCGAATAGAGCACCTGGTCGGCCATGGCGAAGGCGTCCGCGAAGGTCGTCTTCTCATTGGCGATGCGGAACAGGTTCTGGTTCGGAATGACGATCAGCGTGTCGACGCATTCCTGCAGTTCGCGGATGCCCGCTTCGGCAACGCGCATGCGGCGCGCGCCTTCGAACTGGAACGGCTTGGTGACGACGCCGACGGTCAGGATGCCGTGCGAGCGGGCCGTG
Source organism: Kaistia sp. (assembly GCA_965229085.1). Classification (GTDB taxonomy): domain Bacteria; phylum Pseudomonadota; class Alphaproteobacteria; order Rhizobiales; family Kaistiaceae; genus Kaistia. The sequence continues at coordinate 4,538,721 of OZ245859.1, read as the reverse complement.
CGGGCGATGACCGGGGCAGCGCCCGTGCCCGTGCCGCCGCCCATGCCGGCGGTGACGAAGACCATGTGCGAGCCGGCGAGATGATCGTTGATCTCGTCCAGCACTTCCTCGGCGGCGGCCCTGCCGATTTCAGGCATCGAACCAGCACCGAGACCCTCGGTAACCGCCGTGCCCATCTGGATAAGGCGCTCGGCGCGCGCCGACATGAGCGCCTGGCTGTCCGTGTTGGCGCAGACAAACTCTACGCCCTCCAGCCCAGAGCGAATCATGTTGTTGACGGCGTTGCCACCAGCGCCGCCAACGCCGAAGACCGTGATCTTGGGCTTAAGCTCAGTAATATCCGGCATCTTCAGGTTGATCGTCATGGAGACCTCGTCGTCTGACCCCTCAGCCGGTGGCGTTAGACCGGCCTATTTTCGTCCATTGAAGCGCCTCGCCGCGTGCGCTCCGCCTTTCGGCAATCAGAAACTCTCCCGGAGCCAGTGTCCGACGCGGGAGAAATAGCCCCCCGTCCCGGACATCGGCATCCGCACTCCGCGCATTGCCGCGACCTGTTCGATCTGGGCAACCTGCGGATAGATCAGAAGGCCCACCGCTGCCGAGAAGGCCGGCCCCCTCGCCGCCTCCGGCAACCCTGTGACGCCGAGCGGGCGGCCGAGGCGCACATTGCGGGCAAGGATCCGCCGCGCTGCCTCGTTGATGCCCGCGAGCTGGCTGCCACCACCCGTCAGGACGATGCGACGCCCCACCATGGTCTGGAAGCCGGAACGGTTGAGCCGGTCGCGGACGAGTTCGAGCACTTCCTCGATGCGAGCCCGGATGATTCGCGTCAGCGCAGCACGTGGAATCTGGTTCGGCACGTCGCGGTCGTCGTCGCTGATCGGCAGCACCGAGAGCATGTCGCGCTCGTCGGAAACCGAAGGCAGTGCGCTGCCATGCATAGTCTTCAGCCGCTCGGCATCCTCGATACGGGTCGAGAGGCCGCGGGCGATATCGGTGGTGACGTGCTGGCCGCCGATGGCGATCGCATCGGCATGCACGAACTGGCCGTCCATGAACACCGAGATCGTCGTCGTGCCGCCGCCGAGATCGACACAGGCGACGCCGAGTTCCGTCTCGTCGTCGACAAGGGCCGAAAGGCCGCTGGCATAGGGCGTCGCGACCATCGCCTCGACGGAAAGGTGGCAGCGCGTGATGCAGAGTTCGAGATTGCGCAGCGGCGCGGATTCGCCGGTAACGATATGCATGTCGACGCCAAGCTTCTCGCCGAGCATGCCGCGCGGATCGCGGATGCCGCCATTGCCGTCGATGGCATAGCCGATCGGCAGCGAATGGATCGGCGCGCGTTCCGGAGTGACCGTGTGCTCGCGGCCGGCGGCGAGGACGCGCTTGATGTCGTTCTCGACCACTTCATGGCCGGAGAGAGTCACGCTCGCCGAATAGACTTCGCTCGAGAGACGGCCGCAGGAAACGTTGACGATCAATGATTCGACAGTGACGCCAGCCATCCGCTCGGCGGCGTCGACCGCGAGGCGGATCGCCTGCTCGGCCTTGTCGAGATCGACCACGACTCCCGACTTGATGCCGCGCGAGCGCTGATGGCCGATGCCGAGAACTTCGACGGCATGGGTGCGCCCCGGAAGAACGTCGCCGAGTTCACGCGGCTTCAGCTTGGCAATGAGGCAGCACACCTTCGAGGATCCGACATCGAGGATCGAAACGATGGTTGCCTTCTTGGCCGGCAGCGGCTTGAGGCGGCTTTCGGAGGTGACGAACAGGGCCATCAGGTGCTCGCTCCCTTGCGCTTGGCAAGCTTCGCCTGTTCCTTGAGATCGGCCTGCCGCCGCGCCGCAGCCTCCGGCGTCAGCCGGACAAACATGCGGTCGCCGAGGCGGAGGTCGACGCTGACGATGTCGCGGCCGAGCAGATTGTCGCTCTGGTCGAACCCTGCGATGCGGGCGAGCGCAGCCTTCGGTTCGTCCTGCGGCAGCATCAGCGTGACGCCGTTGTCGAGCACGAAGTTCCAGCGCCGTTCGCCAACGAGGACCGCCGCCTTGAGACGGGCGCGGATCCCCGGTGCGCTGTCGGCAAGCGCCAGCGCCTCGGTGGCGCGGCTTTCCGCGCCGTCGCCAAGAACGCGCACAAGGCCGCGATGCGCATCACTGGCATCGCCGATGACGCGGCCAGTCTCGTCGAGTACCTGGAGCTGCTGGTCATGCTGCCAGATCACGTAGGGTTGGCGCTCGTCGATCGTGATCTTGAGCGTCGAAGGATAGACCTTGCGCAGCGAAGCCGTCTGCACCCAGGGCAGCGTCTCGATCCGCTCGCGCGCCGAGGCGACGTCGATCGCCGGCAACGAAGCGTCGACCGGAAGATCGAGCTTCTGCAGCACGGCGACCTCGGAGGTCTCGATCTGACCCGTGATCTTGACCGACTCGACCACGAGTCCGCCGGCATTGGACAGCGAGGCGACCAGCTCGCTGGTGCGGCCGGCAGAGACGACGCCGGCAATGCCGGTGGCGATGAACAGCAGCGCGGTGAGTTCGAGGCCGATATGCGGCGGCAGGCGGCGCTCGAGGCGCGCCACGGCCTTCATCTTGCGGTGCAGCCAGGACGGCATGCGCAACCCGGCCGGCGCGGCGATGTCCGCCAGACCACGCCCTCCCTGCCCGCTCGCTAGTCCGCCATCTACCTGCCGCACGACGCGTCCTCCACCATCCAGCTCACCAGTTCCGGAAAGCTCATTCCGGCATGCCTTGCCATATCCGGGACCAGCGACGTCGCCGTCATGCCCGGCTGGGTATTCACTTCAAGGCAAATCAGCTGCCCCGTACCGTCCGGGCGATCGTCGTATCGGAAGTCCGCCCGGCTGATGCCGCGACACCCGAGAGCTCGATGCGCCCGCACTGATAGATTCCGTATACTTTGGTAAATATTTGGTGAAAGCGGCGCGGGAATTACGTGTCGTGCACCGTTGTCGGAATATTTGGCGTCGTAGTCGTACCAGCCACCGTCGGCGGTCACGAGCTCAATGATATCAAGGGCTTCCTCGCCCATGACGCCGCAAGTGAGCTCGCGTCCGGCGATATATCGCTCCACCATCACCGTGTCGCCGAAAGCCCAATCCTCAGCAAAGAGTTGCTGCGGGGGATGAAGCGCGCCCTCGCGGACGATCAGGACGCCGAAACTCGACCCCTCGGCGACAGGCTTCACCACGTAGGGCGGCTCCATCGGATGCGCCTTGGCGACATCGAGCCGGTGCATCAGGATGGATTCGGCAACCGGAATCCCGGCGGCCTTCATCACATCCTTGGCCCGCGCCTTGTTCATCGCGAGCGAGGAAGCGAGCACGCCGGAATGGGTATAGGGGATGCCCAGAATCTCGAGCACGCCCTGGATGCAGCCATCCTCGCCGAACGGCCCATGCAGGGCATTGAAGGCGACATCGGGTTTCAGTGCGGCCAGCACGGCCGCGATATCGCGCCCGACGTCGACACGCGTGACGCGGTAGCCGGCCGTCTCGAGCGCGTCAGCGCAGCCCTTGCCCGAATTGAGAGAAACCGGCCTCTCACTCGACCACCCGCCCATCAGGACGGCGACGTGCTTCGCCAAGACAGTTAACCCCTTTCGAATCGATCCGGGGACTATGTCAGGGAAGAGGTAATCGAACGTTAACCAGGCAGGCTCCGAAGCCGAGGCAAAACGACTCAGGCGCCGGCGCCATTCAGCTACGGAAGACTGGACGGCTGACGGCCGGCCGGGCCTCGGAGACCCGGGCTTGCTATTCTGGCGCTCCCGAACGCCTTGAGCCAAAGCGGCGCCAACACGCCGGGACCGTCAGGCGCCGAGAAACGGCTCCACCGGTCCGGCCGCGCCCGGCAGGCCGAGCCGTTTGATCTCCCAGTCGAGCCTAACCCCGCTGGTCGCCAGCACGCGGGCGCGCACCGTTTCGCCCAGCAGTTCGAGATCGTGGGCCGTGGCCGTGCCGGTATTGATCAGGAAATTGCAGTGCATTTCCGAAACCTGTGCGCCGCCGACCATCAGCCCGCGACAGCCGGCCTCGTCGATCAGCTTCCAGGCCGAATGACCGGGCGGGTTCTTGAAGGTCGAGCCGCCGGTCTTCTCGCGAATCGGCTGCGCGCGCTCCCGGTGCGCTTCGACCTCGGCCATCGCGGCCTCGATGGCGGACCTTTCGGCCGGCTCGCCCTCGAAGACCGCCTCGGTGAAGATCAGATCCTCGGCGGCGCCGGTATGGCGATAGGTGAAGCCCATGGCCACGTTGGAGAGGATATGCCGCGCGCCGCTGCGATCGAGCGCAGTGACCTCAACAAGCCTCTGCCGCGTCTCGCCGCCATTGGCGCCGGCATTCATCCGAAGCGCTCCGCCGATGGCGCCGGGGATGCCGTGATAGAAGGCGAAGCCGGACAAGCCTTCGTCGCGGGCAAAGGCCGCGACGCGCTTATCGGGCAACGCCGTGCCGACGCGGATGCGATTCCCCTCAAGCCGCTCCATGCCGCCGAAGCCCTTCGCGGACAGGCGGATGACGACGCCGGGAATGCCGCCATCGCGAACCAGGAGATTGGAGCCCACGCCGATCACCAGCACGGGGATCTCATCCGGCAGTCGCTGCAGGAACAACGCAAGGTCGGCCTCGTCGGCCGGCTGGAACAGCGCCCCGGCCGGCCCACCGACGCGAAACCACGTCACCGCGTCGAGCGCGAAATCCGGCGTCACCCGGCCGCGGATGTCGGTGAGGTCGAGGGGGAGATCCGAGAAGCTCACGCGATATTCCCGAGCTTTTCCAGCTCGCCCGGCAGCGCATAGGCCCAGTTTGTGATCGAGCCGGCGCCGAGGCAGACGACATAATCGCCGGGCTTTGCAATGGTGGCGATCATCGGCGCCAGTTGCTCCGGCCCGTCGAGCGCGCGCGCGTCGCGGTGGCCGCGCACCTTCAATCCGTCGACGAGATGATCGCGGTCTATCCCCTCGATCGGCGCCTCTCCCGCGGCGTAGACAGGCGCGACAATGACGGTATCAGCATTGTTGAAGCAGGTGCTGAAGCCGTCGAACAGGTCGTGCAGCCGTGAATAGCGGTGCGGCTGCACCACGGCGATGACATGCGCCTCATGCGCCGCCGCACGGGCGGCCTTGAGCACCGCTGCGATCTCGACCGGGTGATGGCCGTAATCGTCGAAGATCGCGACGCCGTTCCAGGTGCCGGTCTGGGTGAAGCGGCGCTTCACGCCCGAGAAGCTGGCAAGGCCCTTGCGGATCTGATCGGCCGAGATGCCAAGCTGATGCGCGATGGCGATGGCGCCGGTGGCATTCTGGACATTGTGCTCGCCGGGCATCGGCAGCACGAGCCCGCCGATCTCGGTCATCGCGCCCGAAGCGCGGTCGCGGATTTCGACCGTGAAGCGCGAAATCGAACCCTCGGTGCGAAGGTCGCGATAGCGGATATCGGCCTGCGGATTGGCGCCATAGGTGATGATGCGGCGATCCTCGATCCGGCCGATCAGCTTCTGCACCTCAGGGTGATCGATGCACATCACGGCGAAGCCGTAGAACGGGATGTTCTCGATGAACTGCTTGAAGGCGTCGCGGACCTTGTCGAACGAGCCATAGTGATCGAGATGCTCGGGATCGATATTGGTGACGAGCGCAACATCGGCAGGAAGCTTCACGAAGGTGCCGTCGCTCTCATCCGCCTCGACAACGACCCAGTCGCTGGCGCCGAGCCGCGCATTGGTGCCATAGGCGTTGATGATGCCGCCATTGATCACGGTCGGATCAAACCCGCCGGCGTCGAGCAGCGCCGCCACCATCGAGGTGGTGGTGGTCTTGCCATGCGTGCCGGCAATGGCGATGGCGCTTTTGAGGCGCATCAGTTCGGCCAGCATCTCGGCCCGCCGCACCACGGGCAGCAGACGCTCGCGCGCCGCCTTCAATTCCGGATTGGACGGCTTGATCGCCGAGGAGACGACGACGACGCGGGCGTCGCCGAGATTGGCCGCATCATGGCCGATGGCGATCGCGACGCCCTTCGCCTTGAGGCGCTGGACATTGGCGTTTTCGGCCGAATCAGAGCCCTGCACGCGATAGCCGAGATTGACCAGCACTTCGGCGATGCCGCTCATGCCGATGCCGCCGATGCCGACGAAATGGACCGGCCCGATATCGCTGGGCATCTTCATGAACGCGTGTTCCTTGTGCTGGCGACCTCTTCGACGAGATCGGCGAGCCGCTCGACCGCATCGGGGCGGCCGACGGAGCGCGCCGCCGCTGCGGCGGCGGAAAGCCGGGCCGGGTCGCGGAGAAAATCCTGGAGATCGCCGGCGAGCCGCTCGGCGGTGAGTTCCGCCTGCGGCACGACCCAGCCGCCACCCGCCTTGGCGAGTACGGCGGCGTTGACGCTCTGGTCCTGATCGATGGCATGTGGCAGCGGCACCATGATGCCCGGGCGGCCAATGACGGAAAGTTCGCTGACCGTCGAAGCGCCTGAACGGCAAAGCACGAGATGGCTCGCCGCGATGCGGGCCGGCAGATCGCGGAAGAACGGAGCGAGCTCCGCCTTGACGCCGAGCGGACCATAGGCGGCGCGGACCCTCTCGATATCCTCAGTGCGGCATTGCTGGACGATAGAAAGTCGCGCACGGTCGGCTTCGCCGAGCCGGGCCAGCGCCGCCGGCATGACGTCGGAGAAATAGCGCGCGCCCTGGCTGCCGCCGAACACGACCAGCCGCAGCGGCAAGTCCGGTCGGGGCGGATCATAGGGAACGCGGCTCGCCTCGATTACGGCCGGGCGCACCGGATTGCCCGTCTGCACGATCCGCGTCTTCAGGCCCGCAGCAAAGCCGACTTCGCCGAAGGAGGTCGCGAGCACGCTGGCGCGCGGCGCCAGCAGCCGATTGGCGCGGCCAAGGACGGCATTGGCGTCGTGCACCACGGTGGGGATCTTGAGATGCACAGCGGCAAGCAGCGGCGGCACGGTCGGATAGCCGCCAAAGCCGACGACCGCCACGGGCGCAACCCGCCGGAGCATGGTCTTCGCCTGCCGATAGCCGCCATAAAGGCTCCAGAGCGCCGAGGCGATCGCAACCGGCGACTTCACCGACGGCGTTGCCGAGCGAATGATATGCGTCTCGACCGCCGGGAAGGTCTGGCCATAGCTCTCGACGCGATGGTCGGTCGCGAGATGGATCGTCCAGCCGCGCCCGGCCAGCGCATGGGCGAGCGCCTCGGCGGGGAACAGATGGCCGCCGGTACCGCCGGCAGAAATCAGGATCGTACCGGCCACGGCTCAGCTCGCTCCGGCCCGGGCTTCGGTGCCGTAGCGGCCAAGGCCTGCGGTGAGGCGGATCGGCTCGAAGCGGCGGCGCGTCAGCGCCAGCACGAGGCCCATCTGGAACGCCAGCGCCAGCATCGACGAGCCACCATAGGAAATGAAGGGCAGCGTCATGCCTTTCGCCGGGATCAAGTTGAGATTGACCGACATGTTGATGACGGACTGGACGCCGAACATGACGACGAGGCCGGCCGAGCCGAGGCGGATGAACGGGTCCTCGTTCTTCAGGCTGTGGCTGAGGCCGCGCACGACGATAAACGCGAAGATGAGCATCAGCCCGATGCAGAACAGCGTGCCGTATTCCTCGGCCGCCACAGCGAAGATGAAGTCGGTATGACTGTCCGGCAGGATGCGCTTGGCAATGCCCTCGCCCGGTCCCCGGCCGAAGAGGCCGCCGCCAAGGATCGACTGCAACGCCGTATCGACCTGGAACGTGTCGCCGGTCGCAGGATCGAGGAAGCGATTGATGCGGCCGGCGAAATGCGGAAACACCGTATAGGCCGCGACGGCCCCGCCGCCCGCAAGGCCGGCCAGCGCCGCGATCCAGTACCAGGACAAGCCCGCCATGAAGAACACCGACGACCAGGCGAGGACGATGAGCGTCGTCTGGCCGAGATCGGGCTGCGCCACCAGAAGCGCCACAACGATGGTCAGCAGCAGGATCGCGAAGATGTTGCCGGGGATGTCACTGCGGCGCTCATGCTCGGTGAAGAGCCACGCGCAGAGCAGCACGAAAGCGGGCTTCATGAACTCCGAAGGCTGCAGCGAGAAGCCAGCGAGATTGATCCAGCGCCGGGCGCCCTTGACCTCCTGGCCGATGAACAGCGTCGCGAACATCAGGATGATCGACAGGACGAAGACGATGAGCGCCGCCCGGCGCGCATCGCGCGGCGACAGCATTGAGGTTGCCAGCATGATCGCGATGGTCGGGATCAGGAAGGCGACATGGCGCTCGGTGAAATGGAAGCTGTCGAGCCCGATGCGCTCGGCGACCGGCGGACTGCCGGCGAGCGACAGGACCACGCCGATGACCATCAGCGCCAGCAGCGAGAACAGGAGATATTTGTCGACCGTCCACCACCATTCGGCGAAGACGCCACGATCGGCCCTGCTGACCATCACCTGACCTCCTCGGAAATGTCCGCCCCGGCGCGGGCAAGGACGAGTTCGCGGAAATGGTCGCCGCGCTTTTCGAAATTGCGGTACTGGTCGAATGAGGCACAGGCCGGCGACAGCAGCACCACAGGATCGGCGGCGGCATCGGTTGCTGCATCGGCGGCGGCAAGTTCGACCGCTCGGTCCATCGTTCCGGCCACGACATAGGGCACCTCGGTGCCGAGCCGGGCGGCAAACGCCTCCGCGGCGACGCCGATCAGATAGGCTTTGGCGATCCGGCCGAAATAGGGAGCAAGGCTGTCGATGCCGCCGGTCTTCGGCTTGCCGCCGAGGATCCAGTAGATGCGGGGAAAGCTCGCCAGCGCCTTCTCGGCCGCGTCGGCATTCGTCGCCTTGGAATCGTTGACGAACAGAACCTTGCCGATCCGCGCCACTTCTTCCATCCGGTGCGCGAGGCCCGGAAACGAGGAAAGGCCCTGCTGGATGACATCGTCCGCAAGCCCGAGCACCCGCGCCGTGGCGACCGCCGCGGCCGCATTCTGCGCGTTGTGGACCCCGCGTAGCGAGCCGATGCCGGCGAGATCGGCGATCGGCCGGACCGAGGCGTCGTCGGCCTCGTAGAGGATCGTACCGTCGGCGTAATAGCCATCTGCAACCGGCCGGCGCACCGAGATGCGCTCCAGCGGCTTGCCGCGTTCGGCGATATCGGAGGCTATGCCCGCGCTCCAGTCGTCGTCGACGCCGACAATCGCCGTCACCGCGCCCTCGACCAGACGCGCCTTGATCGCCGCATAGCGCTCCATGCTGCCATGCCGATCGAGGTGATCCTCGGTGACATTGAGCAGGATGCCGACCGTCGGATCGAGGCTCGGCGCCAGGTCGATCTGGAACGAGGAGCATTCGATCACATAGACGCGGTCACGATCGATCGGCGCCAGCGACAGGATCGCCGGCCCGAAATTACCGCCGATCTCGACCGTCCGGCCGGCGACTTTGAACAGATGTGCGATCAGCGCCGTGGTGGTCGATTTGCCATTGGTCCCGGTGATCGCGACCAGCGTCGCCTCGGGCTCGACCGCGCGCCGCTCACGGCAGAACAACTCGATGTCGCCGATGATCTCGATGCCGGCGGCACGCGCCTTGACGACGGTCCAGTGCGGCGCGGGATGGGTCAGCGGCACGCCGGGAGCAAGCACCAGCGCCGCAAAGTCGGAGAAGTCGGCGGCGCGAAGATCAGCGGTCGGAACGCCGGACGCCGCTGCATTGGCGAGAGCATCGGCATTGTCATCGAAGGCAGAAACGATCGCGCCGCCAGCCGCCAGCGCCTTGGCCGTCACGAGGCCGCTGCCGCCGAGACCGAACACGGCGACCTTCCGACCCTTGAAGACGGTGACCGCGATCATCGGCTCACCTCAGCTTCAGGCTGGAAAGGCCGACCAGCGCCAGCACGATGGCGATAATCCAGAACCGGATCACCACCTGCGGCTCGGTCCAGCCGAGCTGCTCGAAATGATGGTGGATCGGCGCCATCTTGAACACGCGCTTGCCGGTCAGCTTGAACGAGGCGACCTGGATGATGACGGAGACCGCCTCCAGCACGAACAGGCCGCCGATGATGGCAAGCACGATCTCGTGCTTGGTCGCAACTGCAATCGCGCCGAGCATGCCGCCGAGCGCCAGTGAACCGGTGTCGCCCATGAAGATCGCCGCAGGCGGGGCATTGAACCAGAGGAAGCCGAGGCCTGCGCCGAACATCGCGCCGCAGATGACGGCGAGTTCGCCGGTGCCGGGGACGAAATGGATCTGCAGATATTCGGCGAAGATCGCGTTGCCCGAGAGATAGGCCATCACGCCGAAGCTCGCCGCCGCGACCATGACCGGGACGATGGCGAGACCGTCGAGACCGTCGGTCAGGTTCACGGCATTGCCGGCGCCGACGATGACGAAGGCGCCGAACGGCACGAAGAACCAGCCGAGATCGAGCACCCAGGACTTGACGAAGGGGAAGGTCAGCGCGTCGGCCAGCGGCCCGCCTGAAAGGCGCGACAGGAAATAGCAGCCGACGGCCGCGATCAGGAACTCGATCGCGAGGCGCGAGCGCCCGGAAAAGCCCTTGTCGCTCTGCTTCGTCACCTTGAGATAGTCGTCATAGAAGCCGATCAGGCCAAAGCCAACGGTGACGGCCAGGACGACCCAGACATAGAAGCTGGCGAGATTGGCCCAGAGCAGCGTGGAGACGATGAGCCCGAACAAGATCATGAGCCCGCCCATCGTGGGCGTGCCCTTCTTGGTCAGCAAATGGCTCTGCGGCCCATCCTCGCGGATCGGCTGGCCTTTGCCCTGCTTGACCTTGAGCGCTCGGATAATGGACGGCCCAAACAGGAACACGACGATGAGCGCCGTCATCGTGGCGCCGCCGACGCGGAAGGTAATGTAGCGGAAGACGTTGAGAGCAGAGACTTGCGCCGAAAGATCCCCAAGGAAATAGAGCATCAGTCGAGTCCTTCGATCGCGGGTTCCGACGCTGCAATGACAGTCGCAGGCGGGGCAAAACGGGTCGTCAACCTGTCGACGAGGGGCGTCATCCGGCTGCCCTTTGAGCCTTTGACCATGACCGCGTCGCCGCCTGCAATGGCGTCGCCGAGAATCACGTCGAGTTCCTCTGCTGTTTGGGCATACTGGCCTTGCATATCGCTCGGCAAGACCTGCCAGAGCGCATGCATCAGCCGGCCGGCGCAATAAACACGATCGATGCCCGCGGCCACCAGCGGCTCCAGCAATCCGGCATGCATTTCCGCCGAACGCTCGCCAAGCTCCAGCATGTCGCCGAGCACCGCGATCTTCTTGCCGCCGGGTCCCGTCTGCGTCGCGGCGAGCACGGCGATCGCCGCGCGCATCGAGGTCGGATTGGCGTTGTAGCTTTCGTCGATGAGCAGCGCAGCGGTGCCATCAGCGAGGCTGAGCAGGTGCTGCGCGCCGCGGCCGCTGGGAGCAGCCATACCGCTGAGCGAATCCGCGGCCAGGTCGAGATCGCCGCCAAGCAGATGCACCGCGAGCAGCACGGCGAGCGCGTTCTGGACCAAATGACGACCGGGAGCGCCGATGGTGAAGCGGATCTCGCGGCCGAGAATGTCGGCCTTGACATGCGACTGGTCCGGCAAGAGGTCGAGCGCCGTCAGCCGGGCTTCCGCGTCGGCATTTTCGCCGAAGCCGAGCACGCGCTCGATGCCGGCGTCGATCGCCATCAGCGCCAGCGCCTCGAATTGCGGATTGTCGCGGTTGAGGATCGCCGCCCCGCCGCGCTCGATGCCGGCGAAGATCTCGGCCTTGGCCCGGGTGATTCCGTCGATCCCCTCGGGGAAGAACTCGATATGCACGGGCTCGATCGTGGTGATGATCGCGACATGCGGCCGGACCATCTTCACCAGAGGCTCTATCTCGCCGCCATGGTTCATGCCGATCTCGAACACGGCATAGGCCGCATCCTCGGGCATGCGCGCCAGCGTGATCGGCACGCCCCAGTGATTGTTGAACGAGGCCGGCGAATAATGCGTCGGCCCGGTCGCGCCGAGCGCGCGCGCCAGCATTTCCTTGGTCGTCGTCTTGCCGACGCTGCCGGTGACGGCGGCGATGCCGGCATGAGAGCGGGCGCGGGCGGCGCGTCCCAGCTCTTCGAGCGCGCCGAGCACGTCGCTGACCACCACCAGCGGGATCGTCATACGGCCGAGCGCCGCGAGCCGGTCCTCGGCCACCACGGCAACAGCCGCCCCCTGCGCGGCGGCCTTGCCGACGAAGTCATGGCCGTCGAACCGATCGCCGCGAATGGCGAAGAACGCTTCGCCCGGCTTGACGGTGCGGCTGTCGATCGAGACACCGGAAATCGCGGGCGCGGCGATCGAGGTCGGCCTGCCGCGCATCGCGGCGACGAAGGCATCGAAGGTCCAGAGCGGTCCGGTCATGCCGCCACCTCCGCGTCGATCGCCGCCAAGACCGCTTCATGGTCGGAAAAGTGATGCACGACGCCCTTCACGATCTGGCCGGTCTCATGCCCCTTGCCCGCGACGCACAGCACGTCACCCTCGCCGAGCATCGACACTGCCTCGGCGATGGCGCGGCCGCGATCGCCGATCTCGATCGCGCCGGGAGCGCCGGCAAGGATCGCGGCGCGGATCGTGGCAGGGTCTTCCGAGCGCGGATTGTCGTCGGTGACGATGACGATATCGGCCCGCCGCGTCGCGACTTCGCCCATCAGTACCCGCTTGCCGGGATCGCGGTCGCCGCCCGCGCCGATGACGACGACGAGCCGGCCGCCCGTCATGGCGCGAAGCGCCGCCAGGGCATGATCGAGCGCATCGGGCTTGTGGGCATAATCGACGAAAACCGCGCCGCCGCGCTTGGTGACGGCGACCTTTTCGAGCCGACCCGGCGCGCCCTCAAGGCTGGCGAGAGCCCGGATCGCCTCGGCCGGCGCGACGCCGGCGGCGATGGCGAGACCGGCCGCGACCAGCGCGTTCGAAGCCTGGAAGGCGCCGGCGAGCGGCAGGTCGACCGTCATCGGCTCGCCGAACACGTCGAGTTCGAGCACCTGATGCAACCCATCGGCGCGCGCGGAGCGGAGGCGGATGCCCTCCCCGGCCGCACCGGTCGAAATGATGCGCTGGCCGCGATCGCCGGCCATCGTCGCCACCCGTTCGGCAAAGGGTCCGTCGGCGTCGATCACCGCGCTCGCGCCTTCAGGCAGAATTTCCGCGAAAAGGCGCATTTTGGCGGCGAAATAGTCCTCGACCGTCGGATGATAATCCATGTGGTCGCGGCCGAGATTGGTGAAGCCGGCAGCCACGAGACGAACCCCGTCGAGCCGGCGCTGGTCAAGCCCGTGGCTCGACGCCTCCAAAGCGGCATGGCTGACGCCGGCGCGCGCGAGGCGATCAAGCGCTGCATGCAGCGCGATCGGATCGGGCGTGGTCAGGCTGCCATATTCGGAGCCCGTCGGCGCGACGATGCCGATCGTGCCGATCGAGGCAGCGGCATGGCCGGCGGCGGTGAAGATCTGCCGCGCAAACACCGCGACCGAAGTTTTGCCGGCAGTGCCCGTGACGGCAACGAGCTTCTCCGGCTGTCGCGGATAGAAGCGTGCGGCGAAGCGGGCGAGCGCAATGCGGGGATCGGCGGCGCGAAGCACCGGAACACCGGGATCGGCGGCGAGCGATGAATCGGCGGCGCAGAGCAGCGCCACCGCCCCCTGCTTCACCGCGTCGGGCGCGAAGCGGACGCCGTCGACGGCGCCGCCCTTGAGGGCGGCGAAGAGAAAGCCCGGCTGAACCGCGCGGCTGTCCGACGAAAGGCCCGTAATCTCGACGGCGGCAGCCTCGGGGCTGATCGGGAAGTCGGTCGAGGCAAGGTCGCCGAGGCGGATCGTCGGGTTACGTCGCATCAGGAGCGTTCCTTCTAGTCATGGAGCCGAAGCGGCGGCTCCATCGGCGCTCAATACGACACGAGCATGGCATCGGGGTTGCTTTCCTGCTCGGTCCGGGGCTGGACCCCGAGGAAAGCCGCCGAGCGGCGGACGACATTGCCGGCGACATAGGCGGCGTTCCAGGCGGCCAGAGCCGGCATGCCGGCCTTCTCGGGCTTCGGATCATCCACCGAGATCATCAGCACATATTGCGGATCATCCATCGGAAAGACCGCCAGGAAGGAATTGAGATAGTGGCCCTCGGTGTAGCGTCCATTGACGACCTTTTCGGCCGTTCCGGTCTTGCCACCGACGACATAGCCCGGGATATCGGCGTGGCGGCCGGAACCCTTGACGGCGTTGAAGCGGAACAGCCAGCGCATCTCGTCGCTGGTCTTTTGCGAAACGACGCGGGTCGCCTGAGACAAGGCCTCATCGCGCGTCCGGGGAAAGAAGGTCGGCGGGAACAGGTAGCCGCCATTGACCAGCGCGCAGTCGGCCATCGCCGCCTGCATCGGCGTGATCGCGATGCCATGGCCGAAGGCGACGGTCATCGTGGTGACATCGCTCCAGCGCTTCGGCAGCTGCGGCGTCGCCACTTCCGGCAGTTCCGTTTTCAGCTTTGTCATCAGCCCGAAGCGGCGGATATATTCCTGCTGCGTCTGGCTGCCGATGACCATCGCCATCTTGGCGGTGCCGATATTCGAGGAATACTGGAACACTTCCGGCACGGTCAGGAACCGGGCCTGCGGATGCGAATCGTGGATCGCCTGGCGGCCAACGCGAATAGGCGAGCGTGCATCGAAGCTGTCGGTCATCTTCACCTTGCCGCTGTCGAGCGCCATGGCGAAGGTGAAGCTCTTGAACACCGAGCCGAGCTCATAGGTGCCGGCCGTCAGGCGGTTCAGCCGGTCCGGCTTGTTGGCGTCGACAGGCGCGTTCGGGTCGAAATCCGGCATCGAGGCGAGCGCGACCACTTCGCCGGTCTTGGCATTGATCATGACGCCCATCGCGGCGGCGGACTGATACTTCTGCATGGCGCCGACCAGCTCGTCGCGCAGCACATGTTGGACGCGCAGATCGATCGAGAGCTGCACCGGCTGCTGGCTGTTGGTCTTCATCGCGAAGCCGGCATTGTGCAGGTCGCTGAGGCCACGCTCGTCGATGGTGCGCTCGATGCCGGCAATACCCTGATTATCGATATTGACGAGGCCGACGATATGCGCCGCCGCCGGGCCGCCCGGATAGAAGCGTTTGTTTTCGTTGAGGAAACCGATGCCCGGAATGCCAAGATCGTGGATTTCAGCCTGCTGGGTCGGCGTGATCTCGCGCTTGACCCAGACGAAGCCGGCCTTGGTCGACAGGCGCTTGCGCAGCGCGGTCGCATCGAGGTCCTGCAGCACGCTGGTGATCAGCTCGGTCGCCTCGTCGGGATCGACGATCTTGTTCGGCTCGGCGAAGAGCGAAGCCGTGCGGATATCGGTCGCGAGGATCTCGCCATTGCGATCGACGATGTCGGGACGCGCTGTCGCGACGGCCGAGGCGGCGCTGCCGCGCGCCGCGGCGCCCGTCGGATCGCTGAGACCGAGCATCAGCAGCCGCCCGCCGATAACGCAGAAGACGAGGCCGAAAGTGAGGATGGCGAGCAGGACCCGATTACGGGTCTGGTCCTGGCGGCGCCGCGCGGTGACGGCGGCGGGCTCGCCGCGCGGCGCGACGGTGGCGGGGCGGTTGAGGACGTCCGGACGGTCGGTGAGCGTCATCGTCATTCGAGGTACCCCGTCTCGGGCTGGGCAGGCATTGCGGGCGCGGCCGCCTTCGGTACCGGCGCGACGCGGCGCACCGGCGCCGGATGCGCGGTGCGCGGCTTCGCCGGCGCGTCGATGCTGCCGGTCTCAATGGTGTCAAGCTTCGGCGCGTTGCCGCGATGACCAGCCGTCGCGCTGCGCATGATCGCGCTCGGCACGGCGTCGACGCCGGTCTCCATGGCGCCGGGCAGCCGAGCCGGAATATCGGCGATGGTGGCGAGTTGGCGCACGTCGAGCGGCTGAAGCTCCAGATAGCTGTTGTAACGCTCGACGAGCGACTGCAGCCGTGACGGCTGGTCGAGGACGCCCCATTCGGCGCGGAGCACGTTGAGCCGATCCTTTTCGCGGGCGATGTTGGTGCGCAGCTCCGCGACATGATCGGCAGCACGACCGGCGCTGTCCTTCATCGCATAGGTAATGACCGCGACGGCGATCATCAGCGCGACCCAAAAAACGCTCCAGCCGCGCTTCATCACGCTCGCTCCGCCTTGAAGATGGGCAATGACGGCACGCCGGCCGCCTCTGGATCGAAGGCGCGCGACGGCGCATCGGTGCGAACAGCCGCGCGAAGCTTGGCCGAACGCGCGCGGGGGTTCATGGCGATCTCCGCCGCGTCACCAACGACGGGGCCCTTGCCGGCAAGGCGGAAGGTCGGCGCTGCGATGCTCCGCTCGGGCATATGTCGCGAGCCGCCGGCCCGCTCCTCGCTGCGCTCGGCCAGAAAGCGCTTGACGATACGATCCTCAAGCGAATGGAACGAGACGACGACGAGGCGGCCGCCGGGCTTCAGGATCCGCTCGGCGGCGGCGAGCGCGGCGCCGAGTTCGTCCAGCTCCTCATTCACATAGATGCGTAGCGCCTGGAAGCTGCGGGTCGCCGGATGGATCGTGTCGCTGTGCTTGCGCCCGACCACGCGCTCGATCAGGCCAGCCAGCTGTGCGGTCGAAAGGAACGGCGTCGCGACGCGGTCCTCGGCGATGGCACGCGCCACCGCGCCGGCGCGACGCTCCTCGCCGAGCACATGGAGGATTCGGGCAAGTTCGCGCGGCGGCATGGTATTGACGATGTCGGCGGCGCTCGGCCCCTGACGCGCCATGCGCATGTCCAGCGGGCCGTCGAAGCGGAACGAGAAGCCGCGCTCGGCCTCATCGATCTGCATCGAGGAGACGCCGATATCGAGCACGACGCCATCGACGGACGCAAAGCCCGCCTCTTCGGCAATCGTATCGAGCGCGCTGAAGCGGCCTTCTACCAGCGTCAGCCGGCCGGCCGCGGCCTGCACCAGACCCTGCCCGCCGGCAATCGCGGTCGGATCGCGATCGATCGCGACAACATGGGCACCGGCATCAAGCAGTGCACGGCTGTAGCCGCCAAGGCCGAACGTGCCATCGATAATGGTCTCGCCGGCCTTGGCATCGAGCGCCGCGACGACAGGCGCAAGCAGAACCGGAATATGGCGCGGCGCGGCCGCTTCGGCGACGGTCACGATACAGCCCCCGGATCGCGGCGTCCGCCCAGCCGGCGACGCAGGTCGCGCGCCCGATTCTTCGCTTCCTCGCGATAGGCGGCAAAGCGCTCCGGTTCCCAGATCTGGAACTTGTAGCCCTGTCCGACGAAGGTGACGGCCTCGCCGATACCGGCATGCAGCTTGATCGCTTCCGGCAGCGCGACGCGCCCCTCCGGATCGATCCTCAAGATCTCGCTTTCCCCGATCAGCGTGGTCGAAAGCAGCTCGTGATCTTCCGAGAACGGCTCGAACAGCGCCAGCATGGCGCGGATCTGCTCCCGGAGCCTGTTGCCTCCCGCATCCACGGCGTTCTGGTCCAGCGTCGGACAACAATAAAGTCCCTCGAATCCGTCACGCATCAGCACGGAACGAAACGGTGCCGGAATCGACACCCGTCCCTTGGAATCCAACCGGTTGGTGAAGGTGGAAACGAACTCGTCCATTGCCCCTCGGACCGCTCCGGATACGACACATGAAATCCCGTTCCGCAGCCCGTCTCCGAGCACGGATCAAAAACCCACGGACGCGAACTGGGAACGCTTGCCCGGGACGCAAAAGGGGCCGCAAGCACGGCCTTTGATGCCGAAGGTGACCCCTTCGTTCCGGGACGATTTGGGATACCATGGGACATCATGGGCGTCAATGGAATCGGTCTCCACCGCCAAGGCGCGGCCGTGGAAAACCATGAAGTCGTTAAGCTTAATTTTTCGTTGCAAATGCTTGTTCCGCCTGCATTTCGCCGGCTGAACTTTCACGGACGGGCAGCGAGCCAGGCCGGTGGATAAGACCCACGCGGAAGCGGCAGCGCCGAAGTTACGGAGGCGTTGCTTGCCTGGACGCGTCCCAAGGGGTGGCGACCGCGCCCCGCTTGCCGCCGTCCCATGATTTCCCATGGCGGCAATCGCGACCAGCGGGGCGCTGATTGCGTCGTTTGATCCGGAAGAGGCAGCGCCAGCTGGCCTGTAAGCCGGGTTCTGTAGGGCGGTGGCGAACCACCGCGTGACGACCATTCATCTTGGACGCCCGTTGCCGGACGCCTCACGCAACCAACCCGGGCGGCGGGCTGGGAAACACGCCTGGGCTTGCGCCCGTGCCGCCCCTATTCGGTCTTGCTCCCGGTGGGGTTTGCCATGCCGTTCCCATTGCTGGGCCCGCGGTGGGCTCTTACCCCACCCTTTCACCCTTACCCGGCATGCCCTTTCAGGCTTGCCGGGCGGTCTGCTCTCTGTGGCACTTTCCCTGGGGTCGCCCCCGCCGGACGTTATCCGGCACCGTGTTTCCATGGAGCCCGGACTTTCCTCTCCGGCGACCTTTCGGTCTTGCAGGAGCGGTCGTCCAGCCAGCTGGCACGGCCAGCACCTATGGGGGATAGCGCGGCGGGTCAAGCCCGTCCGGGACCGCCGGCAACGCGCCGCGGTCCGCCGGAGCGGCTAGTTCATGGCGATAAGCTGGCGAACCTTGCCGCAATAGGCGAGCGGCCCACGGCTCATCCGCGTGGCGCCATGGCCTCCGTTATATTTGAGGATGGTGCCGCAGAGGTCGCCGCCCGCCAGCTTCCGCGCCTCGCCGAGATACATCATGCCGTAGCGGATATTGGTGGCCGGCTCGTAGAGCTGCCGCGCGGTCCCGCGATAGCCCATGCCGCGCGCAGTGCCGAGCTTCACCTGCATCAGGCCGATTTCACCGGCCTGGCCGCGCATCTTGGGATTGTAGTTGCTCTCGACCGTGACGACAGCATGGGCCAGAGCGATCGGAACATTATTGGCGCTGGCATAGCTGGCGATGAGGCTGTCGAAGCGGCCGTCACTGCGATCGGCCGCGGCGACGCGCACGGCGTTTGAGGACAGAAGCCGGGCGGAGCCGGCGATGGCGGCATCGGGAGCCGCAGCAAGGGAAACGAGGGAGACAAGCGCGGCAAGGCCGGTTACGCAAAACGTCTTCATACGGAAAGAGCACTCACGTCATGGATGATGACGGAGCCAATCGCTGCGCAAGCGTGCCGAAATGCGGCAACCGGGCGACGATCAGAAGGCTGCGTTCACGATCCCGTGATCACGGGAACCTTATCGCCGAAACTTGGCGACGGCCTTGACCATGCCCGGAGGCGCCAGCGCGCGGGCGAGTTTATGCAGTGTCAGCACGGTCGAGACGTCGGCAAGGCCGTCGACGCGAGCCGGGCGGAAATGGCGCTGGAACGCGGTCACGACCTCTTCGGTGGCAGGGTCATAGTCGCCGGTCACATCGAGCCCATAGCCATAAAGAAACAGCAGAGCCTGGAACGCGCCGACCTCGAATCCGGTGTCGCCCGGCTTCATGACCCGGCCGTCGCTGATCGACACCGGTGGCACAAAATGGCCGACACCGGCGGCGGAGAGGCGCGCCCATGGGAACTTCTCGCCGGGGTCGCGCTTGCGGGCCGGTGCGATGTCCGAATGGGCGAGGATATCCTGCGGCTTGATGGCATGCCGGGCGGAAATGTCGCGGCAGAGCCGGATCACGGCGTCAATCTGGACTTCAGGGAAATCCGGATAGCCGTGATCATGTCCGGCATTGGCGATCTCGATGCCGATCGAGCGTGAATTGATATCGCGCTCGCCCTGCCAGCAGGAGACGCCGGCATGCCAGGCACGATCCGCCTCGTCGACAAGCTGCGTGATCGCGCCGTCTTCGGCGATGACGTAATGCGCCGAGACCTGAGCATCCGGATTGCACAACCAGTCGATCGCCGCCTCGGCGCTGGCCATGTCAGTGTAATGCAGGATGACGAGATCCGTCCGCGTGTCCTCGGCACGAACGCCGAAATTCGGCGATGGCCGCCAGAGAGCGGCCAGCTCGCTACGTCCGATCATGCAAAGGCTCGTTCCTGCCGGATCCGGTCATAAGCGCCGTTCAAGGCGGCGAGCTTCGCCGTCGCGATGGCGATGAACTCGGCCGGGACGCCGCGCGCCATCAGCTTGTCGGGATGGGTTTCGGACACGATCCGCCGGTAGTGACGCTTGACGTCCTCATTGCTGGCGGCCCGGTCGATGCCGAGGATCAGATAGGGATCCCCCTCCTCCGGCACGACATGGCGGCTGGTGATCCGCGCGAAGGCTCTTTCGGAAAGCCCGAACACCGCCGCCACGCGGCCGATGAAATCCATCTCGGCCTCGTGAACCATGCCGTCGGCCTTGGCGATGTGAAACAGGCCGTCGACGATGTCCTCGAAGATTTCCGCGCCCTCGGCAAACAGCCCGCCGATCTTGCGCGCATAGGCCTCGAAGCCGGCAACGTCCTGCTTCGCGAGATTGAACAGCCGGGCGACATTGCGCCGCTCGGCATCAGGAATTTCGAACAATTGCTCGAACGCGGCCACCTCGTCGCCGGTCACAACGCCGTCGGCCTTGGCCATCTTGGCCGAAAGCGCGATCATCGAGATCGAGAACGCGGCGTGGCGGCGCTCGGCGCTGGTGCCGAACGTCGCACGAACGGCCTCGACGACGTGGTCGATCAGGACGCAGGAACCGGGAATCCGGTGGATGATGTCGCCGAGACGGCTCCAGATGCTCATGGCGCGTGAACATAAGGCATCGATTGCCGCGATGCGAGACCATCGGTGCGGGTGCGACGCAGACTGCACCGTCTTGCGGCCTGTGCCGGGCCTGTGGTTCTTGGAATGGGCCCGGTGGTCGGGCGGATGAGGTCGGATCATGACGAACGGCGCCGCGAACGGTTGGGACTTCTGGATCGACCGCGGCGGCACCTTTACCGACATTGTCGGCCGGCGGCCGGATGGCAGCGTCATCGCGCACAAGCTCTTGTCGGAAAATCCAGGCGCCTATCGCGATGCCGCGATCCAGGGCATTCGCGAGCTTCTCGGGCTTGCGGCCGGCGCACCGATTCCTGCCGGCCTCGTGCGCGCGGTGAAGATGGGCACGACCGTCGCCACCAATGCGCTGCTCGAGCGCAAGGGCGACCGCACACTGCTCATCATCACCCGCGGATTCCGCGATGCGCTCGAGATCGGCTACCAGGCGCGGCCCGACATCTTCGCCAAGAAGATCGTAAAGCCCGAGCTGCTTTATGAGCGCGTCGCCGAGATCACTGAGCGCGTCCGCGTCGACGGCACCGTGGAGGCCACGCCCGATCCGGACGAAATCGCGGCAGCGCTGGCAGCGGCCCATGCCGACGGAATCCGCGCCGTGGCGATCGTGTTCATGCATGCTTGGCGCCACCCTGAGCATGAACAGATCGCCGCCCGCATTGCCCGCGCCGCCGGCTTCACGCAGGTTTCGGTGTCGCATGAGGTCTCGCCGCTGATGAAGCTGGTCGGCCGCGGCGACACCACGGTCGTCGACGCCTATCTCTCGCCGATCCTTCGCCGCTATGTCGGCGAGGTCGCGCGGGCGTTGGGAGCGTCATCTCCGGCGGCAGAGCCGGTACCCCCCTCCCAACCCTTCCCCACAAGGGGAGAGGGCTCTTCCGCTTCTGCGGTGGCAACGCCAGCAACAGACTCCACCGAACCCTCTCCCCCCTTGTGGAGGAGAATTGAAGAGGGGGGTACCGGCGCCGAAGCCTCGCAGACGGCCCCCCGCCTCATGTTCATGATGTCGTCAGGCGGGCTCACAGGCGCCGATCTCTTCCAGGGTAAGGACGCAATCCTCTCCGGACCGGCCGGCGGCGTCGTCGCGGCGGTCGAGACGGCGTCCGAGGCGGGCTTCGGCCAGGTCATCGGCTTCGACATGGGCGGCACGTCGACCGACGTCTCGCACTATGACGGCGAACTGGAGCGCTCGTTCGAGACGGAGGTCGCGGGCGTGCGCATGCGGGCGCCCATGATGCGCATCCACACCGTCGCGGCCGGCGGCGGCTCGATCCTTCATTATGAAGCTGGCCGCTTCCGCGTCGGACCCGATTCGGCCGGCGCGAATCCAGGCCCTGCCTGCTATCGCCGCGGCGGCCCGCTGACCGTCACCGACGCCAATGTCATGACCGGGAAGCTTCGCCCCGATTATTTCCCGCGCATCTTCGGCCCCGGCCGCGACCAGCCGCTCGATTCAGATGTGGTGCGCGCAAAATTCGAGGCGCTCGCCGCCGAGATCGGCGATGGCCGCAGCGCCGAGGAGATCGCCGACGGCTTCCTGCACATCGCCGTCGAGAACATGGCCAATGCCATCAAGAAGATTTCTGTCCAGCGCGGGCACGATGTCACCGCCTATGTGCTCAACTGTTTCGGCGGTGCCGGCGGCCAGCATGCCTGCATGGTCGCCGACAGCCTCGGCATGACGACTGTGCTTATCCATCCCTTTTCGGGCATTCTTTCGGCCTATGGCATGGGCCTCGCCGATATCCGCGCCCATCGGACCCGCGCGCTCGTCAAGCGTTTAGGCTCCGAAACGGAATCAGAACTTCAAGCCCTTGAATCGACGCTTGAAGACGAGGTCGTCGCCGAACTTTCAGGACAGGGCGTAAACCTCGCAGACGTCACGGTTTTTGCCCGCGCACATCTTCGCTATGACGGCACGGATTCGCCCATCCCTATCGAGGCGATGCGCCGCAACCCCGGCAAGGGTGCTGCCTGGCAGGGTGCCGCGGACCTCATCGCTGCCTTCGAGGCGGCGCATCGGCGCCAATTCGGCTTCGTCTTCGAGGGCAAGGCGATCGTCGTCGAAAGCCTTGAGGTCGAGGCCGTCGGCGGCGGCGCGCGCATCGAGGAGCCGGCCGAGCCTGCACCGCCCTCCTCCCCCCTACCGATCGAAACAACGCTGGTTCACGCGGCCGGTGGCCGTCACGAGGCCGGCATCTTCAGGCGCGAGACTTTAGCCCGCGGCGCCGTCATCCAGGGTCCGGCGCTGCTGATCGAACCGCACCAGACCATCGTCGTCGAGCCCGGCTGGCAGGCGACCCTCTCAGCCCGTGGCAACATCGTGCTCGAACGCGTCGCCAAGCTCGAACGCCGCCGCGCCGTCGGCACCGAGGCCGATCCAGTGATGCTGGAGGTGTTCAATAACCTCTTCATGTCCATCGCCGAGCAGATGGGCGTCACGCTGCAGAACACGGCCTATTCGGTCAACATCAAGGAGCGGCTCGATTTCTCCTGCGCCGTCTTCGACAAGGACGGCCGGCTCGTCGCCAACGCGCCGCATATGCCGGTGCATCTCGGCTCGATGGATCGGTCGGTCGAAACGATCATCGCGCAGAACCCGGGCAGCATGCGGCCTGGCGACGTCTATGCGCTCAACGCGCCGTATAATGGCGGCACGCATCTACCTGATATCACCGTGGTGACCCCAGTCTTCGCCGAAGATGGCGTCACAACGCTGTTCTTCGTCGCGAGCCGCGGCCATCACGCCGATGTCGGCGGCTCGGCGCCCGGCTCGATGACGCCGCGCGCCACGACGGTCGACGAGGAAGGCGTGCTCATCGACAATTTCAAGCTGCTCGACCGCGGCCATTTCCGCGAGGATGCGCTGGTCGAACTCCTCACCTCGCATCCCTACCCCGTCCGCAACGTCGTGCAGAACGTCGCCGACCTGAAGGCGCAGATTGCCGCCAATGAGAAGGGCGCGCATGAGCTCGCCAAGATGGTCGAGCATTTCGGCCTCGAGACCGTCACCGCCTATATGGGCCATGTGCAGGACAACGCGGCGGAGAGCGTCCGCCGCGTGCTTGGCGCGCTGAAGGATTCAGAATTCAGCGTCGCGACCGACCAGGGCGCGGTGATCAAGGTGAAAATCACGGTCGACCGCGACAAGCGGGAAGCGACTGTCGACTTCACCGGCACCAGCCCGCAGCAGACAACCAATTTCAACGCGCCCGAGCCGGTGACCCGCGCCGCCGTGCTCTATGCCTTCCGCGTCATGGTCGAGGGCGATATTCCCATGAATGCCGGCTGCCTCAGGCCGATCAACATCATCATCCCCGAAGGTTCGATGCTGGCGCCGCGCTATCCAGCGGCCGTGGTTGCCGGCAATGTTGAGACCAGCCAGCACGTCACCAATGCGCTGTTCGGTGCGCTCGGCGCGCTGTCATCGGCCGAGGGGACGATGAACAACCTCACCTTCGGCAATGCGACCTACCAATATTACGAGACGCTCTGCTCCGGCGCGCCGGCCGGCGTCCTCAATGACGGCACGGGCTTCGACGGCACCGATGGCGTCCATACCCACATGACCAATTCCCGACTCACCGATCCGGAAGTGCTGGAGTTCCGCTTCCCGGTGCTCTTGGAGGATTTCCATATCCGTAAGGGCTCGGGCGGGCGCGGCCGCTGGTCGGCCGGCGGCGGCACCAGCCGCACGCTCCGTTTCCTCGAGGAGATGGACCTCGCCATTCTCGCCTCGCACCGAAGCATCGCCCCGCACGGCCTCTTCGGCGGCGAACCGGGCCATCTCGGCAAGACCGAAGTCCGCCGGGTCGATGGCAGCATCGAAACCTTGGCCGGCTGCGACCAGACCATCCTCAAACCCGGCGAGGCCGTGATCGTCACGACCCCGACGGGTGGCGGGTATGGGGCGGCCGATTGACAAATTCCGCTCGCCTGACCAGACTTGGCTTTGCATAGCTTTTTGCTCGTTCGTTACGATTCCGGACGACGGGACACGGAACTGAGCCGCGCTTTTTTTGCGCTGCATACCAAGCTTGGGGGCTGAATATGAACGATATCGACGGCACTGCCACGAACGATTCGGCTGCGGTTGACTCGGCTGGATCGGACGCTGCGGCCAATCGGCGTGAGGCGATGCTGCGCATCGCCAAGGGTGCGACCTATGCGGCTCCAGCTACCCTGGCGCTGATTGCCATGAGCAAGACCGCGATGGCGGCTTCCTGAGCTGGAGAAGCGCCGCGCGACGCCATGGTGGATTCGGATGAACGCCATGCCGAAACAACGCGACGGCGTGCAGGCGACGGTCAATGATGGTGCGCCGAGCCGGCACGTCTCCCTAATACGGACCGCCGCCGATGTGCCGCCGGTGACACGCGCAATTGTGAGCCTCGACAAGGCGGCCGCCGGATCCTGACCCGTAGCGGCTCCCCCATCGATGCAGCGACTTTGCCTCAGTCAGACGCTGGTCTGCCGGAGGGAAGGTTCTATTTTCAGATCATCGACGATACGCTTGCGGTCGTTGATCTTGTCACGAGCGAGCTTTGCCTGCTGAACCAGGCGGCAGGTGCGCTCTGGCTGGAGCTGTATGCGACTCCGGTTGCACGGGGCGAGTTGGAGGCGTCATGGGCGCGCCGCTTCGGCCTCACGCCAGCCGCAGCTCGCGCCGATATCGAGGCGTGCATTGCCGAATGGCAGGCGCGTGGCTGGATCGATCACGCGGCGGGCGAACGCATCTGGGTAAGCGCCGCGGCACCTGACCCCTCGCCAATCCGGGCGATCCGCGTCGAGCCGCCGACGACTGGCGACGTCCTCAGCCATCGTCGATTGGACTTGCCGGGCCGACCCGTCGACATCAGCTTCGCCGCCACGCCTGGTGCGGGCCAACCAAGCCTTATGGCGCGCGGCATCGGGCTTTTGTCCGGGGTGCCGGAGCGCGCGGCGACCGACGAAACCGAACCGACACGCGTAACGCTGCTCAGCGACGGCATACACCACTATGTGGGGGTCGACGGTGCATGGAACACCACCGACGACAGCGCCGATGCCCTCGGTCTGGCAATCCGGTCAGTCTTTCGCAGCGCCTATCCCGACGACGACATCATCGCGACGCTGCATGCCGCAGCACTCGAGCGGGGCGGTGCGATAACGATCCTGCCGGGCGTTTCCGGCGCGGGCAAGAGTACGCTCACAGCCTTCCTCGTGGCACATGGCTGGGCCTACATAGGCGACGACTTTCTGGCTCTCGCCTCTGGCACGGGGCATTCCGAGCCACGGCTCTTGCCGCTGCCGAACGCGATCTCGATCAAGGACGGCAGCGTGCCGATTCTTGAGCGCTTTCATCCAGCCTTGCGCGATCTGCCCAGGGTCAGCTATGGCGCGAAAAGCGCTCGCTACCTGCCCATCGACCGCAGCCGGCGCTTCAGCGGGACGGCAACGATCGAAAGGCTGGTCTTTCCGCGCTATGTGCAGGGTTCGTCAGCCAAGTTTGAGCCGATCTCGACCAGCGCGGCGCTGCTTGGGCTCATCGAGGCGGGCATGACCACTATGGGCGTAACCCGTGGCGACCACTTCGCAATGCTGTTCGCATGGCTCGAACGGATTGCGAAATTCACTTTGACCTATGGCAGCCTCGAGGAGGCGCAACGATGCCTCGAAGCGACGAACAGTCAGAAAGGCGCATCCGCGCCCTGAAATGGACGGCGCTGGCCGTATCGCCCTTCGCGACGCGTGAGGCGATTTGCGCCGCGTTGCCTGATCCACGTGACTGGCCGCTTGTCGTCGCGGCGGCTGACACGGGATTCCTGCTGCCGGAATTGTCGCTGAGCGTCAATCGCCATGGTCTCGACCGGGTGATGCCGGCGGAGCTGTGCGCGTTTCTGGATACCTTGTTCCTGTTGAACGCCGAGCGCCGGGCCCAGCTGCGCGGTCAGATGGTCGCCGTTAGTCAGATCCTGACGGGCGCCGGACTGCAACCGATATGGATCAAGGGGGCAACCACGCTGATCGGCGATGATTTCGCGCGGAGTGGCCGCGTGATGCACGATCTCGACGTCTGGCTTGTCGGCGACGAACAGCAGCAGGCGGCGCTTCGGCTGCTGGCCGAGGCTGGCTGTGTGGACATCGGCGAGCACGAGAACATGCTGCGGGCCTGGTCTCACCACCACCCGCCCCTGCAACATCCCGACTGGCCGGCCCGGATCGAGGTTCACCGCCGGCCGATAAAGCGGATGCCGGCACCTTTGGTAACAGAGAGCGAACTGGCCAGCGCGGTCCTGTGGTCCCACTGGGAAGGTGGAGCTACCGGGACGCCGGATGCAATGTCCGGTGCTCTGCTCTCGCTCGCCCATGCAACGGTCATGGCCGATGCGTCATTTCAGCTCGGTAGCGTTTCGCTGATGAAGAGTCTCGATTTCGTCGCGCGCATCGCCCGCGACTTCGGCGGCGCCCTGCCGCCCGCGATGCAGGCTCGCATTGACGCCTCCTCGATGCGGGTGCAAGCCAATCGCATGCTGACGTTTATGGCCGACTACTATGATATGCCGCCCCCAGTCCGCTGCGACCGCGGCTACATCGCAGCGGTGGAGCGCGGTATCAGGCGGCCGCGCCTCAACGCCGTGATCGGTGGGGCCATCGACATCGTGACACGCAGGTTGGCGCGCCTCGCATTCGAGCCAGACCGTATCCCCAGCCTGTTGAAGGACGGGCTGTTGCAGCTCGTGCAGCGCCGGCCGTCCGGCTGAGGCGGCGATCGCTATCCGGCGCCGCCCTCGTCCGGCCCCGATGCCGCCCTACCAGCCGGCGACGACGACCTTGCCGATCGTGCGGCCGCTTTCGACGAGGCGATGGGCTTCGCGCAGCGTCGCGGCATTGATCGGCGAAAGCGTCCTTGTCAGCGTCGTGCGGATCCGCCCGGCCTCGACGAGATCGGCGATCGCCTCAAGGATGAGGTGCTGCTGCTCGATATCGCGCGTACCGAAGCGCGAGCGCGTGAACATCAGTTCGAAATGCAGCCCGACCGACTTCTGGAACAGCATGCCGAGTTGCGGCGGCTCGAAGCCGTCGGCCCCTTCGATGAGGCCGATATGCCCTTCGGGCGCGACCAGCTCGGCGATGGCTGGGGCATGGAGCTTCGTGCCGCCGAAGAGAAGCACGATATCGACGCCGGGATGGCCAAGGGCCGCGAGTTGGGGGCCAAGCGGCTGGCTGTGGTCGACGACATGATGGGCGCCGAGCCCCGTCACCCATTCCGCCGACTCGGGCTTTGAGGCCGTCGCAATCACGGTGAGTCCGGTCAGCGCGCGGGCGATCTGAATGGCGATCGAGCCAACGCCGCCAGCGCCGGAAACAATGAGAAGCGAGCGCGTGTCGGTGGTCACGCCCGGCACGACGCCGATGCGGTCGAACAGCAGTTCCCAGGCTGTCAGCGCCGTCAGCGGCAGAGCGGCGGCGGCGGGGAAATCGAGGCTTGCCGGCTTGCGGCCGACGATGCGCTCGTCAACCGCGTGGAACTGCGAATTGGTGCCTGGCCGCATGATCGATCCGGCATAGAAGACGGCATCGCCCGGCTTGAAGAGCCGCGCGTCGCTGCCCGTTGCGACGACCGTCCCGGCCGCGTCGAAGCCGAGCACGCGCGGGGTGCCGGCCGGATCGTTGGATTTCCGCACCTTGAAATCGACCGGGTTGACCGAAACCGCTTCGACCTTGACGATGAGGTCGCGCGGTCCCGGCTCCGGCCGATCGAGATCAATGTCGACGAGCGAATCCGCATCCTCGATGGGCAGGGACTTCAAATAGGCGATAGCGCGCATGGCGGTCTCCGCTGGCATGTTCCGCATCCCGGGAACGTCGGATCGACATTTCATCTGTATTGACGCAGCAGACAAGTACGCACATTTTTGGCCACTACTGTCCACAATGATACTGCGAGGCGAGCATGGCTGACCCCAAGAACTGTGACCCGCGCTTCTCGGGCTGCCCGGTCGAGTTCACGCTCGAACTGATCGACGGCAAGTGGAAGGGCGTCGTGCTCTATCACCTCGCGGATGGTCCGCTGCGCTTCAACGAGCTATGCCGCCGGTCGCCCGTTGCGACCCAGCGCATGCTGACCAAGCAGTTGCGCGAACTCGAGGCCGACGGCCTGGTGATCCGCACCATCTATCCCGAGGTGCCGCCCCGCGTGGATTACCGCCTCTCGGCGCGAGGCGAGAGCCTGAAGCCTATCATCGCGGCGCTCAAGGCTTGGGGAACGGCGCATATCGACGAATTCATCGCCGATGCCAAACGACATCAGGACGAGGGCGAGGCGCATCGCCCCGCCGCATGAGGCGCTTCGATCCCAAGAAAGTCCGCCTCGTATCGACACGCAGCGGCCCGGCAGGGTGCCGGACTGGCGACTACTGAACGTAGGACAGCGGGATCGAGGCCGGCGGCAGGCGGATGCTGCCCGTGGAAGCCGGAGGCTCGGCCGGAGGCGCGGTCAACACGGCATCGGGGCTTGCGGCGAGTGCGTCGGGTTTGCCGAGATTGTCGTCCCACCGATACGTGAAACTGCGCTGCTCCATCGAAGCGGGCGCCGTCTGCTCCGGCGGCAGGCTCACCATCGGCGCGTTCGGGTCCATGGTCGGCGGCGGCATATCGAGCTGCGGCCGGCAATAGCGCGACGTCCCCGCGGCATTGTGATGCGCGAGGTCGATATGGATGTGGTCCTCGTGCAGCCGGTTCGAGCCCGGGCCGAGCACCGTGGTGAAGTAGTCGCAGGCTGAGATGAGCGTCTGGCGCAGAAAGGCCTGCGTCACGGGATCACCGCCGCGCCAGTCGCTCTTGACGCGGATGGTGCGCCCATCGGCAAGGCGGAAGCCGGCGACGTCGAAGGCATTGGCGAAGGCGTGTTCGGAGAGCTTGTCGCCATGGCGGTTGTTGCGCGAGCGGCAGGCATAGGTGCCCATGGTCAGGATCTCGGTGACCGGCATGCCGAAGCGCTGCTGCGCCGCCGGCTGAACCGCGTTGCGGATCCATTTTTCCATCGTGTAGGTCATCATGCAGCCGAGCACGACATCGGCCCCACCGACCGAAACCACGCCCGATTCGAAGGCGTTGACGCGGAGCGGTTGCTCGATCCCGCAAGCGCCCCGGCCGTCGATCTCCCGCGCCGGCGTCTGGTAGTAGCTCGGCACGACGAGCTTTTGCTGGAAGCAAGCCCGCTCGGTCTGGTCGCGCCAGGCCTCACGCTCATCAAAGAAATTGAGCGCGCATCCCGCCAGCGAGATCACGGCAAGCACCGACAGGCTACGCAACACAACGCGACGCGACATTCCCGGAGAATGAGAGCGAACGCCTTAAGGAAGCGTCAAGCAAGCGGCTGGCCCAGCTCGCAAAGAACGCACGCAGATCCCGTATACAAGACAGAGGTAGAGACGACACGTGCCCGCCCTTAGCAACGTCGAGACTGCCCCAGAATTGGCCGACATGCTCACGTTCACGGCAGGTCATGAGACATCTTTCGCCATATCGCATACTTGAGCGGAGTATTTTCGTATACTAGAATTGGCCTCAAGAAACGAGAGAGGCTTCCGGTGCCACAGGCGACATCCACGCAGGGACGAAGCGGCGCTGTCCATGCCGTCCTGCGGCAGGCGATCGTCGAGCAGGCGCTGCCGCCCGGGACCAAGCTGCCGGAAGACAGCATCGGCGCCCATTTCGGCGTCAGCCGGACGATTGTGCGCGCCGCGCTGCAGCGGCTGGCCAGCGACGGGCTAGTCGAGATGAAGGCGAAGCGGACGGCGACGGTCGCAAGGCCGAGCCTGGAGGAAGCGCGGTCGGTCTTTGAGGTACGCCGCTGCCTGGAGCGCGAGGTCGCGCGGCTGGTGGCGGAAAAATGGAGTAACGGTCTCGCCGAGGCACTGGCCACCCATCTCGAGGGCGAGGAAGACGCGGCGCGGCGGCGCGACAGCCAGGCGAGCGTGCGCCTCGCGGCCGAGTTTCACGTCAAGCTGGCGGCGATGAGCGGCAATCCCCTGCTCGCCCGCTATGTCGGCGAAGTTGTCTCGCGCTGCTCGCTGATCCTCGCGGTCTTCGGACGGCCGCATCAGCCGGAATGCGCGATTGAGGAGCATCGCGTGATCCTGGCGGCGCTTGCCACCGGCGATGTCGAGCGCGCCGTCCATGCGATGGACCATCATGTCGCGCTGGTCGAGCAGCGCGGCGTCGGCGGCGAAAGCGCGGCCGAACCCGATCTCGGCGACATTCTGGCCCGCTACCGGCCCGCGCCGGCGAGCCGCTGAAGCGCCGCGCGCGGCCAGCAAGATTCTGTTCGACAAGGCACCCGCAGAGGCGCCGCGACGCCACCATCCAGCCACCCACTCATGAGGGACATGCACATGACCACTGTTTCGAGACGGACCTTGCTCAAGGGCGCGGCGCTCGGCGCGCTCGGCCTTTCCGCATCGACGCTGCCGTTCAAGGCCAGCGCCGCCGGAAACCTCACCATCGGGCTGATCTATGTCGGCCCGCGCGACGATTTCGGCTGGAACCAGGCTCATGCCGTCGGCGCGGCGGCGCTGAAGGCGATCCCGGGCGTCACGGTGATTGAGGAAGAGAACGTCCCCGAGACCAGTGCCGTCAGCAAGACCATGGAATCGATGATCGAGCTGGACGGCGCCAGCCTGCTGTTCCCGACGTCGTTCGGCTATTTCGATCCCTTCATGATCGAAGAGGCCAAGAAGTACCCGAATGTCGAGTTCCGCCACCCGACATCGCTCTGGGACCCGAAGAAGCATCCGATGAATCTCGGCGGCTACTACTGCTATCTCGACCAGGGCCACTATGTGAACGGCATCGCCGCCGGCCTTTCGACGACGACCAACAAGATCGGCTACATCGCGGCCAAGCCGATCGCCCTCGTGCTGCGCAACGTCAACGCGTTCACCACCGGCGTGCGCAAGGTCAATCCGAATGCCGAGGTTCGGCTGATCATCACAGGCGAATGGTCGCTGCCCGTGCGCGAGGCCGAGGCCGCCAATGCGCTCGCCGATGCCGGCTGCGATGTCATCGCCTGCCATGTCGACAGCCCGAAGGTCATCGTGGAGACCGCCGAGAAGCGCGGAATCAAGTCCTGCGGACACAATGCCGACCAGTCGTCACTGGCGCCCAAGGGCTTCGTGACCGGCGCAGAACTGCGCTGGGGCACGGTCTACACGGCCTATGCCAAGCTGCTGACCGAGGGCAAGAAACTGCCGAACGAGAACTATGGCGGCTATGACCGCGATCTCGTCGCGAGCACGCCCTTCGGCGCTGGGGCCACCGAGGCGGCCAAAACCGCCGCGCTCGCGGCCATCGCGGACCTCACGGCGGGAAAGCCCTATTTCATCGGCCCGATCAAGTCGAACACCGGCAAACTGATCAGCGCCGAGACGATCTCGCTCTATGATCCGAGCCTGTGGGGCACCGACTATCTGGTGGAAGGCGTGATCGGCTCGATCACCTGACCCTTCGGGAGCAATGCGAGGGGCTGCCATGGGCGGCCCCTCACCGCCTGAGGCCTCAGGCCTTCTTCTGCAGGGCCTTGACGCTGCCGAGCGTCGCGCGCGCCTCGTCCTCGGTCAGCGCGTCATAGGCGGCCTCGACGGCCAGCGTCTCCGACAGGGGATGGCCAAAGCGGCGGCCGCGGATGCGCGCGATCACAGAGAACGTCGCCGGCGGCACCGAGGCGGCGCGGCAAAGCACGGCCAGCAGCGAGGGATCGGGGCGGGCGATCAGCCGGCTGACGAGATCGGGCGGCAGGCCGGCATGAGCCGCCAGCAGCATCGCGACCTCGAGCATGCGGTCGCTCGACGCGATGGCAGCGATGGCGGCCGCGACCGGCGTTGTTGGGGGCGATGCAAGCGCGTCAGCGGCGGGAACGGGTGTCTTCGGCCAGGGAATGACCGCGCCGGCCGCCTCGCCGAAACGGCGAGCGGCCGCCGATGGGACCCCGCGAAACGGCACGATCTCCGCCAGGGGCCGCAATTCGGCCGGACCGTTGGCACCACAGGCAGCAACGATCCTCGACAGGCAATCCGGCGACAGCCGAGCCGAGCGATTGGCGGCAACGGCGCGGCAGAGCCGGACGCCGCCATGCGCGACCAGCGCATCGCTCACCCGCTCCGACAAGGGCATGCGCGCAGCAATCGCGAGCAGTTGATCTTCATCAGCGTCGGCGGCCAGTTCCAGCAAATCGTCATCGCCAAGCACCTTCGAGCCGCGCAGCAGAATTTCGCCGACGGGGCCGCCGAGATGCGCGAGTTCGACGATGAGGTCATGCGGTGCGGTCTGAAGATCGGCGAGGCAACCAGCGATCTCCGCACTTTCGGCCGCACCGAGGCGGGGCAGAAGGCGTCGGATGATGTCCGAGAAAACAGCCCCGAGCGAGGCCTCGGCGCGCGCTCCGGCAGCGTCATAAAGATCGATGATGGCACCGAGCAATTCGGCGCGCCGCGCTGGCGCGCGGTCGTGTGCCAGCCGCGTCAGATGCTCCAACATGATCGCCTCGAACTCGAACCCTCGATGACGCTGAGTGTCGCATCGAACTCATAAGGAACGATTGCGCGAACCGGTAAACTTCCAGGGCGTTTCGCTGCCAATTCTTTACGGATGCAGTTCGCGTCATCGCGAGTTCTACGGCCCGCTCCAGCACGTTTGTTTCGCGTCAAAGCCCAATTATGGAATGAAAGCGCTGCCTTGCCGCATATGAGGCAGCATTCGCCCCTTGTCGGCAGCGCCGGATGCGTTAATCTTTGTGGCAGTTTGAAGACGCGGAAAGGGAGACCCGGGAAATGTCCATGAGCCTCGCTCGTCCGATTCAGTTCATCGCCGTCGGCGCCGCCTTCCTGTTCATCGCGGCCATCGTGATCGGCGTCATCTAGGGCCATAGCGCAAGGCGCGGCGACCCCGCTTCACAGCCCCGAGACAGCGCGGATCAGCGCGACCGTTGCCATGCCGGCGACGGCGGCGAGGATGTCGTTGCGCCGCCAGAGAAAAATCGCGATCGTCGCCGCGAAGCCCGCATATTCGGCCGGCCCGCCATGCGCCGCGATCGGCGCCAGGATGGAGCCCATGATGGCGAGCGGCAGCGCCTTCAACCAAGCCTCGACGCGCGACGTCACCGCCACGAAGCGCATCAGGAAAAATCCCGCGATCCGCGTCAGATAGGCCGCGAGCGCCATCATGAAAATGATCAGCGCGAGTCCGCCTGTGGTCGACGGATCGGGGCTCATGCCACGGCCTTCTTCGGCCAGAAGGCGGCGAAAAGACTGCCGGCGAGCCCACCCGCCAGCACATGCCAGGAACCGCCGACGAAGCGTTCAAACACCAAGGCCACGGCGCCGCCAATGACGAAGGGCAAGAGATCGCCCCGCCCCTTCCAGAAGCCGCAGGCGAGCGACAGGAAGAAGGCGGGCAGGAAGAAATCGAGCCCGAGCCGGCGCGGATCACCGAGCAACTGGCCAAATCCCGCGCCTGCGATCGTCCCCGCCATCCAGCCGACCATCAAAGCCGCGCCCATGCCGACGAAAACCGCGATGTCATGCCGTCCGGCATCGCGCTCGCGCATCGCCGCCGCCCAGTTCGGATCGACCAGAAGGAACAGCGAGGGATAGGCGATCCAGGGCGAGACGCCGCGCATCCATGGTTGGATCGCCGCGCCGAACAGGATGTAGCGCGCATTCATCGCGACGACCGAGACGAGCACCGCGACCATCATGTCGGCGCCGCCCCAGGAATGGAGCGCCAGCAATTGCGCCGTCCCGGCAAAGACGAAGAAGCTCATCGCCGCCGCGCCACCAATCGACAGGCCGACGCCATCGGCAAGCACACCGAACACGATGCCGAAAGCAACCATGCCCGGCAGCAGCCCTAGCCCCTCGAGAAAGCCGCGTGAGAACCCGTCCCGCGTGAACCGCCGCGACACGAAGGTTACTCCGCCGCTTCGACCCGCACCGGGTCATAGTTGAGGATCGGCGCCAGCCAGCGTTCGGCCTCGGCGATCGTCCAGCCCTTGCGCGCGGCATAGTCGGCGACCTGATCCGCCTCGACGCGTCCGACGCCGAAATAGAAGCTCTCGGGATGGCTGAAATAGAATCCCGAAACCGACGAGCCCGGCCACATCGCATAGCTCTCGGTCAGCGTGATCCCCGCGGTCGCCTCGACATCGAGCAGATCGAACAGCGTGCGCTTCTCGGTATGATCGGGCTGGGCCGGGTAGCCGGGCGCCGGGCGGATGCCGGCATAGGTCTCGCGGATCAGTTCTCCGGGCGCCAGCGCCTCATCCGGCGCATAGGCCCAGAATTCACGCCGCACCCGCTCATGCATCCGCTCGGCAAAGGCCTCGGCGAGGCGATCGGTCAGCGCCTGGCTGAGGATCTTCGAATAGTCGTCGTTGGCGCGGGCAAAGCGCTCGGCGACCGCCTCCTCGCCGATCCCGGCCGTGACCGCGAAGCCGCCGACATAATCCGCGACGCCTGAGCCTGCTGGCGCCAAGAAATCGGACAACGCGACATGGCGGCGGCGATCGGTCGAGCGGGCGATCTGCTGGCGCAAGGTGAAGAGGCGTGCCACTTCGGCGGCTCGCGTGTCGTCGGCATAGAGCGCGATATCATCGCCCACCGCATTCGCCGGCCAGAAGCCGATGACGCCATTGGCGCTCACCCATTTCTCCGCGACCATCTTGGCCAGCATCGCCCGCGCATCGTCATAGAGCGCGCGCGCCGCCGGCCCGACCTTCTCGTCCTCGAGGATCTGCGGGAACGTCCCTTTCATCTCCCAGGTGGCGAAGAACGGCGTCCAGTCGATATAGGGAACGAGTTCCGCGATCGGGTAATCGTTGAAGAGCCGCGGCCCAAGAAAGGTCGGCCGCGCCGGCCGGTAGCTCGACCAGTCGAGTTTCAGCGCATCGGCGCGCGCGGTGGCGAGGGTGATCCGGCGCTTGGCGTCCTGGCCGCGCTGATGCGCCTCGGCGATGCGCACATACTCGGCCTGCACATCAGCAGCATAAGCGGCGCGGTCACGGCCCAGCATGCTGGAGGCGACGCCGACGGCGCGGCTCGCATCGAGCACATGAACGGCCTGGCCACGGGCATAATTCGGGTGGATCTTCACGGCGGTATGAACGCGCGAGGTCGTCGCGCCGCCAATCAGCAGCGGCACGTCGAAGCCCTCGCGCTCCATTTCGGCCGCGACATGGCACATCTCGTCGAGCGAGGGGGTGATGAGGCCTGAAAGACCGATCACGTCGACATTCTGCTCCCGGGCGACCGCGAGGATCTTGGCCGCCGGCACCATGACTCCGAGATCGATGACCTCGAAATTGTTGCACTGGAGCACGACGCCGACGATGTTCTTGCCGATGTCGTGCACATCGCCCTTGACGGTGGCGAGCAGGATCTTGCCGGCCGAGGACGAGCCCGTCGTGCCGAGCCGGCGCTTCTCCTCCTCCATGAACGGCATCAGATAGGCGACCGCCTGCTTCATGACGCGCGCCGACTTCACCACCTGCGGCAGGAACATCTTGCCGGCGCCGAAGAGGTCGCCGACGACATTCATGCCCGCCATCAGCGGCCCCTCGATCACATCGAGCGGCCGGGTCGAGCGCGCCCGCGCCTCTTCCGTGTCGATCTCGATGAAATCGGTGAGCCCGGCGACCAGCGCATGCTCCAGCCGCTTGTCGACCGGCCAGTCGCGCCAGGCGAGATCGGCCTCCTTTTTCTGCGAGGCACCGCCCTTGAAGCGATCGGCGATCTCGAGCATGCGCTCGGTCGCATCCTTGCGCCGGTTGAGGACGACATCCTCGCAGCGCTCGCGCAGTTCCGGGTCGATGTCATCATAGACAGGCAGCGCGCCGGCATTGACGATGCCCATGTCCATGCCCGCCGCGATGGCATGGTAGAGGAACACCGAATGCATCGCCGCGCGCACGGTCTCGTTGCCGCGGAACGAGAAGGAAAGATTGGAGACACCGCCCGAAACATGGGCATGCGGCAGGTTCCGGCGGATCCAGCGCGTCGCCTCGATGAAGTCGACGCCGTAATTGTCGTGTTCCTCGATGCCGGTCGCGATCGCGAACACATTGGGATCGAAGACGATGTCCTCCGGCGGATAGCCGATTTCCTCGGTCAAAATGCGATAGGCGCGCGCCGAGATCTCGGTCTTGCGCTGGAAGGTATCGGCCTGACCCTTCTCGTCGAAAGCCATGACGACGACAGCGGCGCCATAGCGGCGGAGCTTCCTCGCCTGCTCGCGGAACGGCCCCTCGCCTTCCTTCATCGAGATCGAATTGACGATCGGCTTGCCCTGCACGCATTTGAGGCCAGCCTCGATCACCGACCATTTCGATGAATCGATCATGATCGGCACGCGGGCGATATCGGGCTCGGCGGCGACGAGGTTCAGAAACGTGACCATCGCCAGTTCAGAATCGAGCAATCCCTCGTCCATATTGACGTCAAGGATCTGCGCGCCATTCGCCACCTGCTCGCGCGCCACGTCGAGCGCAGCAGTATAGTCCCCCGCAGTGATCAGCTTCCGGAACTTGGCCGACCCGGTGACATTGGTGCGCTCGCCAATATTGATGAAGGACGCGGTGGCGGTGGTCATGGTGTTCGCAACCTAGAGGTTAAGGGCCACCCGGACGCGCTGGCTGAGCCCATCGCCGGAAAAGGGATTGATGATCTCGACATCGCCATAGCGAGCGCCATCCTGCATGTCTTCGCTGATCAGAGCGCTCAAGCCGGCAGCCTCTACCGAAGCGACCAGAAGCGCATCCCAATAGGACAGCCGGCTGGTGGCAAAGATGCTTGTCGCCTGCTCGACCGCCGCCCGGTCATAGGCGAAAGTAGCGAACGTCGCCATTAATTGATGCGCCGAGGCCGCCGCAAAAGCTGGCGGAAGCTTGAGCCGTCGCACAGCAGCGTTCTGAAACTCTCCGATGACCTGCAACGCAATGGGTACCGCCCTGCGCGCAAGCACCGAGAACACCTCAGCTGCCGCCCGCTGCTTGACCGGATCACGACCATCGATCGCATAGACCAGGATATTGGTGTCGACCGTAATACTCATCGCTCGTAGAGCTCGTCACGGGGACCATAGGCCCGCTCGGAGCGCCAGCCTGCATTGGCCAAAGCAAGAAAGGCCGACCATGCCGCTTGGCGCTCGTCCTCGCTGCCGGCGAGCGGCGGCTCGATCGCAACACGGGCCCTTGCGGATGCCAAATTCTCGGGCTCGGCCATACTTATATCGACCGTGGCTTTGGGATTGCTACGGTGTATTCCGCCCCAAACCGTCTTCATGGCGTCGACGGGCTTAATACCAGGGGTGGGCAGACCAGTAGGCTGATCAGCCATCTTTTCCCAAATTCCGGGCACACCATCTGCCACAAGCGCTAGCGTCTCGCCGGCCCGCATCCTCAGGATCCGGTCGACAAGGCGCGGATCGCCAGAAACGTGCTTCGCCCAGATCACGTAGTCACACGCCTTTGCCTTGGCCATCGTCATTCTCCTAGCCCACCGAGGCACCGCCCGATGAGCTATGAATAGGACCGCTTAGGACCCCCGTCAAGGCCCTACGAAACTACGCTGCGCTGACGAACGGCTCCAGCCCGGAAAGCCTCAGCTTCGGCGCGACTGTCGGGATGGCGCGGGGCTTGACCCCCTTGACGGCCCCGGCGATGGCCGCGATGTGGTCGGGTGTGGTGCCGCAGCAGCCGCCGACGACATTGACGAGGCCGGACTGGGCGAATTCGCCGACGAGCTTCGCCATCGCCTCGGGGCTCTCGTCATATTCGCCGAATTCGTTGGGAAGACCGGCATTCGGATAGGCGCAGACCAGCGTATCGGCGACGCGGCCGATCTCGTCGATATGGGCGCGCATCTCGCGGGCGCCGAGCGCGCAGTTGAGCCCGATCGAGAAGGGCTCGGCATGGCGCAGCGAATACCAGAATGCCGTCGGGGTCTGGCCGGACAGCGTGCGGCCCGAGAGATCGGTGATGGTGCCGGAGATCATGATCGGCAGCGCGATGCCCTTCTCTTCAAACACGTCTTCGACCGCAGCGACCGCCGCCTTGGCGTTCAGCGTATCGAAGATCGTCTCGATCAGGATCATGTCGGCGCCGCCATCGACGAGGCCGCGCGCCGCCTCGGCATAGGCCGTGCGGAGATCATCGAAGGTCACGGCGCGATAGCCGGGATTGTTGACGTCGGGTGAGATCGAGGCGGTTCGGTTGGTCGGCCCGATCGCGCCGGCGACGTAGCGCGGGATTCCGGTGGCGCGGCCGACCGTATCGGCGGCGCGGCGGGCGATGCGGGCGCCCTCAAGGTTCAACTCATAGGCGAGCGCCTCCATGCCGTAATCGGCTTGGGCGATCGAGGTCGAGGAAAAGGTGTTGGTCTCGACTATATCGGCGCCAGCCTCGAAATATTGCCGGTGGATCCCCTCGACGGCGTCGGGCCGCGTCAGGATCAGGAGATCGTTGTTGCCCTTGAGATCGCGCGGCCAGTCCTTGAACCGCTCGCCACGGAAATCGGCTTCGGTCAATTTGAGCCGCTGGATCATCGTGCCCATCGCGCCGTCGAGAACGAGGATACGCTGCTTTGCTGCCGCGGCGAGCGCCGCCGATCGTGCCGTTGCTGTGTCGGTCATGAACCGTTCTCCTGTTCGGACGACACCCATGGATCGATGAGCGCCACGCCGGTA
Organism: Kaistia sp.; assembly: GCA_965229085.1. Lineage (GTDB taxonomy): Bacteria > Pseudomonadota > Alphaproteobacteria > Rhizobiales > Kaistiaceae > Kaistia. Next base: position 4,499,187 of record OZ245859.1, on the reverse strand, counting down.
TCCCTCATGTCGGCCACATTGCGCGTGACCAGCGTCATTCCATGCACGATCGCGGTCGCCGCAATCAGCGTGTCGACCACCGGCCTCGGCCTCAAGGACGAAAGACTGCCCCAGAGGCGGGCCACCTCCCGGTCGATGCCGATCACCCGGTCGGCGAAAGACGTCTCGACCGCCTCGATCCATCTCACCAGAGAGGCCCCACCAAGCACGTCCCTGCGCAGCTTCAGCTCGGCCCCTCGGCGGAGTTCTCCAAGTGCCATCACGCTCGTGAACATGCAGGCATCGTCGAGCGCGTCATAGAACGCCAGAACATGCGGATCAGGCTTCGGCCGCCGCAGCTCGGAGAGCACATTGGTATCGAAAAGATACGCCTGCTCACTCAAGATCGATCTCGCGGCCCGTGTCCTTCGACCGCTCGAGGTAGAGATCGAGGTCGTCGAACTTCGGCCCGCTCAACAAGAACTCCTTGAAGGTCGGACGCTTCGCTTCCGGCTCGGCCCGACCAGCCTTCATGGCCTCATACGCCTCGATCGAGATCACCACAGCGCGGGCTTTGCCATGGCGCGTGATCGTCTGCGGCCCCTCGTCGATGGCGCGATCGATCACCTCACTCAGCTTTGTCTTCGCTTCCTGCACCTGCCAGATCGCCATGCGGCACCTCCACGTCAGACCAGACTGACCAGAAATATAGTCGTTCCGACCAAAATCTTCCAGATCGGATCAGGCCGCCGCGGCTTCGGGCAGCACAGGCCTGGCCGGCCGCATGCCGAGCAGGTGACAGATCGCGTAGACCAGATCGGCGCGGTTCATCGTGTAGAAATGGAAATCCGACACGCCGCGATCGACGAGATCGAGCACCTGCTCGGCACAGACCGCCGCCGCCACCAGTTGGCGCGTCGCAGGGTCGTCCTCGAGCCCCTCGAAACGCGCGGCAAACCAGTCAGGCACGGTCGCGCCGGTCTTGGCGGCAAATTTCGCCGTCTGCGTGAAGTTCAGCACCGGCACGATGCCCGGCACGATCGGGATGGAGATCCCGGCTGCCGCCACGCGGTCGAGAAAGGCCATATAGAGGTCGTTGTCGAAGAAGAACTGGGTGATGGCGCGGCTCGCGCCGGCATCGACCTTGCGCTTCAGATTGTCGATCTCGACGGCCCAGTCGGCGCTTTCGGGATGGCGCTCGGCATAGGCCGAGACGGAGACTTCGATTTCGGGATGGCGCGTGCGGATCGCCGTGACCAGATCAGCGGCGCGGTCATAACCGCCGGGATGAGGCTGATACGCCGCCCCGACGCCTTCGACGGGATCGCCGCGCAGTGCCACGATATGGCGAACGCCAGCCTCGGCATAGCTGTCGACCACAGCATCGACTTCGTCCCGGGTCGCGCCGACGCAGGTAAGATGCGCCGCCGGCTTCAACGCGGTCTCGCGCACGATCCGGGCGACGGTCGCGTGCGTCCGCTCGCGCGTCGAACCGCCGGCGCCGTAGGTGACCGAAACGAAGTCGGGCGCGAGCGGCGCCAACCGCTCGATCGATCGCCACAGCGTCTCTTCCATCGTCTCGGTCTTCGGCGGAAAGAACTCGAACGAGACCTTCAATCCGTTCGGCCCGCCATAGGCGCGGCTCGCCCGCGCGATTGCTTCGCTCATCCTACAGTCTCCAGCCCCCGATCCGCTCCGGCAATGGTGAAGCGCGGATCGCGAAACAACCAAAGCGTCACGGTCAATGTGTCTGCGCCCATGCCGGCGCCGAGATCCATCACCTTGTCGGATTCGAGCCCGAGCTGTCTCGTCCAGCCGAGCATCGTTTCATGCGAGAAGCCAAGGCGCCGATGGGCATGCTTCTCGCGCAGGAACTCGAGCCCATGCGGCGCAAAATCGACGATGAGCAAGCGCCCGCCCGGCCGGAGCACGCGCGCCGCTTCGGCCAGCGCCTCGGCGGGATCATCGAGATAATGCAGCACCTGATGGATCGCGACGAGATCAAAGCTGCCGCGCAGCATCGGCAATTTCGTGATCTCGCCGAGCCGCACCTGGGCATGCGAGAGCCCGGCGCGGTCGAGATTCGCCCGCGCAACGGCCAGCATCGCCGTAGAAGCGTCGATGCCGATGCCCGTGTGGTAGAGGCCGGCAAAGACCTCCAGCAGCCGGCCGGTTCCGGTGCCGAGATCAAGAAAGCGGTCGACCGGCCGCGTGCCGACAAGGGAGAGCATCGCCTGCTCAACCGCGGCATCCGGCAGATGCAGCGACCGGATCTGGTCCCATTCGGCGGCGTTACGCTCGAAATAACGCGAGGCCTCGCTGGCATGCTCGCGCTTCACGCCAGCAAGCCAGTCGCGATCGCGCCTGAGCGCGCGATCCTCGGCGTCCGCCAGCGCCAGGAGATCATCGACCAGCCGCCGCTCGGCGCCGGCCTCTGCGAGGCGATAGTAAACCCACGCGCCCTCGGGATAGCGAATAATCAGCCGGGCGTCGGCCAGCAATTTGAGATGACGCGAGATGCGCGGTTGCGACTGGCCAAGGATCGAGGTCAGATCCTTCACCGTCAGTTCGCTTTCGCTGAGAAGAGCGAGAATACGCAGCCGCGTTGCCTCGCCCGCTGCCTTAAGGGCTGCGACCAGCGTCTCGGAACCCAGCGTCTGCAGCACACCCGTCAAGGGCTCAATCTCCTGTCGCCGAAGGCCGAACGATACAGCCACCAAGCAACAAGATATAAAGATATCTTTATATGAGTAAAGGGGCGGCGCCGTCTCGCCCACCGATTTCGGCTCGCGGCCGATCGCGCGAGGCAATGGCGACATGCGCAACGCCACCGCATGGCGCGGTTATCAGTGCGACGAGGTCCGCGGCGGCCGCCTCGACGCTGCCACTGCCGTTCGACTGGATCGTAACGATCGCCCGCCGCGTCGTCGGCATCACCAGCGAGCGGGCATCCTGGCGCCAGTTCCAGCGCCGGCAGAGCAGCTTGGCACCGTCGGCATAGACGACTTCGCCTTCCTTCGGCGGATCGTCGGATGCTTCGGCCCCGCCCTCCTCCACTCCGGCCATATCGACGAAACGATCGTCCGGGCGGGCATAGCGAAACGCGATGTCGTCGACGATACGGTCGCGATCATCGGCGCCGATCGGCAGCACATGTGCGAGCGACACGGCGTTATAGGCATCAACGAAGGGATTGATCGCCGGCAGCGAACGCCCGGCAAGGACGTTCTTCATCAGCCGCTCGACCGAAGAGCGATAGCTGGTCTTTTTGATGCCGAAGGCGCGATAGGCGCGGCGCCAGTCGGCGACGCCAGCAATCTCGGAGAGTTCGACGCCGGCCCAGCGGCGGATCGCCTCTGCCTCATGCGCGGCGATCGCGGTCGCCAGCGCCTCCGTCCGCGCCTCGCCGATGGAAAGATCGTCGAAGCTCACAACCGCGACACGAAACGCCGGAAAGGCGTCGGTCAGCTCGGAAATGTCGATCAGCATGACGCGGCTCCCCCTTGATGGTCAGGAACCGCGTCGTAGCAAGTGTGCAACCTTGGCGGAAGCTATTCCGCCGCAGCCGCGAGACCGTCGCTCGGCAGGCCGAGAGCGCTCGCGACGCCAATGCCGTAGTTCGGATCGGCGCGGTAGAAATGGACCAGCTGCCGGTTGATGATCTCGACCGGGACGCCCTGCATCGCCGCGGCGATGTTGCCGTAGAGCTGCTGCTTCTGGTCGGCCGACATCAGGCGGAAGAGATTGCCGGCCTGGGTGTAGTCGTCATTGCCGACCCGATGATTGTAGCGGTCGGCATCGCCGGTGATCTTCAGCGGCGGCTCGCGGAAGCGCTCATCCTGCTTCGGGCCGGAGAAGGAATTCGGCTCGTAATAGGCATCGGCCGGGGTCGAAGGCGGGAAGAAGCGCATCTGCCCGTCCTTATGATAGTTGTGCACCGGCACCTTCGGATGATTGACCGGCAGCGCCTCGTAATGCGTGCCGAGCCGATAGCGATGCGCGTCGGCATAGGAGAAGATGCGCGCCTGCAGCATCTTGTCCGGCGAGAAGCCGATGCCCGAGACGATGTTGGACGGCGAGAACGCCGCCTGCTCGATCTCGGTGAAATAGTTCTCGGCGTTGCGATTGAGCTCCATGATGCCGACATCGATGAGCGGATACTCGCTGTGCGGCCACACCTTGGTGAGGTCGAACGGATTGTAGGTCGTCTTGTCCGCATCGGCCTCGGGCATCACCTGCACGGCGAAGCGCCAGCGCGGGAAATCGCCGCGATCGATCGATCCGAAAAGATCTTCCTGGGTCGATTCGCGGGTATGGCCGACAACCGCCGCCGCCTCGCTGTTGGTCCAGTTCTTGATGCCCTGAAGCGACTTGAAGTGGAACTTGACCCAGAAACGCTCGTTCGCGGCGTTGATGAACGAGAAGGTGTGCGAGCCGAAGCCGTGCATGTGGCGCACGGTCTGCGGCAGACCGCGATCCGAGAACAGGATCGTCACCTGATGCAGGCTCTCCGGCGAGAGCGACCAGAAGTCCCACATCGCCGTCGTCGAGCGAAGATTGGTCTTCGGATGGCGCTTCTGCGTATGGATGAAATCAGGGAATTTCAGCGGATCGCGGACGAAGAACACCGGCGTATTGTTGCCGACGAGATCCCAGTTGCCTTCCTCGGTGTAGAACTTGACCGCGAAGCCGCGCACGTCGCGCTCGGCATCCGCCGCGCCGAGCTCGCCGGCGACGGTGGAGAAGCGGGCGATCAGATCGGTCTTCTTGCCGACCTCGGAGAAGATCTTCGCCTTGGTATACTGCGTGATGTCATGCGTGACCGTCAGCGTGCCATGCGCGCCCCAGCCCTTGGCGTGAACCACACGCTCCGGAATGCGCTCGCGATTCTGGTGCGCGAGCTTTTCGAGCAGCTGGTAATCCTCGAGCAGCAGCGGGCCGCGCTCGCCTGCGGAAAGGGAATTCTGATTGTCGGCGACCGGCGCGCCGGCCGTGGTAGTGAGCTTGTCCGTCATGGCGCCTCCTTTTCGGTCCGGCATCACTGCGCCGCATCCGATGTTGGCGCCACCATGCCACGCAGTCTGGATCGGTTCCAATCATATTGAACGGAGCAATCGATAAGCTTAGCTTATCGCCGATGCAGCAGGGATTGGCTCACGCACCATGATCACGCTCCGGCAGCTCCGCTATTTCGAGGCTCTGGCGCGCCACAACCATTTCGGCCGCGCTGCCGAGGAATGCGGCATTTCGCAGCCCGCCCTTTCGCAGCAGGTCCAGGAAATGGAGGCGCTGCTGGGCATCGCGCTGGTCGAGCGCGGCGCCCGCCGCGTCGCCTTGACGCCGAAGGGCGAAGAAATTGCGCGACGCGCGACGCGCATTCTCGGCGATGTCCGCGACCTCGCCGACTTCGCCCGCCATGGCGGCGGGGTGCTGTCGGGTGCGCTGAAGCTCGGCGTCATCCCATCGGTGGCCCCCTATCTGCTGCCCAAGGTCCTGCCGCTGGTTCATGCGGCTTTCCCGGCGCTCGACCTGCAACTGCGCGAAACGCGCACGGATCAGTTGAAACAGGAATTGATGCAGGGCCGGCTCGATGCTGTGCTGATGGCACTGCCGGCGGGCGACGCGCATCTGGAAAGCCGGCCGCTGTTCGTCGATCGCTTCCTGCTCGCGAGTTCAGCCGGGACGGCGGATGGCGGCAGCCCGCTGGCGAGCCCCGAGGCCATTCCGGCGGATCGCCTTTTGCTGCTGGAAGAGGGTCATTGCCTGCGCGACCAGGCGCTGACCTATTGCCGGCTGCAGAAGTCCGAGTTGCAGGCGAGCTTCGGCTCGGCCAGCCTGGCGACCATCATGCAGATGGTCGCCAATGGCTATGGCGTGACGCTGCTGCCGGAAATCTGCGTCGATGTCGAGGCGCGAGATCCGCGCATCGCCCTCTCCCGCTTCGCGGAACCCGAGCCGCGCCGCGAGATCGGCATCGTCTGGCGCCGGTCCTCGCCGCGCCGGGGTGATTTCGAGGCGCTGGGCGACCTCGTGATCCGGGCGATGGCGTTCCCTTCCCCGATGGCGCGAACGACAGACGTCCGTTGAGCGTTAAGCCTTGACGGCCACCAGGAACAGCCGCGGGAAGCGCAAGAGCACGCTGCCATCGGCCAATGGCGGATAGGCCGCGGCGATCTGCGCGCGGTAGGCGGCAAGATAATCTGCGCGGCGCTCGGCCGGCAGCGCATCGAGATAGGGCCTGAGGCCCGTGCCCTTGACCCATTCGACGATCGCGTCGGCGCCGGCGAGCCGGTGCTGGTAGACGATGTGCCAGAGATCGATTCGTGCCGCGTCAGCGTCCAGCCGCTCGACATAGGCCCGCGACTCCGGCAGCGACGGCCGGCGGATCGCGCGGCCCGCAAAGGCATCGGCGAAGGCGGGGCTCCGCGCGGTTTCTTCCATCAGAAGATGCGTCGGCTCGGCGAGATTGTCCGGCATCTGCACGGCAAGCACGCCGCCCGGCCGGAGCGCATCCATGAGCCGGGCCAGCACCGAGAGATGATCGGGCACCCACTGGAACACGGCATTGGCGAAGAGGAGGTCGACCGGCGCCTCGGCCTTCCAGCCGGCAATATCGGCTTCGACGAAGCGGCAACCCGGCAAGCGCCGCCGCGCGGCCTCCAGCATGTCGGGCGCCGTATCAACGCCCTCGACGGCAGCTTCGGGAAACCGCTCGACCAGCAGTTCGGTCGAATTACCGGGCCCGCAGCCGAGATCGACGACACGCTCCGCCGTCGCCAGCGGCACCTGCGCCAGGAGATCACGCGCCGGCCGCGTCCGCTCATCCTCGAATTTCAGATATTGCTCAGCCGACCACGACATGACCGCCGCTCCTTGCCTTGAACTGTCCGCCCCTCGCATGCCGACATTTCGCCCTGATGACGGCGAAATCACGGATAAAGCCGCTGCGCCGGCAAACGTACGGTGATCGCCGCGCCGGGCGTGATGACGCCCGGCTTCTCGACCCAGCCGACCAGACCGCGGAGATGGCGCGCTGCTCTGGGGAACAGCAGCGTGAGGTCTTGGCGTCCCGAGTTATGCCGCGCGATGGCCGCGCCCGCCGCTCGGCACGGCGCGTTCTGCCCCTCGATCGCGATCGTGGCGCCGCCTTCGAAGAACAGGCGGCTCTGCGGCGGCAACCAGGACAGCTGCGGAATGCCGGAAATGACGAGATTGGCGCCGATCCATTCCGGCGCGAGCACGTCGATCGACATCGCCGCGGCGGCTTCGGCCAGTTCGTCGCGGGCAACGATCGAGACCTGACGTTCGTTGCGCATCTCGGTCCGGCGCGGATACCAAGGCTCGCGACCACCGCTGAGGCGCGTCGCACCGGCGTGCCGATCGCCGGCAATGCCGCCGAAATCGAGCGACAGTGCTTCGACAGACCGGGTCTCGAACCCTTCGCCATCGGCGCGATAGACCGCGTCGAGAGTGGCCGCAAAACGCCGCGGCTTCAGGATATCCGCGCTCATCGCACCCCTCCCAGAGACGTTCTCGACGCGGCTGTGATTGGCATCACTGACTTTGAGCCATCACGACCGGCACAGTAGCGCAGGAGAATGGCGCACCTCCACCCCGAGGCGCCAGGGCGGCGGCGGGACGGCCCGACCGGTTCCATCATTGCGGGCGACCGGGCGGCAGCCGGCTTGCCCCGCCCGAAAGATCCCGGACGCGCCTTCAAGGCGGCGGCCGCCGAGACCCTCGGTCTTGCGAGGCTGAGGAAGGGCGGACGGTTCTGCCCCTGCCCCCTAAGTCCCAGGCAGGGCCGTCCGCCGATCATTCTGCGCGCGACGCGCGCTCTCGAAATTGAACCGGCCGGGGCGGCGGGCGGCGCAGGGCGAAACTCCGCCAGGCTCCGCCCGTTCGCAGGTCGATCAGCGCGTCAGGCGCTTGTACTTGATGCGCTTCGGCATCACCGAATCAGGGCCGAGGCGGCGCTTCTTGTCTTCCTCGTAATCGGCGAAGTTGCCCTCGAACCACTCGACATGGCTGTCGCCCTCAAAGGCGAGGATGTGGGTCGCGAGGCGGTCGAGGAACATGCGATCATGGCTGATGATCACGGCGCAGCCGGCGAAATCCTCCAGCGCCTCTTCGAGCGCGGCCAGCGTCTCGGTGTCGAGATCGTTGGTCGGTTCGTCGAGCAGGATGACGTTGTTGGCGTCCTTCAGCAGCTTGGCGAGGTGAACGCGGTTGCGCTGGCCGCCCGAGAGCGAGCCGACCTTCTGCTGCTGGTCGCCGCCCTTGAAGTTGAACGAGCCGACATAGGCCCTGGTGTTCACTTCCTTCTTGCCGAGATAGAACACCTCGGCGCCGCCGGTGATCTCTTCCCAGACATTCTTGTTGGAAGCGAGGTCGTCGCGGCCCTGGTTCACATAGCCGAGATGGACGGTGTCGCCGAGCGAGATCGTTCCCGTGTCGGGCTTCTCCTCGCCGGTGATCATCTTGAACAGCGTCGACTTGCCGGCGCCGTTCGGGCCGATGACGCCGACAATGCCGCCCGGCGGCAGCTTGAAGGTGAGGTTGTCGATCAGCAGGCGGTCGCCATAGCTCTTCGAAAGCCCTTCGACCTCGATGACCTTGTCGCCAAGACGCTCGCCGACGGGAATAACGATCTGCGCCGTCTGCAGCGTCTTGCCCTCGGCGCGCTCGACCAACTCGTCATAGGCCTTGATGCGGGCCTTCGACTTCGACTGGCGGGCCTTCGGCGACTGCGAGATCCATTCCCGCTCGCGCTCGATCGCCTTCATATGGGTCATGTCCTCGCGACCCTCCTGCTCCATACGCTTGGCCTTCTTCTCCAGATAGGCGGAGTAGTTGCCCTCGTAGGGAATGGAGCGGCCACGATCGAGCTCGAGGATCCAGCCGGTGACATTGTCGAGGAAGTAGCGATCATGGGTGACGATCAGGATCGCGCCCGGATAGTCGCGCAGATGCCCCTCGAGCCAGTTGATCGATTCGGCGTCGAGATGGTTGGTCGGCTCGTCGAGAAGCAGCAGATCAGGCTGTTCCAGCAGCAGGCGGCAAAGCGCGACGCGGCGCTTCTCACCACCCGAGAGATTTTCGACGGTGGACTCGCTCGGCGGGCAGCGCAGCGCGTCCATCGCCATCTCGACCTGGCTCTCGAGGTCCCAGAGATTCTGGCTGTCGATGATGTCCTGGAGCTTCGCGCCCTCCTCCGCCGTCTCGTCGGAGTAATTCATCATCAGCTCGTTGTAACGGTCGACGATCGCCTTCTTCTTGGCGACGCCCATCATCACGTTCTCGAAGACGTTCTTGTCCGGATCGAGCTGCGGCTCCTGCGACAGGTAGCCAACCGTGGCGCCATTCGCCACCCAGGCCTCGCCGGTGAAGTCCTTGTCCATGCCGGCCATGATCTTCAGGAGGGTCGACTTACCCGAGCCGTTCGGGCCGAGCACACCAATCTTGGCGTCCGGATAGAACGACAGATGGACGTTATCGAGGACCTTCTTGCCGCCCATATAGGACTTGGTCAGGCCCTGCATGAAGTAAATGAACTGCCGCGCCATGAAATGCTCCGGATGCCCGCTCGCCGTGGCGGGCAGGATGTGAGAATTGGGGTTGGCGCTCTTCTAGTCGAACCCTCGCCAAGGAGCAACGCAAACGGCAGGCTCCGACGACGCCGCGGCAGGCCTCAGCCCGTCTTTGCGATCAGCACCTTGAGATCGAAGCTCTCGTCGGCGACGACGGCCGGATCGGGCGAGACGCCGCTGGCGAGCAGGCGGCGGCCGAGCATGTGGTCGGCAGCGCGGTTGACCGAGTCGATCGCAACCAGCGTCGCGCCGCGATAATGGAACACCGAGAAGCTGCCGTCCTCGGCGCGGCCGCGCGTCACGCTGCGGTCGGCATCGTTGGATAGACCGACCATCTGCAGCTTGAACGCGCCCTGGTCCGACCAGAACCACGGCACGGCGCGGTAGGCTTCCGGCCGGCCCATCAGCGTCGCGCTGGCCGTCTTCGCCTGGTCGACGGCGTTCTGAACGCTTTCGAGCCTGACCGCCCTGCCGAGCGCCCAATGCTGGAACGACACGGCGTCGCCGGCCGCGACGATGCGCGGATCGGAGGTGCGCATCGCCTCGTCGACGACGATGCCATTGGCAACATCAAGCCCCGCTTCCGCGGCGAGCTCGATATTCGGCACCACGCCGACGCCGACAATCACCGTGTCGGCTGCGATGCGCTCGCCGGCGAGCGTCTCCACGGCGACGGCAACGCCGTCCTCGCCGATGATCGCCGCGACAGGCGTTTCGAGGCGAACGGTCGTGCCGAGGCCGCGATGCATCGCCAGGAAGAAATCCGAGATCTTCGGCGCGACAACCCGGCCCATCAGCCGCGGCGCCGCCTCGATCACGGTCACGGTCTTGCCGAGGAGACGCGCCGTCGCGGCGAGTTCGAGCCCGATAAAGCCGCCACCGACCACGACCACGTCGCGCGCGAGCAGAAAGCGCTCGCGCAGCCGCCTTGCATCCTCGGCCGTGCGCAGCATGAAGACATTGCCAAGATCGATCCCCGGCACCGGCGGAACACGCACACGGGCGCCGGTGGCCAGCACCAGCGCATCGAAATCAAGCGCGCCATCGTCGAGCTGCACGCGGCCGGCGTCACGATCGATCGCGACGACGGTGCGGCCGAGCTCGAGCTCGATGCCATTCTTCTCGTAGAACATCGCCGGCCGCAGTTCCTGCAGCGCCTCGTCGGCGGTTTTGATGAACGCCTTGGACAGTGGCGGCCGATGATAGGGCAGCTCGGTCTCGGACGAGATCAGCGCAAGGCGCCCATCATAGCCGTCAGCCCGAAGGCTCGCCGCTGCCTGTGCGCCGGCGTGGCCGCCGCCGATGATGAGGATGGTCTGCATGGCCTGAGAGTGTCCGGATTCGAGGCCGCGACAGTGACATTCCGATTGGGGCTAAGACAAGAGCGGACCATGCCTTGGCAAACATCCGAGGAAGAGGCGCAGTGCCGCCGGCCGGAGCCGCATCAGGCATCGGCCTCTGTATCGGCTCGATCCAAGTCCCCGATCGAAGGCTCCCTTTGCGAAGCCCAGCTGAGCAGGGCGTCGAGCGCCGGGCACAGCGCCTGGCCCCAATCCGTCAGGCAGTATTCGACCTTGGGCGGCACCTGATGGTGAACGATGCGGCGGACGATCCCGTCTTTCTCCATCTGCCGGAGCTGCTGGATCAGCATCTTCTGGGAGATACCCGGAATCGCGCGTTCGAGGTCCGAAAAACGCTGGATCTGACCACCAAACAGATGGAACAGGATCACCAGCTTCCAGCGGCCCTCGAGCAGCTTGAGCGCGCTCTCCACGCCTTCGGCCGCAGCTTCTCGCGTATAAGGACTGGACATACTTTTTAGTAAGTACCCTACTTTTTCGTCTGTTCTTGTGGTTTCGTCAGGCTAGGCCGATCTCGGTGGGCGTACAAGGCCCAGCCGGAGATCAAGCATGACCGTAGTGTTGCCAGAGCCCATTGCCCGCTACTTCGACGCCGACAGCAGAGATGGCGCCGCCATCGCGGACTGCTTCGCCATGGATGCGGTGGTCGTCGATGAGAGGCACACCCATATCGGCCGCGACGCCATCGCACGCTGGAAGACGGAGGCATCGGGACGATACCAGTATGTCAGCGAACCCACCGCAATCGACAATCGCGGCGCGACGATCCTCGTCACCGCGCATCTGACGGGAAACTTCCCCGGCAGCCCGATCGACCTCCGCTACGCCTTCACGCTCGCCGACGGGGTGATCGCTCGCCTGGAGATCGCCCCATGAGCCTCGACCTCGGACTCGAAGGAATGCGTGCCCTCGTCACCGGCGGCACCAAGGGCGTCGGGGCAGCGGTCGTCGATGCGCTCGTCGCGGCGGGCGCGAGGGTCGCGGCCACAGCCAGAACCGCGCCGGACGGCGCGCCGGGGCAAGCCGTCTACATCGCCGCCGACCTCACCACGGCGGAGGGATGCGCGAAGGTCGCCGAGGCCGTGACCGGCCGGTTCGGAGGCATCGACATCATCGTCAATGTGCTCGGAGGATCGAGCGCGCCGGCCGGTGGCTTCGCCGCTCTGTCGGACTTCGATTGGCAGAAGGAGATCGACCACAACCTCATGCCGGCGGTTCGGCTCGACCGGGCGCTGTTGCCCGCGATGATCGCGCAAGGATCCGGCGTCATCATCCACGTCACCTCGATCCAGCACAGATTACCGCTACCGCAATCAACCACCGCCTATGCGGCGGCCAAGGCGGCGCTGTCGACCTACAGCAAGAGCCTGTCCAAGGAAGTGGCGCCCGCCGGGGTGAGGGTCGTCCGCGTCTCGCCCGGCTGGGTCGAGACCGAAGCCTCATCGCGGCTCGCGAAGCGGCTCGCCGAGGAGGCAGGAACCGACTACGAGGGCGGCAAGCGGATCATCATGAACGCGCTCGGCGGCATACCGCTCGGGCGGCCGGCAAGGCCGGAGGAAGTCGCCGACCTCATCACGTTCTTGGCGTCGGCTCGTGCAGCAGCGATCACCGGCACGGAAGTCACCATTGACGGCGGCACGGTGCCGACGGCCTGATCCGCGCGTCCGTCGATACCAGCTCCGCGGCCGCCAGCGGTCGCGGAGCCCTCGACGGACGCCCCCCTCAAAGCTTGACGCTGCGCCCCTCGCGCATCGAGAGGTCGGCCGCCAGCACGATTTCGAGCGAGGTGACGGCATCGCGCATGTGATCGGAGAGGTCGAGGTCTTCGCGGATAGCCCGCTGCACGAACACCTGCTCCCGGTCGCAGAGCGCCTGATGGCCCGGCTCGTCCTCGGTCGACACCATGTCGTCGCCGCGGACGAAACGGCCATCGGGACCGAGTTCGGCGTGATGCACGCGGATGCGCGCCGTCTTGGAATGGGTGTCGATGTCGTCGGACTTCGCGCCCTCGTCCATGACGATCGAGACCGAGCCCCTGGGGCTCATCACGTCCTTCACGAAGAAGGCCGTCTCCGAGATCATCGGCCCCCACCCGGCCTCATACCAGCCGGCCGAGCCATCGGCGAAGATCACCTGCAGATGGCCGTAATTCACCTGGTCAGGAGCGATCTCGTCGGAGAGGCGGACGCCCATGCCGCGGACTTCGACCGGTCGCGCCCCGGTGATGAGGCACATCACGTCGACATAATGGACGCCGCAATCGACCAGCGGCGAGGTCGTCTTCATCAGTTGTTTGTGGATGTGCCAGGCATGGCCGGAGGATTGCTGGTTGAGGTTCATCCGCATGACGAAGGGCGGGCCGAAGGCGCGCGCCTTCTCGATGAAGAGCTGCCAGGACGGATGGTGGCGGAGGATATAGCCGACAACCAGCTTGCGGCCGGTCCGATTCGCGGTCTCGACCACCAACCGCGCCTCCTCGACGGTCGGTGCCAGCGGCTTCTCGACGAAGACATGCGCGCCGGCTTCCATCGCGGCGATCGCGAGCGGCGCATGGCTGTCGGAATAGGTGTTGATGGAGACGAGATCGGGCTTCAGCGCCAGGCCAGCCTCGAAGCTCTCGACCCGTCGATACGATGCGAGTTCATCCTTCAGCGCGACCGGCGAACGGTTGTAGAGCCCGACAATCTCGAAGCCAGGATCGGCGTGATAGGCCAGCGCGTGGCTCTGCCCCATCTGGCCGAGGCCGGCGACGAAAACACGGATCGGCTTGTCGGTCATGGCAGTCCTCCCAAGACTTCTGATTGGCAGCGGCGAGCGATGGCGTCGTTGCGGCGGGCTGCAACCGTGTCGAATGCGCCAGTTGCACGCATTGTGCGTGCCATTGTTGTTGCCGACAGAGTGGCTCCCTTCAAGCCCGCCCCCGTCATTCCGCGATTTGTTTCGCAGCTCGGCGGGCTAGCCACTCGCGTTGTCGGCATTCCGCGTCTTTAAGAAATCGACGAGCGCGCGCAAAGGCGGCGCGATGTGGCGTGCGCGCGGATAATAGAGCGCCCAGCCCGGAAAGGGCGCGCTCCAGGCGTCGAGCACGCGGATCAGCCGGCCGGCATCGAGATGGGCTGTGATGGTTGCCTCGGTCACGCAGGCGAGCCCGGCGCCGGCCAGCGCCGCCGCGACGAGCAGATCAGCGTCATTGGTCGTCAAGGCACCCTCGATCGACATCGCGGTGATCTTGCCGTCCTCAGTGAACTCCCAGGGCAGCAGCCTGCCGCTCGAGCTCTGTCGATAGTTGAGCCAGCGATGGTAGCGCAGCGCCTCGGGCGTTTCCGGCGTCCCGGCCGCGGCAAGATAGGAGGGCGCGCCGACGATGACGCCGCGCAGCGCACCGCCGATCGGCACCAACTCCATGTCGAGTTGCACGCGCTCGTCCAGCCTGATCCCAGCGTCGAACGCATCAGCGACGCTGTCGACGAGACCGTCATCAACCGCGATTTCGAGCCGGATATCGGGAAAGACCCGCATGAAGTCGCCGAGGATCGGCGCGAGCACCATCTGCGCCGCCACGCGAGGCACGGTCAAACGAAGGGGACCTGCCGGTCGATCGGCGCCGGCGACGGCCGCTTCGACGGCGCCGTCGATTGTGGCAAAGGCCGGGGCCAGTTGCTCCTGCAGCCGCCGTCCGGCATCCGTCAGGGCGACGCTGCGCGTGGTGCGGTTCAGCAGACGCGCGCCGAGCCGGTCTTCCAGCGCCCTGAGCGTGTGGCTGAGCGAGGACGGCGAGACCGCGAGTGCATCGGCCGCGCGTCGGAAGCTCAGCGCGCGGGCGACGGCGAGGAAGGCGACCAGTTCGGCATATTCCACACCACGCATGATTGCTGCCCTCTGCTCATCAGTATGCTGCGATCTTAGGTCATTAAATGCCTGACGGGCACGAATTAACGTCCTGACTATACAGCAGCAGGAGACAAATCATGACGGACAACCAGAAGTCTGGCCGCCTCGCCGGCAAGGTGGCGCTGGTCACGGGCGGCGGCAGCGGCATCGGCAAGGCGACCGCGCTGCGCTTCGCCGCCCAAGGCGCCGCCGTGGCGCTTGCGGGGCGCCGCGAAGCCGAGCTGGCGGCAGTCGCCGGCCTTATCGTCGATCGGGGTGGCAGGGCTGTCGCAATCCCCACCGACATCTCCGACGAAGCGGCCGTCGATCACCTCGTCGCGCATGTCGTGAACCAGTTCGGCGGGATCGACATCGCCTTCAACAATGCCGGCATCCTCGGCCCGCTGAAACCCATCACGGAACTCAGCGTCGCCGAATTCGACGCGGTCATCGCCACCAATCTGCGCGGTGTCTGGATGCTGGCGCGCGCCGAAATCCGGGCGATGCAGGCGGCGGGACGCGCCGGCAGTATCGTCAACACCTCGTCCTTCGTAGCTGAGGCCGCATCGGCCGGGACATCGATCTATGCCGCAAGCAAGGCCGGCCTCAATGCCATGATCCGGGCGCTTGCGCTGGAGGTCGGCGCCAATGGCATCCGCATCAACAACGTCGCTCCCGGCGTGATCCGCACGCCGATGTCGTCGGGCCTTGACCAGACGCTGAGCGACGCGCTCGCCGGCCATGCCGCGCTCAAGCGTCTCGGCCAGCCGGACGATATCGCCGACATCGTCCTGTGGCTCTCGTCTGACGAAGCGCGCTTCGTCACGGGCCAGACGATCCTCGCCGATGGGGGCTTTGCCATACCGGGCCTGCGCTGAGGGCGGTCGACGCGCGTCACATTCGCCAGGAATTGCGCCGCGTCACCCTGTGCCCACTCGACGAGTGGCTTTATTTTGGTATTATCCGCAGCGTTGGCGACCCGCTGTGAGGCCGCCAGGTCCCGTTCGGACGACGACGATGGCGGCGAGCCTCATTCAGCGCTGGAGCAGCGGCGGCGATACTGGCGCTGCGGGTGCGTTCGCATGACGGCGCCGCTCTTCCCGGCAGATAGCCTCGCCGCGCCCGATGGCGGGCCGCTTTATCTCCGCCTGCAAGCGCTGATCCGCGCCGGCATCGCCGAGGGCCGACTGCAGCCAAACGATGCCCTTCCGGCCGAACGCGATCTCGCCACCCATCTCGGCGTCTCGCGCGTCACGGTTCGGAACGCGCTGCGCGGTCTCGTCGACGAGGGCGTGCTGCGCCAGCGCCACGGCTCCGGCACCTTCGTTTCGCGCGGTGGCGAAAGGGTCGAGCAGCCGCTTTCGCGCCTGACCTCCTTCACCGAGGATATCCGCCGCAGCGGCCGCGTTCCCGGCACGCGCTGGCTCGATCGCTCGGTCGGCCTTCCGGGCGCGCCCGAGGCAGCCATTCTCGGCCTCGGCAGCAAAGCGCGCGTCACACGGCTCTCGCGCCTCCGCCTCGTCGACGGCGATCCGATCGCGATCGAAACCGCAATCGTCCCGGCCGCGGCTATTCCCGATCCGATGCGGCTCGAGGCCTCGCTCTATGACGCGCTCATTGCCGCCGGTATGCAGCCGGTGCGCGCGGTGCAGCGGCTCGGCGCCGTTTCGCTGAGCCAGGCGAACGCCACCCTTCTCGGCGTCGCGCCGGGCGCCGCAGCGGTGGCCATAGAGCGCATCGCCTATCTCGCCGATGGCAGCGTCATCGAATTCACCCGCTCGCTTTATCGCGGCGATGCCTGCGACTTCATCGCCGAACTGAACCTGACCGACACAGACCCCACGCGACGCGACCAACCCGATAGCAGCCGCCTGGCTCCAAACGAAGCCGGCCGGACCTTGGAAGGATGAGACCATGACCACCACTTTGATGCGTGCCGAGATCGACGAGGCACCCGCCGCCGTCCGCCGCCTTCTCTCCGGTTCGAAGGATGCGATCGCCGAGGCCGGCGCGCGGCTGAAGGCGCTCGATCCCAAGGTCATCGTCACGGTGGCGCGCGGCTCGTCCGACCACGCGGCGACCTATTTCAAATATGCCTGCGAGATCACCGCCGGAACGCCGGTCGCCTCGCTCGGGCCGTCCATCGCCTCCATCTATGCCGCGCCGCTCCGCCTTTCCGGCGCCGCCGCCCTCGCGATCTCGCAGTCGGGCAAGAGCCCGGACATTCTGGCATTGATGGACGCCGTGAAGGCGGCCGGCGCGACGACGCTGTCGCTTGTCAATGTCGAGGACGCGCCGCTGGCGACCCGCGCCGATACCTTCATTCCGCTGCGCGCGGGACCCGAAAAGAGCGTCGCCGCGACGAAATCCTTCATGACGGCCGTGGTCGGCGCGCTTGCCATCATCGCAGCCTGGCGCGACGACACCCGCCTCAAGGCCGCGCTCGAGACGCTGCCGGATACGCTGGAAAAGGCGCTCGAAACCGACTGGAGCCTCGCCTTCGACGCTGTGGTCGGCGCCAAGTCGCTCTATACGATCGGCCGTGGCCCCGGCTTCGCCATTGCGCTCGAAGCAGCGTTGAAGCTGAAGGAAACCGCGATCCTGCACGCCGAGGCCTATTCCGGCGCCGAATTGCAGCATGGACCGGTGTCGCTGGTCGACGAGTTCTTCCCGATTCTCGCCTTCATCCCGGACGATGCGGCGGCGCCGAGCCTCGTCGCGACGGCCAATGCGCTGCATAATCGCGGCGCGCAGATCTTCTCAGCAACGGCGGCGACAATCGACGGGCCGCGCCTGCCGATCGCACCGACCGGCCATGCCCTCACCGACCCGATCTCGATCGGACTATCCTTCTACCGCTTCGTCGAGGCGGTGGCGGTGGCGCGCGGCCACAATCCCGACCAGCCGCGCCATCTGAAGAAGGTGACGGAAACCGTTTGAGCCGCAGCCGATAAAGGAACGATGACAATGACCAGGCTCACAGCCTTCCACGGCGCGGAGGTCTTTGACGGCATGCGCCGACTCGGCCCCGCGGCGGTGCTGGTGGCAGACGGCGCCGTCATCGGCGTGGCAGCGCCCGGCGATATCCCTGATAACGTCGAGCGCGTCGATCTTGGCGGAGGGCTGCTGGCGCCGGGCTTCGTCGATCTCCAGGTGAATGGCGGCGGCGGAGCGCTCCTCAACGAGGCGACCACCGTCGAGGGCGTCCGCACCATCTGCGCTGCCCATGCCCGCTTCGGCACCACGGCATTGCTGCCGACGCTGATCACCGATACCCCCGCCGTCACGTCAGCCGCCATCGCTGCCGTGCGCGAAGCGATCGAGGCCGGCGTTCCCGGCTGCCTCGGCATGCATATCGAGGGACCGCATCTCTCGGTCGCCCGCAAGGGCGCGCATGACCCGAAGCTCATTCGCCCGATGGACGAGGTCGACCTGGAGCGGCTGATATCGACCGGCATCGACCATGTCCTGACGACCGTCGCCGCCGAAACCGTCCCGCCGCGCCAGATCGCCCGTCTGGCTGCCGCGGGCCTCACCGTCTCGATCGGCCACAGCGATGCCTCTTACGAGATGGCGCGGGCCGCATTCTCGGCCGGCGCGCGCGGCGTCACCCATCTCTTCAACGCCATGAGCCAGCTCGGCCATCGCGGCCCCGGCCTCGTCGGCGCGGCGCTTGAAGCCGGCGATGTCTGGTGCGGTCTCATCGCCGACGGCTTCCACGTTCATCCCGGCGCGATCGATGCGGCGCTCCGTGCCAAGGCGGCGCCGGCGCGGGTGTTCCTCGTCACCGACGCCATGTCGACGGTCGGCTCGGATCTTCCCTCGATCACCTTGAACGGCCGGTTGATCAAGCGCGGCGGCGGCAAGCTGACACTTGACGACGGCACGCTGGCCGGGTCCGATCTCGACATGATCACCGCACTCCGCTTCATGATCGACCAGGCCGGCATTCCGCGCGACGAGGCGCTGCGCATGGCCTCGCTCTATCCGGCGATGTATCTCGGCATCGATCGCACGCATGGACGCATCGCGCCCGGCGCGCGCGCCGATTTCGTGCATCTCGCCGCCAATCTTGATGTGCGCGGCGTCTACATCGCTGGCGTGCGGCAGCAGTTCCAGGATCTCGGCGGGCCCGTATGATCGCTTCGACCACGATGACGCGGACGGCCGCCTTCGATATCGGCGGCAGCAAGATCGAGATCGCCCGCGTCGCTGCCGACGGCACGATCAGCGCCCGCGCCACGCGGCCGACGCCACATTCCGGCTGGGCCGATTTTTCGGGCGCCGTCGCCGCCTTGCTGGACGAGGCGGGCGGCGCCGATCGCGTCGGCATCTCGATTGCCGGCACTGTCGACCCCGCGACCGGCATTGCCAATGCCGCCAACATCCCGGCTATCACCGGCCACAGGATCGCGGCGGAACTCGCCGATCGCCTCGGCACGCCGGTCAAAGTCGGCAATGACGCGGACTGCTTTGCGCTCGCGGAAGCGGTGGTCGGGGCCGGCCGCGGCCTGCCGATCGTCTTCGCCGCGATCTTCGGCACCGGCGTCGGCGGCGGTCTCGTCGTCAATGGCCGCCTCGTCCGCGGCGCGCATGGCGTCACCGGCGAGTGGGGTCACGGCCCGGTGCTCGCCGATGCCGTCACCGCGCGCGGGATACCGCTCATCGCCTGCGGCTGCGGCCAGCTTGGCTGCGTCGACACCTATGGCTCGGCGCGCGGCATGGAGCGCATCCACGTTGCGCGCACCGGCAAGCCCCTACCCAGCCACGCGATCACCGAGGCCTGGCATGCCGGCGACGCCGAAGCGGCGGCGACGATCGAGATGTTCGTCGATCTCATCACCGGGCCGCTGTCGATGATCGTCAATACGCTCGGCCCATCCTTGATCCCCTGTGGCGGCGGCCTCTCCTCCGATCTCGTTCTGCTTGAGCGGATCGATCGCTCGCTGCGCGGCAAGGTGCTCGCCCGCTACGAGAGCCCGCTGGTCGTGCCCGGGCTGACGCGCGGCGCCAGTGGACTGATCGGCGCCGCCATGCTCGCCGCTGAAGCCGATGAACCGACGTGACGGACGCCGCAGAGTGAAAAGCAGGGTCGCATGAGCATCACGCTCGAAATCTGCGTTGATGACGCCGAAGGCCTCGCCGTCGCCATCGCCGGCGGTGCCGACCGGATCGAGCTATGCAGTGCGCTCGCGCTCGGCGGCCTGACCCCGTCGCCCGGCCTGATGGCGCTGGCGGCGGCGGCGCCGCTGCCCGTCTATGCGATGATCCGCCCGCGCGAAGGCGATTTCGTCTTCACGACCGCCGATCTCGACCAGATGCAGCGCGAGATCGACGCCGTCCGCGCCGCGGGGCTCGCTGGCGTCGTGCTCGGCGCCTCGAAGCCTGACGGTGCGCTCGACACTGAGGCGCTCTCGCGGCTGCAGCGCCATGCATCGGGCCTCGGAACGACGCTACACCGCGCTTTTGACCTCGTTCCCGATCCTGCCGATGCGCTCGAATACGCCGTGGAGCTTGGTTTCGAGCGTATCCTGACCTCCGGCGGCGCTGTCCGGGCCGAAGATGGCGTCGCTGTGCTGGCGGCGCTCGTCCAGCAGGCAGGGGCGCGAATTTCGATCATGCCCGGCGCCGGTGTTCGGCCGGGCAACGCCGCGCGGATTCTCGAACTGACCGGAGCGCATGAGATTCACGCCTCCAGTCGCGCGCCCGGCCGGGCCGCGAGCGCCAAAGCAGTGGAACTCGGTTTCGCCCGGCAGGTGCTGCGCGACGAAACATCCGAGAGCCTCGTGCGCGCCTTGGCAGCTGCCGTCAAATCCGAACAAATTCGAACATAACTCACTTCTCTAAGCGATCATGTCCGGAAAATCTGGTAGATAATCCAGCAGTCTAGGTCTTTGACTCGACGTCGGCCCATGTGGCATTTTGTGAACTGACGGAAGGCAAGGACACCCATGGCTGAGATCGTATTCGATCGCGTTACCAAGCGTTACGACGATGGCCAAGTGGCCGTGAATGCGCTGGAGCTCACCATCGTCGATGGCGAGTTCCTGGTGCTGGTCGGGCCTTCAGGCTGTGGCAAGTCGACGGCGCTCCGGATGATCGCCGGGCTCGAGGAGATCTCCGACGGCGATCTCCTGATCGACGGGCAAATCGCCAACGATCTCGCCCCGCGCGAGCGCAACATCGCGATGGTGTTCCAGTCCTACGCGCTTTATCCGCATCTGACGGTCGCCGAGAATATCGGCTTCGGCCTCAAGGTCCGCGGCGCCGACAAAGCCGAGATCGACCGCAAGGTGGCGCAGACGGCGCAATTGCTGGAGCTCAGCGACTATCTCGGCCGCAAGCCGGGCAAGCTCTCCGGCGGCCAGCGCCAGCGCGTTGCCATGGGCCGCGCGCTTGTGCGCTCGCCCAAGGCCTATCTGATGGATGAGCCGCTTTCCAATCTCGACGCCCGCCTGCGCGGGCAGATGCGCGCCGAGATCGCGCGGCTGCAGAAGATGACCGGCGTCACCACCGTCTATGTCACGCATGATCAGGTCGAGGCCATGACGATGGGCGACCGCGTCGCCGTCATGAACAAGGGCGTGCTGCAGCAGCTTGCCGAGCCACGCAAGCTCTATGACGCCCCGGCCAATCTCTTCGTCGCCGGCTTCATCGGCTCGCCGCCGATGAACATGCTCTCCGGCAAGATCGGCACGGTCGATGGCAGTCTGGTGTTGCTGCTTGGCGAGCTGACGCTGCCGCTCGACGCCGCAGCGCTCGCGGCCCGCCCTGCCCTCACCGCGAATGTCGGCAAGCCGGTCATCGCCGGCATCCGGCCCGAAGCCTTCCATATTGCGCCCGACGCGCCGGGCGAGCCCGGCCGCATCTGCGGCACAGTCGCCTTTGTCGAAGATCTCGGCGCCAGCCTGCTGGTGCATGTCGATCTCGATGCCGGCGCGGTGGTTGCGAGCGGCATCGACGACGAGAGCGGCGACGAAATGACCAGCGCCCGGACGCGGCTGCGCGCCGTGCTCGATGGCACGCTCGGCATCAAGGGCGGCACGCGCATCGGCCTCACCGTCGAGCCCTCGCGCATCCATGTCTTTGACGCGGCCACCGAGCTCGCGATCACAGGCTGAGGACAGCGACGTCGCTCGCGGCGCTCCACTTCCGAACCGACAGGACCCCATCATGACAGCTTGGTCGCCGGCCACCGGCTCGCTCGATCTCGTGACGCTCGGCCGGCTCTATCGCACGGGCGTCCTGACCCCGACCGCCGTCGTCGCTGCCATCTGTGACCGGATCGCGGCGCGCGGCGCGGATCATGTCTGGATCCATCTCGAACCGCGCGAGACCCTGCTGCGGCAGGCGGCAGCCCTCGAGGCGGCCGGGCCGACCGACGATCCGCTCTGGGGCATCCCCTATTCGGTCAAGGACTGCAACGACGTCCCGGGCATGCCCACGACCAATGCCCTGCCGGAGAGTGCCTATGTCCCCGAGACAACAGGACAGGCGATCGTCAGGCTGATCGAGAGCGGCGCGCTCTGCCTCGGCAAGGTCAATATGGACCAGTTCGGCATCGGCCTTGTCGGCGTGCGCACGCCCTATGGCGCCTGCTCCTCGGTGTTCCACGACGACTATATTTCGGGCGGCTCGTCCTCCGGCTCCGGTGTCTCGGTCGCCGCGGGGCTCGTCTCGTTCTCAATCGCCAATGA
Organism: Kaistia sp.; assembly: GCA_965229085.1. Classification (GTDB taxonomy): domain Bacteria; phylum Pseudomonadota; class Alphaproteobacteria; order Rhizobiales; family Kaistiaceae; genus Kaistia. The sequence goes on along the minus strand of OZ245859.1, from coordinate 4,476,690 downwards.
TGCCGCCGGCTCCGGCCGCGTGCCCGCCGCCTTCAACAACATCGTCGGCCTGAAGCCGACGCCGGGCTTCATCTCCAATTCCTCCGTCTCGGGCGGTGGCAGCCTGAAGTCGGCCGAGACGATGACCGTCTTTGCGCTCACGACCGAGGATGCCGTGACGGTCGGCGCCCGCATGGGCGGCTATGATCCGAGCTACGAGTTCTCCAAACCAGAGGCTGATGCGGTCAAGCTTGGGATCGGTCCCATTCCGCTGCAATTCCGCTTCGGCGTTCCCGGCGGTGCGGCGCTGCGCTTCTTCGGCGACGAGGCGGCGGCAGGCCTCTTCGCGTCTGCCGTGGCCCGGCTCGAATCGATGGGCGGCACCAAGGTCGAGGTCGATTTCACGCCCTTCGAGGAGACGCAGAAGCTGCTCTATGGCGGCCCGTTCATCGCCGAGCGGGCGATCGCGATGGACGCAGTCGTCGCGAAATACCATGACCAGATCCATCCGGTGACGCTGTCGATCCTGGAGACGAGCAGCAATCACACCGCCAAGGACGTTTTCGCGGCGATCCACAAGGTCGCGGCGCTGAAGCGCGACACGCGCGCCACCTGGGCCGATATCGACGTCCTCGTCGTCCCGACCACGCCAACGATCTACACCAAGGCGGAAGTCCTCGCCGATCCGATCCGCCTTAACGCGCAGCTCGGCATCTACACGAATTTCGTCAATCTCATGGGCATGTGCGGCATGGCGGTCCCCAACGGCTTCCGTCCCGACGGCCTGCCGCAGGGCATCACCTTCCTCGCCCCCTCCTTCGAGGATGCGAAGGTCGCGAGCTTCGGCGCCGCTTACCACCGCGCCACAGGCCTGACGCTCGGCGCGACGGGAAATCCGCAGCCGGTTTGATCAAGGTCAACGCGACTGCTGCATGGCGGCATGATGCTCCTCTCCGTCCAATCGGGGAGATCATGACAATGTCCGCCATCCACCTCATCGCCACGCTCGGCATCGTCGCTGTTTTCGGCGCCTTCATGCTGGCGCTCGCCATCGCCGAGCGCAGGACCAACACCACCTGGCCCGAAATGAAGCAGCCCGCCAAGGTCGCGATCGGCCCGCACGGCTCGATCAGAACCGCCTGAACAGATCTCTGTTGCGGGATACTTGGCACCGGTCCGGTTCGGAGGCTTTCGCGCCCCACGAACCGGAGCCTCTGCTGACAGACGTCAGTTGAGTGCGTCATTCCGGCGAGGGCCGAGCCGGGTGGACAAATCTCGCACACCCTCGCGGCGCTCATTCCCGTCCTCAGTGCACGCCCTTGGTCAGGCCCTGCACGAAATAGCGGTTGAGAAAGAGTGCCATCAGCATGATCGGCACGGTGGAGAAATGCGCCAGCGCACCGAGCGTGCCCCAGGTGATGTCCTTGGTGCCGAATGCGGCGAGAAGCGCGACTGAGAGCGGTTTCGAGTCGGAATTTGTCAGAAACATCGCGACCAGGAAGTCGTTCCACGAGAACATGACGCAAAAGAGCGCCGAGGCAATGATGCCGGGCACGACGGTGGGAAGCGCTACGCGGTAGAATGCGCCGAACAGCGTGCAGCCGTCGGTGAGCGCCGCTTCCTCCATGTCGCGCGGCAGCGAGCGGAAATAGGAGAACATCATCCAGGTGACGAAGGCGCAGTTGAGCGTCGTGTTGATCAGGATGACCGCCCACCAGGTGCCGAGCAGGCCGATGTCGCGCATCATCAGGTAGAAGGGCAGCAGCGTCGCGATGATCGGCACGGTGCGGATCGCGAGGAAGAGATAGGCGACCCAGATCGCATAGGGAGAGCGGGCTCGGGCGAGCGCATAGCCGGCGGGAACGCCGAGCAGCAGCGACAGCACCGCGGAGCCGACCGAGATGATGATGCTCGACTGCAGCAGCGACCAGACGTCGAACACCTCAAACACGCGGCGGAAATTATGCAGCGTCGGCTCGAACAGGAAGCTTGGCGGCGAGGAGAACATGTCCTTCGGCGGCTTGTAGGCCGTCGCCACCAGCCAGAGCACTGGGATCATGTAGACGGCGATGATCGCGACCAGCGCCGCCCGCTCGATGCGAATGCGGCGCTGCAGCGCGGTGGTGCGGCGCGCGGGACGCGCCGGGCGGGACAGCGGCGCTGTGGTGGTCATCGTGCTCATTGCTCGTTGGCCTTCACATCGGCGCGGCGGATCAGGAGCGTGAAGGCAGCGGCCATCAGCGCGATGCAGAGGATCGAGACATTGGCGATGGCCGAGGCATAGCCGATATTGAAGAATTGCAGCCCCTGCTTCACGCCATAGACCATCAAGGTGTTGGTGGCGTCGGCCGGGCCGCCGCCGGTGGTGACGAAAATCGAATCGAAGACACGGAAGGCGTCCATCATCCGAAGCACCAGCGCCAGGAAAACGGTCGGCAACAGCAGCGGCAGGATGACGAGGCGGAAGCGTTGGGCGGACGTCGCGCCGTCGGCGAAGGCTGCTTCGAGAATGTCGCCCGGCAAAGCCTTGAGCCCGGCAAGCAGGATCAGCGCGACCAGCGGCGTCCACTCCCAGATGTCGATGAAGATGAGCGTCGGCAGCGCCGTGCCGGTCCCAGCCAACAGGCCGCGCGGCGTCGTGATGCCCCATTCGGCGAGGTAGTAGCCGATATAGCCGTAGTCGACGGCGAGCAGGGCGCGAAAGATCAGGCCGACGACCAGCGGGGTGATCGTCACCGGGATCAGGAGGAAGGCGAGGCAGATCCGGTTGAAGCGCCCGTCGCGCCACAAGAGCATGGCAAGGCCAAGCCCGAGCAGGAACTCGAACACAACGGCGCCGATAGTGAACACGAAGGTGTTGAGGATGGCACGCCGGCCGGTCTCGTTGGTCAGCAGCTCGACATAGTTCGCGAGGCCGACAAAAGTCTTGGCGCCACCGCGGCGCAGCAGATTGTACTCGAAGAACGAATAGCTGATGCCCTGGATCAGCGGCCAGACCGCCACAGCGAGAATATAGACGAAGGCCGGCAGAGCGAGCGCCACGAGGAATAGCTGGCGGCGGTCGTCGAAGGAGAGCGCCCGCTTGCGCCTGGGGGCATGCATGGCTGCGGTGGTCGTTGCGATCGACACGGACTGTTCCCGGGTTTTGACTGAAGCCAAGGCTGCGGCCGATGGCGGCCGCAGCAAGGTCCCGCTTTATCGCGGAACGATCAGGGCAAAGCCCTTGTCAGACAGATCCGCCTCAGAACAGCTTGATCGCTTCGGCCTGCGCCTGGTCGAGCGCTGCCTTCGGATCGGTGCCGCCGACGAGAACGGCGTTCACGGCCGTGCCGAGCAGATCCTGGATTTCCGGATACTGCGGAATGCGCGGACGATAGTCGCCATCGGCATTCTCGAACGACTTGGCGATGATCGGCAGGAACGGATACTTCTTGTTGAGGTCCGGATCGGCCAGCGTCGACTTGCGGATATAGCTGCCGGCGCCGTCCATGTTGAATTCCTTCTGGACTTCAGGGCTGGTCAGCCACTTGATGAAGCTCCAGGCGGCTTCCTGCTTCTGCTTGTCGATATCGGCATTGATCGCCATGCCCCAGCCGCCGAGGCCGTACTTGACCGGCAAACCCTTCCCGACCGGCGTATAGCTGATGCCGACCGTATCGACGACCTTCGACATCGTCGGATCGAAGTAGCCGGGCGCACCGACCGACCAGGTCTCCATCAGGGCGACCAGGCCCTGGCGGAAGCTCTCCTCGCGCCCGCCCCAATCGTAATCCACCGCTCCGGGCGGTGCCGCCTTGTCGAACAGCTCCTTGTAGATCTTGAGGCTGGCGATATTGGCGTCGGAATTGAGCGCCGGCTTGCCGGAGGCGTCGAGCACCGATCCGCCGAGCTGGGCATTGTACTGCAGCCAATCCTGCGCCACGGCGGCGCCCTTCTGGCCGTTGGCGACGAAGCCGTAAATCTTCTTGGACGGGTCGGTGAGCTTCAGCGCCGCGGCGACGAAGTCCTCGGCCGTTTCCGGAACCTTGATGCCGGCGGCGTCGAGCAGATCCTTGCGATAGGCGAGGACGGCGGCATAGCCGGCGAACGGGAAAGCAACCTGCTTGCCATTGTACTGACCGATATATTTCAGCGTCGCGGGATAGATATCGTCGAGCTGAAGCTCCGCGGCATCGCGCTTGATGAGATCGGTGAGATCGACCGTGTAGCCATTGTCAGCATACTGGCCAGCCCACACGATATCCATCGTGATGAGGTCGTATGACTTGGTGTGACCGACGAAATCGGCCTGAGTCTTGGTGAGCAGCGAGCCGTAGTCGAGAATGTCGACCTTGACCTTCGCGCCGGTCTTTTCCTCGAACTGCGGCGCCAGCTTGGCAATGACGGACGCAAACTGGTCGTTCTGGGACGCGATGGTCAGCGTCGTCCCCTCCAGCGGCTTGTCGGCCGCCGCCGCCGTCGCCACGGCCGAAGCCAGCGCGAGCGCGGCAACGCCGAGCTTCAATGCAGATGTCTTGATCATTGTCGTGACTCTCTTCGGTTGTGACAAGGGAGCGGAAACCGAGTATACATCAAACAAAATCGCGCTCAAGAAACGTCATTTATTTCCGAATCTCACAGAAATGCACATTAGATCCGAACAAGTACTCTTTGACAGCACTCCGAACATTCACGCAGCGCAAAATCCGCTTATGTTCACTTTGAATGATCGACCGTGTTCGAATCCTCGCTCTGATGCCGCGATGGAGCCCGAAGGCGCGCGTTACGCGGGACATAAATCGTGCCGAGACGGCGCCTGCAGCCCGTTCGCATTGTGGCTGCTGCCTAATCGCGCATCAAGTCCGCCTTGCGGCCAATTCGCAGGCAGACATCGTCTTTACGCCATGGCTCGAATGCGCAACCATCCGACCTCCACATCGAACATCGGGAGCCGCCGCGCGCGGATCGCAGCATGAGCGCCTCGTCTCGCATCGATGAACTGGAGCGGACCATTGCCCGCGACCTTGAACGGGTCGAGGCCTCGCCGCGCCCCTGGCTGCCACGGCGGAGCGGGCCGGATGGCGCACCGCTGCATAACGTCGTCATCGTGGGCGCCGGCCTTTCAGGCCTCTCGATCGGCTTCGGCTTGAAGCGCCAGGGCGTTGGCGACGTCGTGCTGATCGATCGGAGCGCGGAAGGGCGCGAAGGGCCGTGGCTCTCCTGCGCGCGCATGGACACGCTGCGCTCTCCGAAACACCTCTCCGGCCCCGATCTCGGCCTTCCAAGCCTCACCTATCGCGCCTGGTATGAGGCCAGCCATGGCGAGGACGCCTGGCACGCGGTCGGAAAGATCGACCGCGCCGACTGGATGGCCTATCTCACCTGGTATCGCCGCATGGCGGCGCTGGATGTGCGCAATGGAACGGCACTGAAGGCCATCCTGCCAGTCGAGGACTATCTCGCGCTCGATATCGAGACTGCCGACGGCCCTTCCCGCCTCTATACCCGCAAGCTGGTCCTCGCGACCGGCATCGAGGGCGCCGGCGGCCTCGCGGTACCGGACTTCGTCAGGCACCTGCCACGCGACCGCTGGACCCATAGTGGCGAAGTCGTTGCTGCCGAGCGCTTCCGCGGTCTTGATATCGGCGTTGTCGGCGCCGCCTCCTCCGCCTTCGACTGGGCCGTCGCGGCGCTGCGCCAAGGCGCTGGATCCGTCGCTCTTTTCGCGCGGGCGAGCGAACTGCCGAAGACGGAAGTGCTCGCCTGGAGCAATTTCCCAGGCTTTCTCGGCCATTTCGCCGATCTCGACGCGACACGGCGCTGGCGCTTCATGCGGCGCTTCTTCGAGTTGAAGGTGCCGCCGACGCAGGAGATGTACCGCGCGGCCCACGCGTTCCCGAATTTCAGCACGGAGTTCGGCTGCCCGCCCAAGACGGCGACGATGGACGGCGGCCGTATCGCGCTCGAAACGCCGCGCGGGACCTTCCACGTCGACCATCTGCTGCTCGGCACCGGCTACGCGATCGATCTGTCGCTGCGGCCGGAGCTCGCACCGTTTGCGGACAAGATCGCGCTGTGGTCGGACCGCTTCGTGCCGCCGCCAGGCGAAGAGGATGCAGCGCTCGCCTGCTATCCCTATCTCGGCCGCGATTTCGAGTTCACGGAAAAGGAGCCGGGGCTCGCGCCGTGGCTCGCGCAAATCCACGTCTTCAACAATGGCGCGGTGCCGAGCCTCGGGCCGATCTGCAACGGCATCACCGGGATGAAATATGGCGTGCCGCGCATGGTCGCAGCGCTGACGCGCGGCCTGTTCCTCGCCGATGCCGACGCGCATTATGCCGATCTGATGGCCTATGACGAAGAGCACTTCCAAGCCGCCGATACCGGCCGCACTGCTCTCACTGAAGGTTAGGAGTGACCGATGACCCTTGCTTCCGCCGTGCGGACTGACCGCCTCGACGACCTTCTGGCCGATGCCCGCGCCGACAGCGTCGAGTTTCCCTATCTGCTCGCCAATCATGTGCCGATGATCCTCGTCGCCATGCGCCAGCTTGGCTCGGACGACGCGCGCATGGCCGACTGGCTAGCGATGTATCGCCGCGTGAAGGGCCTCGTGCCGATGCCGCCGCGCGTTGCGCCGATCACCCGCGCCGATTGGCAGGCGCATATCGGCGATCGGAGCCGCGAGGCGGATTACCGGGACCTCATGGTGGCCGAAGTGCGCCGTCTCGGCATCGACGGCGCGATCAAGACCTATGTCCCGACGCTCATTCCCGGTATCGGCGCGAGCGCGCTTCACTGCCTGATGCGGCTAGCCTATGGCGTTCTGCGCCAGGACCCCGAAGAGGTCGGAACGGCGATCGGCTATTGGTGCGCGACATTCCTGAAGATGCCGCTGCCAACCGGCACTGCTCCGTCGACCGACGACCCCGGCGCTGTGCTTGCGGCCGCCTGCGCCATTCCCGACATGCACGCGCTGGAGCCGGAAACCGATCTCCTCTGGCACACGATCCGCGCGGCCGGCGAAGCGCCCGGCTTCGCGCCGGTCGTCGATCTGCTCGAGATTCGTTCCGATGGCCTTGAGCGTCTCGCGGCGACGTCGCTCGCCCTGTTCGCGGCAACGATGGATTTCTCAGCGCTCCATGCGGTCACGGGAACCCACTGGGCCCGCCTCGTCTCGGCCCATCTCGAGCCAGCCGACCGGCCGCGGCTGATGCGTCATTTCTGGCAGATCATTGCCTCGCTGGTGCCGAAGATCGGCTTTCCCTCGTTGCCGTCGGCAGATGAGGTCGAGGCGTGGCGCCAGTTGCCGGCGCCGGGCTGGGACGAGATCGCGGCCGCAGCCATCGCCTCGGACGACGAGCATGACATCAGTCTCGTCTTCTCGGCCCGCGAGGAAGAAAAGATCTATGGCGACAAGCTTTACCGCGTCGTCGCCGCGCGCCGCGTCAACCTCATCGCCTGACGGAAGCCTCATGCATCCCGATCTCGTCGTCGCCGGCGCAACCGCGCCGGATGGAAGCCATATCGACATCGCCATCAGCGGTTCGCACATCACCGCGGTCGTTCCTGCCGGCACCGCACCGCTCGCGGCCAAGCGCATCGACGCTTCCAGCAAGCTGGTCTCGCCCTCCTTCGTCGAGGGCCATATCCATCTCGACAAGACCCTGCTCGGCCTGCCCTTCATTCCGCATATTCCGGGCAATACGGTCGCGCTCCGAATCGCCGCCGAAAAAGAGCTTCGCCGCACGGTGTCGCTGCCGGTCGAGGCCCGCGGCGGGCGGTTGATCGAGCAGATTGCCGCCTTCGGCACAGGCTCGATCCGCAGCCATGTCGATATCGACACCGAGATCGGCCTCAAGGGGCTGGAGGCGCTGCTCAGACTGAAGGAGCGCTACGCCCATCTCGTCGATATCCAGATCGTCGCCTTCCCGCAGAGCGGCGTCATCACCGATCCGGGCACGGCCGAACTGCTCGACGCGGCGCTTGAAGCCGGCGCCGACCTCGTCGGCGGCCTCGATCCGGCGGGCATCGATAACGACGTCACCGGCCATCTCGACGCGATTTTCTCGATCGCTGAGAAATACGGCGTTGGCCTCGACATCCACCTGCATGATCCGGGCCCGCTCGGCGCCTTTGAGCTGCGTCAGATCGCGGGCAGGACGAAGGCCGCCGGACTCACAGGCAAGGTTGCGGTCAGCCATGCCTTCGCGCTCGGCGCGATCGACGATTTCGAATTCGGCCGCACGGCGGAAGCGCTTGCCGGAGCCGGCGTCGCGATCATGACCAACGGCCCCGGCCCAGTCTCGATGCCGCCGGTCAAGCGACTGAAGGCCGCCGGTGTCACCGTCTTCGCCGGCTCGGACAATATCCGCGATGCCTGGTCGCCCTATGGCAATGGCGATCTGCTTCAGCGCGCGATGATTATCGGCTACCGGCAGGATTTCAACGCAGACGAAGACGTCGCCCATGCCTTCGACATGGTGACGACGATCCCCGCCGGTGTGCTTGGCCTCGAAGGCTACGGCCTCGCCCCCGGCTGCCGCGCCGACCTGGTTCTGATTCCAGCAGGCTCCATCCCCGAGGCTGTCGCGGGCGTGCCCGGCGGCCGCACGGTCGTGAAGCACGGCAAAGTGATCGCTGGCGAAGGCCTGTAGCGGCCCCGCCACGGCGCTAAACGGCTTTCGCCGCGATTGGATTTCGCGGCGAAAGCTGGCATGTCTTGGCTCCGCCGGCCGCTTCGCGCCGCGCTTCAAGGCATCGCGCCGCTCCAAGGCATCCCGCATGACGTCCCGCTCTTCCGCGATCCCGGCGCCGCAGCCGACGATCACCCCCGCATTGACCTTCCTGCTCGCCTTTTCCTGCGGCGCCATCGCGGCCAATCTCTACTACGCGCAGCCGCTGATCGCGCTGATCGGGCCGGATGTGGGTCTTTCCTCCCATGTAGCCAGCCTCGTCGTCACGCTGACGCAGATCGGCTACGGCTTTGGCCTCGTGCTGCTGGTCCCGCTCGGCGACATCGTCGAGAACAAGCGCTTGATCACCACGGCAGTCGCCGTGACCGCGCTGGCGCTGGTGCTGACGTCGCTGGCGCCAAGTGCCTTGCTCTTCCTCGCGGCGGCGCTGTTCATCGGCTTCTCCTCCAGCGTCATCCAGATGCTTGTGCCGATGGCCGCGAGCATGACCGACGAGGCCTCGCGCGGGCGGACGGTCGGCAATGTGATGAGCGGCCTGATGGTCGGTATCCTGCTGGCGCGGCCGATCGCCGGCTTCCTTTCCGACATTGTCGGCTGGCGCGGAGTCTTCGGGCTTTCGGCAGGCGCGATGATCCTGCTCTATGGATTGTTGATGCGCTTCCTGCCGCGACGGCAGCCATCAGGCGGCCACAGCTACCGTGATCTGCTGGCCTCGCTGTTCACGATCCTCAGGACGACACCGCTGCTCAGACGGCGCGGCCTCTACCAGTTCTTCCTGTTTGCAGATTTCAGCCTGTTCTGGACGGCGGTGCCGCTCGAGCTGCATGGCGCCGATTTCAACTATTCCCAATCGAAGATCGCGCTGTTTGCGCTCGCTGGCGCCGCGGGCGCGCTGTCGGCGCCGATCGCCGGCCGCCTCGCCGATCGCGGCTATACCCGTGCCGGAACGGCCGCGGCGATCGTCGGCGTCTTCGTCGCCTTCCTCTTCGCCGGCCTTGCCGGCGGCATGCTGTCGATCGGGCTGATGGTGGTGGCGGCGATCGTCGTCGACTTCTTTGTCCAGGCCAACACGGTGTTCGGCCAGCGCGCGCTCTACATGCTGGCGCCGGAGATCCGCAACCGACTCAACGGGCTCTATATCGCGACCTTCTTCATCGGCGGCGCACTCGGCTCGGCGCTGGCGAGCCCGCTGTTCGAATGGGGCGGCTGGCCGGCGATCGTTGCCGCCGGCCTCGCCTTCCCGGCGGTCGGGTTCCTGTATTTCCTGACCGAGTTCCTACCCGGCGCCGCTAGGTCGAACTGACGACGCCAGCCGCGACCAGCGCGGTCACCGATTCCTGCACAGCCTCAAGCGAGGTGTAGCGCGGGTGATAGCCGAGCATGGCTTCGGCCTTGGCGATCGAACAGCTCGGACTATGCGCGATATGGTCTTGCGTCGCCTGCGCCTCGGCCTCGCTCCGCCGCGCCTTCCACTCCGGCCAAGGCAGGTAAGCGAGATTGGGTTCCCGTCCGAACCAGGCGGACATCGCCTCGGCATAGCCGCGCAGCGAGATCGCAGCCGGCGAAACCGTATGAAACGCCTCACCAATGGAGACGCTGCGCCGCGTGATGGCGCGCATGAACATCTGCGCCACGTCGTCGGCATGAACGTGATGCACGGTCTCCATGCCGAAATTCGGAATGAGGACCTCCTCGCCGCGCGCGAGGCGCGTGAACACTGCCGGGTCGAAATGGCCTTCCGGATTGAGAGGCTCCCAGCCGGGGCCGACGATATGGCCGGGATGCACGATCGTCGCCGGGAAGCCGTTGCGACGCGCCTCATGCAGCAGATAGGCCTCGATCGCCGCCTTCTGAATGCCGTAGTCGCCGAAGGGCCGCCGCGGCTGCATCTCGGTCACCGGCACGGTCACGCTCGGACCGTGCACCCAGATCGTGCCGGTATGCAGGAAATGCTCGACCTCACCTTTGACCGCCTCGACGATTTCGCGCGCGCTCGCGAGTGTGAAGCAGGTCAAGTCGATGAGAATGTCGGGCTTCAAATCGAAGATCGCGCCGCCAAAGGCGCCCCGTGCCTCAGCGGCCTCGCGGTCGATGACAACCTGCTCGACCGCCGCCCACGCCTTGTGCTGCGTATAGGGCTGGCGCTGACCACGACTGACATTGACGACGTGAAATCCGGCTTCGACGAGGCGCGGCACCAGATAGGTCCCGACATGCCCGCTCCCGCCGATGATGACGACCCTGCTCATGAACTTCCTCCGCTAGAGGCCGCATAGGAACGGCTGAGCACCGCATTGGCAACACGGTCAGGCGGATTTCCCGTGCGGATCGCTCGTCTGATCTCCCTCCGCCCCGTCCGGAGCGGCGACTTTCGGGTCGCGGAAGCTGCGCGCGAGACCGTGATACAGCCTTTCCTTGCAGACCAGTGCCGAGACACCATCGGCGATGATCGCGGTGGCGAAAAGCGGGATGATCAGCTTGTGGCCGTCCGTCATCTCGGAAACGATGAGCACGGCCGTCAGGGGCGCGCGGACCACTCCGACAAAATAGGCGATCATGCCCAGCACGACCACGGCGCCGACCGGCTCGCCGGGGAAGATCGCAGTCAGGATCTGGCCGAGGCCTGTGCCGGCGGCGAGCGAGGGTGCAAAAATACCGCCGGGAATGCCGGAAAGCGCCGTCAGCAGCGTCGTTGCGAACTTGGCCGGCCCAAACCAGAGCGGCTCGTTGCCGCCCTCGATAATGGAGCGCGCAACGCTGTAGCCGGTGCCCCACGTCAGGTTGGCGCCGAAGACTCCGATCAACGCGATGACGAGCCCCGCCGTGGCGGCCCAGAGGATCGGCCGGCCGCGAACGGCCGCTACAGGATGCCAATCGCTGGCGGTAAACCAGAGCATAGTGCGAGAGAAGAGACCGCCTGCTATGCCGCCGAGCACGCCTGCAACGGGAGCGATCAAGATCGCCGCCTTGATCGACAGCGTGTCGTGCACGGCGCCAAAATAGAGATAGTCGCCGGCGATGCCGAGGCTGACGAGGCCCGAGATCATGACAGCCGCCATGACCAGCAGGGCCAGCCTTTGCTCATAGGCTGACGCCAACTCCTCGATCGCGAAGGCGACGCCGGCAAGCGGCGTATTGAAGGCCGCTGAAACGCCGGCCGCGCCGCCGGCTATTGTGACGGCAGCGGTGAGCGGCACGCGGAACAGCCTGTGCATGCTCTCCATAAGCGCCGCACTGATCTGCACCGTCGGCCCCTCGCGCCCGACCGAGCCGCCGGCGCCAAGGGCAAGGATGGTCAGCACGAACTTGAAGGCCGCCGTCCGCAGCGAGGTCAGCCGCGCATTGGCTTCCGAGGCCGCATTGTGCGATCCGGCGATGACCTGGGGTATGCCCGAGCCGCGCGCTTCAGGAACATAGCGCCGCGTGATCCAGACGATGGCGGCATAAGCGGCCGGCGTCAGCGCGAGCGGGGCATAAGGCCAGCGGGCGAGGACGAACTCGAAGGCTTCCATCGCCTTGTCCGCCGAGGCGGCGAATGCGAGCGCGACCAGACCGATCAGCACGGCACCGCCAGTCGTGGCGGTACGACGCCGCCAGACTGACCCGAATTCATTCCACTTTTGCATTGACCCAGCGCCTGTTGCGAATAGGAGCGGGCGCCAGCCTCGCCGGCGTCAATCCATGCGGACGCCGCCGGTGATGTTGATGCCCTGACCGGTCATGAACCGTGACGCGTCAGATGCAAGAAAAACCACGACATCCGCAACGTCTTCAGGCTCTTCGATGCGCCCGAGTGGCGTCAGCGACACATATTCGGCTCGCACGGCCTCCGGCGTCATGCCGCGCAGCTCGGCTTCCCAGATGATCTCGCGTTCCTGCATCGAGGTCTTGACGAAGCCGGGGCAGACGCAGTTGACGCGGATGCCCTTGGGGGCGAGCTCGCGGGCAAGCGCCTGCGTCCAACCAAACACGGCGAATTTCGACGCCGAATAATGCGCCAGCAGCGGCGCGCCCACCTTGGCGGCAAGCGAGGCGGTGTTGACGATCACGGCCTGCTTCTTCTGCGCCAAGAAATAGCGCGTCGCGATCTGGTTGGTGAGGAAGACGCCGCGCGCATTGACGTCGAAATTGAAGTCCCATTCCTCGTCGGTGATGTCGATCGCCGGGCGCATGGTCGAAACGCCGGCATTGGCGCAGAGAATGTCGAGCCAGCCGAGCCCTTCGATCGCCTGGCCCAGTGCATGCTCGACCGATGCGCGCTTGGTGACGTCGATCTCGACCGCGAAGCCGCCATTGGCGAGGCTGGCCACGACGGTTTGTGCCGCCATCACATCGAGATCGGCGATCGCGACGGTTGCGCCCGCTGCATCCAGCGCCCGCACGATCGCGGCGCCGATGCCCTTGGCGCCGCCGGTGACGAGAGCCTTGCGTCCCGTCAAATCAAATATGCCCGCCATGGCTGGCCTCTCCTGACAAACCGTGTTCGATAGCGACAGGGAAACGCAAAACCGCACACTTTACAACGCCGAAGTTCCGGCTCATGTTCGGTTATGTTCGAACCTGTTTCAGTCTGAGCGCGACGGGCCTCGATGCCCACAGCCAGACAGGAGGCCCCGACCGATGATGCAACCGGACGATCTGCCGAGCTACGACCCCGCTGTCGGCTTCGGCCGCATGCCGGCAGGCGCGCGGCAATCGCTGATCCTCGACGTGGTCGAAATGGACGGCTTCGTGTCGGTGTCTCAGATCGCCGCCAATCTCAACGTGTCGGAAATGACCATCCGCCGCGATCTCGTCGTGCTCGAGGAGCGCGGTCTCTTGGCGCGGACGCATGGCGGCGCCGTTTCGGCGGCTACCAGCCCGCGTGAGGTGTTCGATCTGGAGGAGCCGGCCTTCAAGCGCCGCCGCCACCGCAATGCGCGCGAGAAGGCGGCGATCGCTCATGCCGCATCGGCGCTGATCGGCCCGAGCGAAACCATCGGCCTCGATGTCGGAACGTCGACGCTGACGCTCGCCGAGGCGATCGTCGAGCGGACGGATCTGCGCGTCTTCACCAACAGCCTCCGGGCGGCGATGATGCTCTCGGCCTCGAAGAGCCCGGTCTATGTGCTCGGCGGCGAGGTGCGCAATCCCGAGCAGTCAGTGGTCGGCTCTCGCGCCGTCGGCGAACTGGCGAACTACAATCTCGACCGTGTCTTCATCGGCGTGTCGGGCCTGATCGAGGCCGGCTTCTTCGACTATTCGGTCGAGGACAGCGAGGTGAAGCGCGCCTTTATCGGCCGCGCCGACCAGGTCGTCATCCTCTGCGATTCCTCGAAGTTCGATCACCGCTCGCTTGCCCGCGTCTGCGACCTTTCGGGCGCCGATGTCCTCGTCACCGACGCGCCTCCGCCGGGGCATCTCGCCCGCGCGCTGGAGGCAGCCGGCGTGCAGGTCATCGTGGCCGGCGCCATGGCCGAGCGGATTGCTGGATAATTTCATTAGCTGATGACGCGGCGGCCGGCGCGACCGGCTCTCGCCAAGGGGAATATAGGCATGGTGTTTGATTTCTTCGGTGCGCGCCGCAAGGTTATCGTCGGCATGGTTCATATCGGCGCGCTGCCGGGAACGCCGCTCTACGACGCCGATGGCGGCGTCCAGAAGCTGATCGACGATGCTGCGAGCGACCTCGCCAAGCTGCAGGCCGGCGGCGTGCACTCGGTGATGTTCGGCAACGAGAATGATCGGCCCTATGTGTTCAAGGCGACGCCGGCAACGATCTCGGCCATGACTGCCGTGATCCAGGCGCTGAAGCCGATGCTGACCGTGCCGTTCGGCGTCAACTATCTCTGGGACCCGGCGGCCTCGGTCGCAATCGCCTGCGCCACCGGCGCTTCCTTCGCCCGCGAGATTTTCACCGGCCTCTTCGCCTCCGACATGGGCTTGTGGCAGCCGAACGCCGCCGAGGCGCTGCGCCTTCGCCGCGATCTCGGCCGGCCCGACCTGAAGCTCCTCTTCAACATCAACGCCGAATTCGCAGCGAGCCTCGATCACCGCCCGATCGCGCTGCGCGCCAAGAGCGCTGTGTTCTCCTCGCTTGCCGACGCGATCCTCGTTTCGGGCCCGATCACCGGCCAGCCGGCCGAAACTTCGGACCTCAAGGCGGTGACCGACGTCATCAAGGATGTGCCGGTCTTCGCCAACACCGGCGTCCGGCTCGAGAATGTGCGCGAGATCCTGTCGCTGGCCGATGGCGCGATCGTCGGCACCACCTTTAAGGTCGACGGCAACACTTGGAACGCCGTCGATGCCGACCGCGTCAAGCGCTTCATGGACGTCGTCGATCAGTTGAACGCCTGACGCCATGACCACGGACCGCCCGGACACCGTCATCGGCCTTGATATCGGCACGACCTCGACGATCGGCATCGCCGTGCGGCTGCCGGGCGAAATCCTGCATGTCGCCTCGCGGCCGGTCACCCTCGCCTCGCCGCATCCCGGCTGGGCCGAGGAAGATCCGGCGGAATGGTGGACCAACAGCGTCGCGATCCTCTCAGAGATCGTCGCGGCGCTGCCGGGCGGCCCGGCGAGCCTCGCAGGCATCTGCGTCACCGGCATGCTGCCGGCGGTGGTCCTCCTCGATGCAGCGGGCGAGGTGCTTCGACCGAGCATCCAGCAGAGCGACGGCCGCGTCGGTGCCGAGGTCGACGCGCTGAAGGCCGAACTCGACGAGGCGGCCTTCCTGGTCCGCGCCGGCAATGGCGTGAACCAGCAGCTCGTCGCCGCCAAGCTGCGCTGGATCGCCCGGCACGAACCGGACGTCTTCGCCCGCATCGCGACCGTGTTCGGTTCCTATGACTACATCAATTTCCGCCTCACCGGCCGCCGCGCCGTCGAGCAGAACTGGGCGCTCGAGGCCGGCTTCACCGACCTTGCCGACCACAAGATTGCGGACGACCTGGTTCGCCTCGCCGGCATTCCTCGCAGCGCCGTCCCGGACCGCACCGTGACCCATGAACGCATGGGTACCATCTCCTCGGCCGCGGCCGAGGCGACGGGCCTCCCCGAGGGCCTGCCGGTCTATGGCGGCGCCGCCGACCATATCGCCTCGGCGCTCGCTGCCGGCATCGCCGCGCCCGGCGACGTGCTGCTCAAATTCGGCGGGGCCGGCGACATCGTCGTCGCGGCCGCGACGGCAACCCCCGATCCGAGGCTCTATCTCGATTATCACCTCGTGCCTGGCGTTTACGCCCCGAATGGCTGCATGGCGGCCTCGGGCTCGGCGCTCAACTGGCTCGCCGGGCTGATCGGCGCGACAGAAGGCGATGAACGGCCGCATGTCGTCCTCGACCGTCTCGCCGCCGCCGTTCCGGCCGGCAGCGACGGCGTCCTCTGCCTGCCCTATTTTCTCGGCGAGAAGACGCCGATCCACGATCCGCTGGCCCGTGGCACGTTCACAGGCCTCAGCCTCAGCCATGGCAAGGGCCATATCTGGCGGTCGCTGCTCGAAGCGATCGCCTATGGATTCCGCCACCATCTCGACGTGCTGGCCGAGATGGGCCACCAGCCGAGCCGGATCTTCGCGTCCGACGGCGGCACCAAGAGCCGAATCTGGATGCAGATCGTCGCCGATATCGTCGGGCTTCCGGTGCGCCTTCTGGAAAACCCGCATGGCTCCTCGGTCGGAGCGGCCTGGGTGGCGGCCATGGGCAGCGGTCTGGCGGACGACTGGTCGGGAGTCAGCGCGCTTGCCCGCCAGGGCGAGCTGATCGCACCGATCGCGGGCCATCGCGATGTCTATGACCGCGGCTATGCCCGCTACCGGGCGACCTATGACGCGCTGAAGCCCATCTTCGCGATGCCGTAGCAGCCCGTCCGGTATCCGGACGGTCCGGCGGCGGATGGAACCCTGCCGCCTTCGTCCCGTTTGCCTCTCGCCCCGTCAAAGGGGCCAAGGAGGGAAACGATGACCGACAGCAATCCGAAACGGACCGACGGCCAGCAACCCGAGGCCGAACCGCGGCCTTATGCGAACACCGACGAACAGCCGCGCGGCTTTTCCAACGACGACGACAACATCCGCCGGCAACAGATGGATGATGTCGCCGACCCGAACCAGGATATCGCGCCCGCACAGGATGCCGAAGATGCCAATGGGCAAGACGCCGCCGCCCTGCCCGACCCGGGCGGCGAGCGCCACGCGCCTGCCGGCCTCGACGAGGAGCCGGTTGTCGCGGACCAAGCGGCCGGCTGATGGCGAAATGAAAAAGGCCCTCGCGAGAGAGGGCCTTTCGGCTGTGAGCCTGGATCGTCGATCCTATTTCTTCGCGGCCGCGATCTGCGAAGGCGAGGGATGCAGCGCCTTGACCTCGGCCCCGGTGATGCCCGCGCCCGGCTGGGTCGAGGCGAGCGGATCGCTGGTCGGGAACGTCTCGGTGAGTTCCTTGTCCAGCTTCTTTTCCTCGGCCTTCGTGGTCTCGCGCGCCGCGCGCCCCGGAACGATCGTATTCAGAACCTTGTCGACAACCATATTGATCTCCTCGACTGCACTTCACTTCTTCAAGGTTTCCGTGGCGAAATCGTTCCGTTCGCCGACTGTGCGTGGTGATCATTTCGATGGACGACGGCATGGATCGAGTGCCGCCTGAACCTTGACAGCCGTCAGCTGGCCACGGGCTCATAACCGGCCGCGCGGATCGCGGCGACCACCGCATCCGCCTCGGCGGGACCCTTGACCTCGACCCGCTTGGTCGAGAGGTCGACGGTCACCTCGGCCTCGGGCGCCGCCGCTCGCGCCGCCTTGCCGATGGTGGCGGCGCAATGGCCGCAGCTCATGTCCGGAACCTTGTAGCTCAGCATGATGGATGATCCTCTCGATTGATCGCGATCATGATGTGGGGCTTCCCACGATGGCAAGGTCAAGAGGTGGCATCCGGCCTTGACCTTCCCACGATGGGAAGCCCTATCTGGGCGGTCATATCACCGCGGAAAGCGCACCATGACAAAACATCAGCAGCCTGCCGCCCTCACCGGAACGACCGAGCGAACCGAGTTTGCGATCGAAGGGATGAGCTGCGCCTCCTGCGTCGCCCGGGTCGAGAAAGCGATCAAGGCGGTGCCCGGCGTCGAGCAGGCTGCTGTCAACCTCGCCACGCTGCGCGGAACCGTGACCACGCATGGAGAAGCCCCTGCTGGGGCGATCGAGGCGGCTGTCGCTGCCGCCGGCTACGCGGCGCATCGGCTGAATGTCGGACAACCCCATGACGCGATGGCGCATCACCAGCACAGCGCCGAGGGCCTCGGCCGCGATCTCGCAGTGGCGATCGCGCTGACGCTGCCGATCGTCATCGTCGAGATGGGCGGCCATCTGCTGCCGGCCTTTCACCATTGGACCATGATGACGCTGGGTCCCTGGAATGGCTGGCTGCAATGGCTGCTGACCACATTGGTGCTGGCCCTGCCCGGCCGGCGATTCTTCGTCTCTGGACTTCCAGCCCTCCTCAAAGGGCGGCCCGAGATGAACGCGCTGGTCGCGCTCGGCGCCGGCGCCGCCTGGCTCTATTCGAGCGTCGTCGTGTTCGCGCCGGGACTGGTTCCTGCGGGTAACGACGCTCTCTATTTCGAGGCGGCGGCGGTCATCGTGACGCTCATCCTGCTCGGGCGCCTGCTCGAGGCGCGGGCTCGCGGACGCACCGGCGCAGCGATCTCGGCGCTGATGCAGCTGCGTCCGAAGACAGCGCGGGTCAGCCGCGCCGGCGGCGTCGCGGCCGATATCCCTCTCGACGAAGTTGTCGTCGGCGACATCGTCCTGGTGCGCCCCGGCGAGCGCATTCCGGTCGACGGCACTGTCACCGAGGGCGCATCGCATGTCGACGAGGCCATGATCACCGGCGAGCCGACGCCTGTCGCCAAGCTTGCCGGCAGCGCGGTTGTCGGCGGCACGATCAATGGCAGCGGCAGCTTCTCCTTCCGCGCCGAGCGCGTCGGCGCCGATACGGTGCTGGCCGAGATCGTGCGCATGGTCGAGGCGGCGCAAGGGGCCAAGCTGCCGATCGAGGCGCTGGTCGATCGCGTCACCGGCATCTTTGTTCCCGTCGTGATCGCCATCGCGATCCTAACCTTCCTCGGCTGGTATGTCTTCGGCCCGGAACCCGCGCTGTCGCTGGCGCTCGTCAACGCGGTCGCGGTGCTGATTATCGCCTGCCCCTGCGCGATGGGGCTCGCGACGCCGGTCTCAATCATGGTCGGCACCGGCCGCGCGGCCGAATTCGGCGTCCTCTTCCGCCAGGGCGATGCGCTGCAGGCCCTTGCCGGCGCCGGCATCGTCGCCATCGACAAGACGGGAACGCTGACGGAGGGGCGGCCCGTCCTGACCGACCTGGTGCCGATCGGGGGCATGGATCGCACGGCGCTGCTGGGCCTTCTCGCCAGCGTCGAGGCGCGGTCGGAACACCCTATCGCCCGCGCGCTACTGCAGGCGGCCAAGGACGAGGGCATCGCGGTCACTGATGTCGAAGATTTCGAATCGGTGCCGGGGCGAGGCGTCAAGGCGCGGGTTGGCGACCGATCCGTGGTGGTCGGTACCGCCCTGCTCCTGCTCGCCGAAGGCATCGACCTCGCGCCGCTCTCGGTCGAGGCGGCACGGCTCGGGCGGGCGGGCAAGTCACCGCTTCATGTCGCCGTCGACGGCAAGGCCGCCGGCGTTGCTGCGGTCGCCGACGCGCTGAAGCCGACCAGCGCTGCTGCGGTCGCCGCTCTGAAGCGGCTTGGTCGGCGCATCGTCATGGTGACCGGCGACGGGGAGGCCTCGGCGCGGACTGTCGCGGCGGCCGCAGGCATCGACGAGGGGCTGGCCGGTGTCCTGCCGGGCGCCAAGGCAGAGGCGGTCGCCAAGCTCAAGGCGAATGGTGACCGCGTCGCCTTTGTCGGCGACGGCATCAACGACGCGCCAGCGCTCGCGGCGGCCGATATTGGCATCGCGATCGGCACGGGAACTGATGTCGCGATCGAAAGCGCCGATGTGGTGCTGATGTCGGGCGATCTCCAGGGAGTTGTCACGGCGATCGGCCTCTCCAAGGCGACGATGCGCATCATTGCGGAGAACCTGTTCTGGGCCTTCGTCTACAACGCAGCCCTGATCCCCGTCGCCGCCGGGCTGCTCTATGCTCCGTTCGGCATCCTGCTGTCGCCGATGCTGGGCGCCGCCGCCATGGCGCTCTCCAGCGTCTTCGTCGTCGGCAATGCCTTGCGGCTGAAGCGCTTTCAGCGGAAGGACATGGTCGTAGGGGACTTGGTCGCAAAGGGGACGGCATGAATATCGGCGAAGCGGCCCGTGCCTCCGGCGTCACAGCCAAGATGATCCGCTATTATGAGAGCATCGGCCTCATCACTGATGCGGCCCGCACCGAGGCAGGCTACCGCGTCTATCAGACTGGCGATGTCGAGACGCTGCGCTTCATCCGCCGCGCCCGAGATCTCGGCTTCTCGGTTCCGGAGATGTCGACGCTTCTGGCGCTCTGGCGCGACAAGAGCCGCGAGAGCGCCGAGGTGAAGCAGATTGCGCTCAGCCATGTGGCCGAGATCGAGCGGCGCATCCGAGAACTCGAAGGGATGGCGCGCACGCTGCGCCATCTCGCCGGTCACTGCCATGGCGACCACCGGCCCGACTGCCCGATCCTCGATGACCTCGCCGACGGTCAGGCCACAGCCGAGCCGCGGACGCGGAACCGGCTCAGGCGGCCGTGAACGCGTTGTCGACGAAGAGATGCGTCCCGTTGACGAAGCTCGCATCGTCGCTGGCAAGGAACAGCACGGCACGCGCCACCTCTTCCGGCTCGCAGATGCGACCCTGCTGCGCGGCGAGCGCGGCATCCGAGACATCGACACCGTAGCGGAGCAGGTCCGTCACCTCGCGATTGCCATGCGGCGTGCGCACGAAGCCGGGACAGACGGCGTTGCAGCGGATGTTGCGGTCGCGGAACTCGACAGCGATGGCGCGGGCGAACATGTGGCAGGCGCCCTTGGTCGTATCGTAGAGCACCTCCATCGGCGTCGCCGCCACCGCCGAGATCGACGAGGTGCAGACGATCGAGCCGCCGCCGCCCGCGATCATGTGCGGCAGAACCGCCTTGGTCATCAGGAACATGCTCTTGACGTTGATGGCCGTCAGGCGGTCCCACTCCTCCTCGGTCGTCTCGAGGAACGGCTTGATGACGATCGAGCCGGCATGATTGAACAGGATGTCGATCCGGCCGAAGGCCTCCATCGTGCCGGCGACCGCGGCGGAAACATCCGCAGCACTCGACACATCGGCCGTGAGCGCGATCGCCTCGCCGCCGGCGGCGTGGATCTGGACCACGAGCGCTTCGGCCGCCTCGGCATTGCGGTCGACGATGGCGACCCGCGCGCCCTCCGCAGCGAAGAGGGTCGACGTGGCGCCGCCCATCCCGGTCGCCCCGCCTGAAATCAACGCCGTCTTGCCTTGCAGCCGTCCCGCCATCATCGCCTCGTCCATTGGTCACGCTGACGGGAAGGCTAGCGCAATCGCGCGCCCTCCGCCGCAATGAAACCGTCATCGCCTGACGCTATCGAGGGCAACCAGCAGGAGCCCTCCCCATGCCTATTTCTGTCGACGCGCTGCCCCAGATCCCGGGCATCACGCCCTCCCCGCGCACCGCCGCCATGCTGGAGGCGGCGATTGCCGGCGCCCAGGCGATTGCGGCGCTCGGCGGCCGGCACGAGCGCGACAGGCTGACGCTGAAGGGTGCACGCGACTTCCAGACCGCCGCCGACATCGCCTCCGAGCGCGCCATCGCCGCCGTGCTCGCCAGCCGCTTTCCGGGCTACGCGATCGAGGGCGAGGAAGAGACAGCCCTCGCCGGATCGGGCGCGACCGGCACATTCCTCATCGATCCGATCGACGGCACGACGAATTTCGCCTGGGGCATGCCGTTCTTCGGCATCTGCATCGCGCTCGTCGAGGGCGGAGAAACGGTCGCCGGCGTCGTGCTCGATCCCTCGCTCGGCGAGGCCTTCGTCGCAGAGAAGGGCCTTGGCAGCACCCTCAACGGCAAGCGGCTGGCGATCACCCGCAGCCTCGCGCCCGAGGAGGCGCTGATTGCGGCCAGCCTGCCCGTTCCCGGCCAGGTCCGCAGCGTCGATGTCGAGACCTATCACCGCGCGCTCAGGAGCGTCATGGACACCGCCGCCGGCATGCGCCGCCTCGGCTCGGCGGCGCTCAGCCTCTGCTATGTCGCATCGAGCCGGCACGATGCCTTCTTCGAGGACGGGCTGTCGCCGCTCGACTATGCCGCCGCCGCGCTTGTGCTGACCGAGGCTGGCGGTACGGTAACCGGCTTCGGCGGCGCGCCGGTCGACCAGCGCGGCGCGGTGCTCGGCGCCAATCCGGCGCTTCACGCCTGGCTGGTGTCGCTGCTCTCGAACAGCGCCTGAAGCGCGATCGGCTCGTCGGTCGTGATCTGGTCGACCTCGAGCGCCACCAATTGCCTGAGCGTCCGCGCGGCGTCGGCATGGGTTGTGTTGAGCGTATAGGCGTCGATCAGCCGATCGGCCTCGTGGAAAGCGGCGACGATGTCGTGGCCGATCGAGGCCGCCTTCAGGATGATGGGATAGTGCAGATAGATCGTCGACGCGCGGGGCGCATCGTCGAGCGCGGCCGCGACGAAGGCGTCGAAATCGGCGCAGCTCACCAACCGGTCGATCACATAATCGCTGCACGGATCGAAGCCCGCCGCGAGCCGCGGCGTCGCTTCGGCGAGGCGGCGGACCGCCGTCCAGTCGCCGCCCGAGAGGATGAAGCGTTCGGCAACCGGAGCGATGAGCGTGGCGAAACGCGCGACGACCGCAGGCGTGATCGCGCCTGCGTCTTCCTTGAGATCGAGCTGGATCAGCGCATCCGGCGCCGCCTCCTGAGCCGCAAGCGCCGCGAGATCGTCGAGCAGCAGCACCGCCTCTTCGGTGATGGCACCGTCCGGCGCGCGCATGGTGAGGCTTCCGAGCAGCACGCGGGTCGCAGCCGCCACCGGGCCATGGCCCGAGGTCTCGCGGTCGAGCCTATCGTCATGCAGCACGACGAAGCCATCCTCGCCATGCACGCGGAGATCGACTTCCGACGACGCCCCTGCCGCCAGCGCCTCGGCAAGAATCGCCGGCGTGAATGGAATGTCCTCAAGCCGGCGCTTCATCCTGTGCCACTTCAGGCGAACGCGATGATAGCCGCTCCAGATCGCGACCCCGTCGGCAGCGCGCGGGGCATCGGGCAGTTCGCTGATCTCATGCATGCAGGCGCACTCCAGTCTGGATAGTGCCGAGAAGACGCGACGGCCGCGCCTTCCCCTCGCCATCGAAGGCAGCGACGGCGCGGATATCGAGGCCGACGGGTTCCCCGACACCGAGTCGGACGGACTTGTCGAGCTGGACCTTGATCGCCTCGCCACCCGGAAGCGCCACATCGAGCATGCGGAAGGCACCGAGATCAAGCACGCGCTGAACCGTGCCGCGCCACGCGCCGCCCGGCGCCAGATCCTCGGGCCGGATTGCGAATCCATAAATCCCATCAGGGCCGTCGACGGCGATGCTGACGCCGCCAAGTTCGGCGATTCCCGCCGCCACTGGGCGTTCGATCATGTTCATCGTGCCGATGAAGCCGGCGACGAAGCGGGTGGCCGGCTCTGCATAGATCACCGAGGGCGAGCCGACCTGTTCGACGCGGCCGCCGCGCATCACGACGACCCGGTCGGCGAGCGTCAGCGCCTCTTCCTGGTCATGCGTCACGAAGATCGTGGTGAGGCCGAGCCGGCGCTGGATTGCCTTGACCTCCTCGCGCAGCCGCACGCGCAGATGCGCGTCGAGCGCCGAGAACGGCTCGTCCATCAGGAGGATCTTCGGTTCGAGCACGACGCAGCGCGCGATCGCCACCCGCTGCTGCTGGCCGCCGGAGAGCTGGCCAGGATGGCGCGTCTCGTAACCGGTGAGGCCGACGAGATCGAGCACGCCGGCGACCTTGTCGCGGATCGCCTCGCGCGACAGCCGCCTGAGCTTGAGCCCAAAGGCGATGTTCTGGAACACCGTCATGTGGCTCCACAACGCATGGCTCTGGAACACCATTCCGGTCGGCCGGCGGTCGGGCGACAGGGCGACGACATCCTCCCCGTCGATCAGGATCCGCCCGGCGCTCGGCGTCTCGAAGCCGGCGATCATCCGGAGCACCGTGGATTTGCCGCAACCGGACGGGCCGAGCAGGCAGACGAGCTCGCCATCGCCGATCGCGACGCAGACGTCGGCGACGGCCATGGTGCCGGAGAAGCGCTTGCTCAGCGTATCGATGATGAGTTCTGACATGGACGATCCGTTCAGGCGCCGAGGCCGCCGGCAATGGTGCGGGCCGAGAGAATCTTGCGAGCGAAGAGCAGGGCGATGAAGGACGGCACCCACAGCATCACCGAGAGCACGGCGCCATATTGAACGACGAGCTGGTTGTTGATCAGCGAGATCATCAGCACCGGCATGGTGCGCACATGCGGCGCGCCGATCAGGAAGGCGCCCTCGGTCTCATAGAATGTACCGACAAAGGTCAGGAGCAGCGCCGCGGCAATCGCCGGCCCCGCCTGCGGCAGCGTGATCGAGAGGAAGGTCCGCGTCGCCGAAGCGCCGACATCGCGCGCCGCCTCTTCGAGCCGCCGATCGATCGACTGGAAGGCACCCACGGGGATCCAGATCATCAGCAGCAGCGTGTTGACGAGCTGGATCAGCACGACGCCGACAAAGGTGCCGACGAGGCCGAGCGAGAAGAAGATCGTGGCGATCGCGATATAGAGACCGAATTTCGGAAAAGCCTGGGTCGCGAGGAATGACAGCAGCAGCGCCGACTTCCCCGGAAATTCGAGCCGGGCGAAGGCATAGGCCGCCGGCAGGCAGATCAGCGCCGAGAACAGCGTCACGATGAGCGACAGCGCGATCGACGTTCGGAGCGCGGCCCAGACATCAGGGCGGGCCAACATGACCGACCAGAAGCGGAAGCCCCATTGCGTCGGGATGAGCGCCGGATAGCGCCAAACCTCGGCAAAGGCCCACAGGAATACCGCGGCGACCGGCACCAGGATGAAAACCGTCAGCAGCATCGCGAGGGATGTGCCAGGGACGAGACGGAGCGCGCCGCGCGCGGAAAGCTTCATGACGCCTTCCTCCGCGAGTGGGCCACCGAGCGGACATAGACGACGCCAACGACGGCACAGAACAGGAAGCAGAGCACAGCTTGAGTCTGCGCCTGAACCGGATCCTGCAACTCGCTGAAGGTGCGCTGCATGAAAACGCCCATCATCTCCGGCGAGGCCGGCCCAAGCAGATAGGGCATGGTGAAGGCGCCGAACACGCCGAGAAAGGACAGCGAGAAGGCGACCGTGAGCGCATTGCGGATCAGCGGCAAGATGATACCGGTGAGGATGCGCAGCGACCCCGCACCGACATCGCGCGCCGCCTCGACAGCGGCATCGGGTATCTGGGCAAGGCCGGAAAGCAGAATGAGCAGCGTCAGCGGAATGCCTTCCCAGACAAGACCGATCACCGTGCCGAGCGGCGTCAGATAGGGCGAACGGAAGCCCTCGATGCTGAGCCCATGCAGCACTGTCTGGATGGTGCCGTTCGGCCCCATGAAGCGGATCAGTGCATAGCCGACGATGATGCCGGGCACGAAGAGCGGGAACACCGCGACGCTCTGGACGAAGGCCGGCAGCCGGCCGCTGGAGAAGCGGAGATAAAGCGCGACCGGCAGGCAGACGAGAAGCAGCGACGCGGAGGTCACGACGGTCGAGACGAGCGTGAACAGAAGATTGCCGGTGCTGAGCGGATCTCCGAAGAAGCGGGTGTAGGACGAGAGCGACCAGCCGGCGACAGGATCAGGTCGCAGCGTCGAGACGATTGCCGCGATTGCCGGCAGCAGCACGAAGACCGCGACGAGCAGCACGGGCGCGGCGACGAGGAGAAGCCCGACGGGGAACCGTCGGGCCTCATTTCTTTCGGCAGTGATCAGGGCCATAAGGACTGCGATCAGCCGCGAGCCATGTTCGGGGCAACGGCGCGGTACCAGCCGTCGTTCAGAGCCGTCGACCAGTCGCCGTCCGGATAGGTCGGGATCGTGGCCGGGATGACGGCGGCATATTTCTCGCGCAGGGCGGTCGGCAGGAACGACCAGTCGACGCCGGGGAACCCGCCAAGATCGTTGAGGACCGAGGTCTGCATCGGCTCGGAGAGCATGAAGTCGGCAAAGGCGAGCGCGCCATCCTTGTGCGCGGCGATGGCCGGGACGACCGAGGCCGAGAAGCCGCCGGAGAGCGCGAGGTCCTGCAGCTGCACCAGCTTGACCGTCTCCGGCACGACGCCCTGGGCGAGGCCCTGCAGCACCATGTCCGACCAGATCGGCACCATGGAAACGACGCCGTTCGAGAGCATCTGCAA
This sequence comes from Kaistia sp., assembly GCA_965229085.1. Classification (GTDB taxonomy): domain Bacteria; phylum Pseudomonadota; class Alphaproteobacteria; order Rhizobiales; family Kaistiaceae; genus Kaistia. The sequence goes on along the minus strand of OZ245859.1, from coordinate 4,450,585 downwards.
CGCGGCCGCATTGCCGGCGGCATAGGCGCCCTTGTCATAGAGCGACGGGGCGAAGTCGTTGAGCAGCGCCCAGGCCGGCGTCAGCCGCTTTTCCGCATCTTCCTTGGTGAAATTCGACGCCGTGAACAGCGAGGGGTCGCGGCCGTTCGCCTCATGGATGGCGCGGACAACGAAGTTCTTGCCCGAGCCGCCCTTGTCGGGACGGTTGTAGATGAACTGGCCCGGATTGGCCTTGATCCAGGCGACGAGCGCGTCCCAGGTCTTCGGCACGCTGTCTGCCGCGACCTTGGTCGAGTCATAGGCGAGCAGGACCTGCGAGCCGCGATAGGGCATCGAATAAGGCGACTGGATCGCCGCCTTGTTCACATGGGCGAAGTTCGGGACGAGCTTGTCGTCGAACTTGACCCAGAGGCCGACTTCGATGCCGCCCTTCGGCAGGTTGGGATCATACTGTTCGGCAAAGTCGATCTGCGGATCGGCCTTGGCATTCAGCGCCGCCAAAGCGCGCTGCGCTACCTGATCGAGACCGCCATTGCGCGCGATGACGACATTCACGTCGTAGTCAGGATGGGCGGCTTCGAAGGCCGGCTTCACGACATTGGAGAGCCAATCGGAAATGTTGGCGTCGCTGTTGGTGAAAATATCGAGCTTGGTCGCGGCGAAGGCACGGCTGACCGGAAGCGCGGTGGCGGCGGCAAGGGCAGCCGAGGTGGCGAGGAACTGGCGGCGGTTGATCATGGGGGGTCCGTCCGATTGGAATGGCGGACGGACCCTATGGCTGGCGCGTGACGCGCGTGTGAACCGGACTGTTAGCTGGCGATGTCAATCACCCGCTTTTCCTTCACAGAACGCAGCGCCGCATCGGCCAGAACCAGCGCGCGGAGGCCGTCTTCGCCCGTGGGGCTCACCGGCGCGCCCGAAGCAATGGTCGCGACGAAGGCCGTGATTTCGGCGCGATAGGCCTCGGTGTAGCGCGTCATGAAGAAGTTCAGCAGCGGCTCGCGCAGATAGCCGGCGCCATTGGCGATCTCGACATTGGTGGCGCGCAGGTTATCGGCCGAAACGAGACCCTTTTCGCCGAGCACCTCGATGCGCTGGTCATAACCATAGGACGCGCGGCGGGTGTTGGAGATCTGGGCGATACGGCCGGATGCGGTGGTCAGCACGATCGAGGCGCTGTCATAATCGCCGAGTTCGCCGATCACCGGATCGACCAGCACTGAGGCACTGGCATAGACGCTGACGACCTCCTCGCCGAGCAGGAAGCGAGCCATGTCGAAATCATGGATCGTCATGTCGCGAAACAGGCCGCCAGAGCGCTTGATATAGTCGGCCGGCGGCGGCGCCGGATCGCGCGAGGTGATCGAAACCATCTCGACCTTGCCGATCGTGCCGGCATCGATCTGGCGGCGGACCTCGACGAAATTCGGATCGAAGCGGCGGTTGAAGCCGACCATCAGCGGAACACCGGCCTTCGCCACCGTTGCGAGGCAGGCGCGGACGCGCTCGACATCGAGATCGACAGGCTTCTCGCAGAAGATTGCCTTGCCGGCCTTGGCCGCCTGCTCGATCATCGTGGCATGCAGGTCGGTGGGCGTCGTGATCAGCACGGCGTCGATATCGCTGGCATCCATGATCGCGTCGGCCGAGCGCACTTCGGCGCCGGAGGAGGCCGCGAGCGCCTCAGCCGCGGCCGGGAAGGCGTCGGCGACGGCGACGAGCTTCGCCGCGGGGATCGCCGCGATCGCGCCCGCATGGACCTTGCCGATACGGCCGGCACCAAGAAGTCCCAGTCTCACTGTCATGTCGAAAAGTCCCGATTGCAGGGGGTTGGATAGGGTCAGTCGCCGATCTGGACCCAGGCCTTGTCGGCATGGGACCGCGCCATGGCGTGCACGGCCCGCTCGATGGCGAGGCCGGCTTCGAAATCGATGAGATGCGCCGGCACGCCCGCGATTCGCTTCAGGATCTCGTGCGCCTCGATGACCTTCAGATCATTGAAGCCGAGCCCATGGCCGGGCGCCGGAATGAACTTGTCATAGGGCGGATGCACCGTTCCGGTGAGGATGGTGCGGAAGCCCTGCGTCGCAGCCGCGCCACGCGCCTCGAACCATTGCAACTCGTTCATCCGCTCCTGGTCATAGGTGAGCGTGCCCTCCGAGCCGAACACCTGCACCGCGATGCGGCCCTTGCGGCCCCAGGCGGAGCGGTTGAGCAGCAGGCTGCCGGAAACGCCGCCGGCGCGGAACAGCACATTGGCGATGTCATGCGTCTCGACCGCCTGCCCGCCCGCCGCAGGCCGGGTTTCATAGGGCTTGGCAAGATCGGCGATCACCGCGGTAACAGGGCCGACCAGGACCGTGAGCAGAGACAGCGGATGGACGCCGAAATCATCGAGCGCGCCATAGCCGGAGGCCGCCATGCTTTTCCAGCCGAACGGCGCTGCGCCGTCGGCCATGAAATCCTCGTCCATCTCGAAGCGCACATGGTTGACCGCACCAATGGCGCCGCCCTCGATCAGCGCCTTCATGTGGCGCATGGCGGGGTTCTGGATGTAGTTGTAGCCGAGCGCGGTGACCGTCCCGGCCTTGCGCGCTGCGGAAAGCATCGCCTCGGCATCGGCCAGCGATGTCGCCATCGGCTTCTCGCACCAGACATGTTTGCCGGCCTCGAGCGCTGCGATCGCCATTTCGGCGTGAAACGCATTGGGCGTCGTGATCGAGACGATGTCGACATCGGGATCTTCGACAACCCGGCGCCAATCGCCCGAACCGCGTGCGAAGCCGAGTTCGGCCGCCTTGTGCGTGGCGAGATCGGCATTCGCCTCGCCAAGATGGACGAGGCGCGGCCGCGCAACGGCGCCGAAGGTCGGTGCCACGGCGTTCCAGGCGAGCGCATGGCACTTGCCCATATAGCCGGTGCCGATCAGCCCGACACCGATGCCCAGTTCGCTCGCCATCGCCGCGTCTCTCCCCGCCCAATGCAGCCTGTCTGGACTGTCCGGCTCGGCCGGCGCCTGGAGGACTGCGCTGAAACGAGTTGACCAATCGCGACAATGATGGAACGTTTATTCCATACGGCGCGAGATCGTCAAGACCATCGGGCGGGACGGATGGTCGTTGCGACACGGGGCGTTTCAACGGGGCTGGCAAGGATGAGCATCGAAATGGACGGCAGCGCGCCGCGCGACTTCTGGCAGCTCCGCGATGTCATGATCAGCCGCAAGGACCAGTTGCCGAAGCGCCTCGCCCAGGTCGCCGCCTATGCCATGGCCAATCCGGACGAGGTCGCCTTCGGAACCGCAGCGAGCATTGCCGAGAAGGCCGAGGTCCAGCCCTCGACGCTGGTGCGCTTTGCCCAGGCCTTTGGCTATCAGGGCTTTTCCGACTTGCAGGATGTGTTCCAGGACCGCCTGCGCGACCGGACCTCGAGCTATTCCGAGCGGCTCAATGCGCTGCGCTCGCACGCCGACGGCAGCGCCCGTTCCGCAGCGCTGATGTCGGGCTTTTGCGACGCTGCTGAACGTTCCGTGCAAGCGCTGCGCGAGCGCGTTCCGGCCGAAAGGCTCGACGCGGCTTTGGCGCTGCTCGCGCCTGCAGAGACGATCTACCTCATCGGCCAGCGCCGCTCCTATCCGATCTCCTCCTATATGAGCTACGCCTTCGGCAAGCTCGGCGTGAAATCATCGCTGGTCGGCTCGCCGCAAGGGACTGATCCGGAGATGCTCGCCTTTGCCGGCCCTCGGGACGCGGCCATTGCCGTCTCGTTCACGCCCTATGCTTCGGCGACGCTGGCCTATGCCCGGCAGGCCGCCGACCAGGGCGTGCCGCTCGTCGTCATCACCGACAGTCCGTTCAGTCCGCTGATCCCGAAGCTCGGCGTCTGGTTCGAGGTGGTCGAGGCCGACTTCGAAGGCTTCCGCCTGCTCTCGGCGACCATGGCGCTCGCCATGACGCTCACCGTCGCCGTCGCCGACGCCCGCCGGCCTGCGTAGATCATACATTCCGTATTGACGGAATAACGGAACCTATGTTTCATCACACCGTGTTTCGCTTCGGATATGTTTTCGCGCGAAACTGGACAGAACCGGATAAAACCGGGCGCAAAAACTGACGAATTCGGGAGAGCAAGATGACAGAAGCCGTTAGGGCGGGTGCCGCGCAGGCGCTCGACGTCATCACCATCGGGCGCTCCTCGGTCGATCTCTACGGCCAGCAGATCGGCTCGCGGCTCGAGGACATCACCTCCTTCGCCAAGTCGGTCGGCGGCTGCCCGTCGAACATCGCCATCGGCACCGCGCGGCTCGGCCTTCGCTCGGGCGTCATCACGCGCGTCGGCGATGAGCAGATGGGGCGCTTCATCCGCGAGCAGATGGCGCGCGAGGGCGTCTCGACCGCCGGCATCGCCATCGACCCGCAGCGGCTGACCGCGCTGGTCCTGCTCGCGGTCGAGGATGAAGGCGTTTCGCCGATGATCTTCTATCGCACCGACTGTGCCGACATGGCGCTGTCGGAGGCCGATATCGACGAGGCTTTCATCGCCTCCGCCGCCTCGATCGTCGTGACGGGCACGCATTTCTCGCGCGAGGCCAGCGCTGCGGCGCAGAAGAAGGCGATCCGCATCGCCAAGGCGAATGGCAACCGCGTCGTCTTCGACATCGACTATCGCCCCAATCTCTGGGGCCTCGCCGGCCATGCCAGCGGCTTCGAACGCTATGTGAAGTCGGACCACGTTTCCGAGCAGTTGAAGGCCGTCCTTGCCGATTGCGATCTCATCATCGGCACCGAGGAAGAGATCCGCATCGCCTCGGGCGCCGACGACGTGCTCGGCGCGCTGAAGACGATCCGTGCCCTTTCGAAGGCCACGATCGTGCTGAAGCGCGGCGCGATGGGCTGCATCGTCTATGACGGGGCGATCACCGACGATCTCGAGGCCGGCATCGTCGGCGACGGCTTCCCGATCGAGGTCTATAACGTGCTCGGCGCGGGCGACGCCTTCATGTCCGGCTTCCTGCGCGGCTGGCTCAAAGGCGAGCCGCTGAAGACCTGCGCCACCTGGGCCAATGCCTGCGGCGCCTTCGCCGTGTCGCGGCTGCTCTGCTCGCCTGAGTATCCGACCTGGGCCGAACTCAGCCATTTCCTCGCCAAGGGCAGTTCGGAGCGCGCGCTGCGCAAGGACGCCGACCTTGCCCATATCCATTGGGCGACGACACGGCGCGGCAAGACCGGCGCGCTGCTCGCCTTCGCCATGGATCACCGCAGCCAGCTCGAGGCCGTCGCCGATCGGCTCGGCGCGCCGCGCGAAAAGATCGAGGGCCTCAAGGTGCTCGCCGTCGAGGCCGCCGCCCGCGTCGCCAAGGGACGGCCCGGCTTCGGCATGCTGCTCGATTCGACCTATGGCCGGAAGGCGATGGCCAAGGCGGCAAAGCAGGACTTCTGGATCGGCCGCCCTGTCGAGCAGCCCGGGTCGCGCCCGCTCGACTTCGACCATCTCCCCGATCTCGGCAGCCATCTCGTCGAATGGCCGATCGGCCATACGGTGAAGTGCCTCTGCTTCTACCATCCTGATGACAGCGACGAGCTCAAGGCGCGGCAGGAGCGTGAACTGCTTCGCCTTGCCGATGCAGCGCTGACGGTCGGACGCGAGCTGCTCGTCGAGATCATCGCCGGCAAGAACGGTCCCATCGACGACACGACGATCGCGAGCGTCGTCAGCCGCCTCTACGATCTCGGCATTCGCCCCGATTGGTGGAAGCTCGAGCCTCAGAAGAGCGCGGCGGCGTGGCAGAACATCACCGCCGTGATCGAGGCGCGCGATCCCTTCTGCCGCGGCATCGTCATGCTCGGACTGGAAGCACCGGAGCATGAACTCGTTGCGGCGTTCCGCGCCGCCCAGGCGACGCCGCTGGTGCGCGGCTTCGCCGTGGGGCGCACGATCTTCGCCGAAGCGGCGGAGCGCTGGCTGGCCGGCGGCATGAGCGACGAGGAGGCCGTGTCCGACATGGCTGAGAAATTCGAGCGGCTGGTCGCGGCATGGCAAGGTGTGCGTGCGGCAGAGGCGGCGTAGCAGCGTCCAGAACCCTCCCCTTGAGGGAGGGTTCCAGGAAGAGAACAGAGGATGAGGGATCAGTCCCGGACGCGTTCTACACCTCCCCCTGAGGGGGAGGTCGACGGCCGAAGGCTGGCGGGTGAGGGTTTAGGGAACCAACAGGAAGAGACCCGGATTGGCGCGATTTCTCCGGGCAGGCCGTAAACCCTCTCCCGGCGCTTTGCGCCGACCTCTCCCTCAGGGAGAGGTAAAGACAGAAATCGGCTGAGGCCGGACACAAAATTTGGATCGACCGAGGAACCAAGTCCATGACCACCATCCGCCTGACCATGGCGCAAGCGCTGACCCGCTTCCTCGCCAACCAGATGACGGAAATCGACGGCGCCAAGGTGCCGATCTTTGCCGGCGTGTTCGCGATTTTCGGCCATGGCAATGTCGCCGGGCTTGGCGAGGCGCTCTATCCCTTGCGCGACCGCCTTCCGACCTACCGCGCCCATAACGAGCAGGCGATGGCCCATGCCGCTATCGCCTTTGCCAAGGCGAGCTTCCGCCGCCGCATGATGGCCGTGACCTCGTCGATCGGGCCGGGCGCGACCAATATGGTCACCGCCGCCGCGCTCGCCCATGTCAACCGCCTGCCGGTGCTGCTGCTCCCCGGCGACGTCTTCGCCAATCGCCGCCCCGATCCGGTGCTGCAGCAGGTCGAGGATTTCGGCGACGGCACGGTTTCGGCCAATGACTGCTTCCGCCCGGTCTCGCGCTATTTCGACCGGATCACCCGGCCTGAACAGATCATTCCGGCGCTGCATCGCGCGATGGCGGTGCTGACCGATCCGGCCGAATGCGGCCCGGTGACGCTGGCGCTCTGCCAGGACGTGCAGGCCGAGGCCTATGACTATCCCGCGAGCTTCTTCGACGAGCGGGTCTGGACGCCACGCCGCAGCCGCCCCGCCGAGGACGAGCTCTCGGCCGCCATCACCGCGCTGCGCGCCGCCGAGCGGCCGCTGATCGTCTCCGGCGGCGGCACGCTCTATTCCGGCGCCACCGAGGCGCTGAAGGCCTTTGCCGAACGCTTCGGCATTCCCGTCTCCGAGACCCAGGCCGGCAAGTCGTCGCTGCCCGCCGCCCATGCCCTCAATATGGGCTCGATCGGCGTCACCGGCACTTCGGCCTCGAACCATCTCGCCGAGGACGCGGATGTCATCCTCGCCGTCGGCTCGCGGCTGCAGGACTTCACCACCGGCTCCTGGGCGCTGTTCAAGAACAACAGCCAGACCGTGATCGGCCTCAATCCGCAGGTCTTCGACGCCACCAAGCATCGCGCGCTACCGCTGGTTGCCGACGCGCTGGCCGGTCTCAAGGACCTCGCCGCCGATCTCGGCAGCTGGCGGGCGCCGGAAAGCTGGACCAAGCGCGCGACCGACGGCCGGACGGCGTGGTTCGTCGAGGCCGACAAGGCAACGGCGGCGACCAATGCACCCCTCCCCTCCGATGGCCAGGTGATCGGCGCGGTCAACCGCGTGCTCGGCAGCGAGGCGACGATCGTCTGCGCCTCCGGAGGACTGCCCGGCGAACTTCACAAACTCTGGCAGGCGGGCGCGCCCGGCACCTATCATCTCGATTACGGCTTCTCGACCATGGGCTACGAGATCGCCGGCGGCCTTGGCACCAAGATGGCGAAGCCGACCGAAGAGGTCGTCGTCATGCTCGGCGACGGCTCCTATCTGATGATGAATTCGGAGATCGCCACTTCGGTGATGCTGGGCCTGAAGCTCATCATCGTCGTGCTCGACAATTCGGGCTTCGGCTGCATCAACCGGCTGCAGATGGCCACCGGCGGCGCCAACTTCAACAATCTCTTCCGCGACGTGAAGCACGAGGTTCTGCCGGCGATCGACTTCGCCGCCCATGCCGCGAGCCTCGGCGCGATCGCGAAAAAGGTCGCCTCGATCGCCGAACTCGAAGCTGGCCTTGCCGAGGCCAAGACCAATGACCGCACCACCGTGCTCGTCATCGACACCGACCCGCTCATCACCACCGAGGCCGGCGGCCACTGGTGGGACGTCGCGGTGCCCGAGGTCAGCGACCGCCCGGCCGTCAACGCGGCGCGCGAGGCCTATGAAGCAGCCTTGAAGGCGCAGCGCTTCGTCAACTGACCCTCTTGCTTGAACCCTCCCCTTGAGGGAGGGTCGAAAACGCGCAGCGTTTTCGGGGCGGGGTGCCGGCGCTTGCGCCGGTCTTCCGCCAACCGACCCGCCAAGCAACCCCTCCCCAAAACCGCTCTGCGGTTTTGACCCTCCCTCAAGCGGAGGGTTCAAGTAAGGGAGAGGGTGACGAAATCCGCCTCATCCGAGGCCCCTGGAGGACGAACGACCATGATCCGCATCGGCGCCAACCCGATCTGCTGGTCCAATGACGACATGCCCGAGATCGGCGGCGATATTCCGCTGGAGCAGTGCCTCACCGAGGCCAAGGCGATCGGCATCGAGGGCATGGAACTCGGCAACAAGTTTCCGCGCCAGGCCGACGCCCTCGGGCCGATCCTCGCGGCGCATGGCCTTGATCTCGTCTCCGGCTGGTATTCGACCTTCCTGATCGAGCGCGACGCGGAGACCGAATTCCACGCCGCCAAGCCGCATATCGACCTTTTGAAGGCGCTCGGCGCCAAGGTGCTGATCGCCGCCGAATGCACTGGCACCGTGCATGGCACGCGGTCGGCGCCGCTCTCCTCTCGCCCCGAGATGACCGAGGCCGAATGGGCGCGGTTCAACACCGGGCTGACCAAGTTCGCCGATTTCCTCGCCGATGAAGGGCTGACGCTGGTCTATCACCACCATATGGGCACGGTGATCCAGACCGAGGACGAGATCGACCGCATGATGACCTCGACAGGTCCGGCGGTGAAGCTGCTGCTGGATACCGGCCACCTGACCTGGGCCGGCGCCGATCCGGCCGAAGTGGCGCGCCGCTATCGTGATCGCATCGCGCATATCCACACCAAGGACGTCCGCCTCGATGTCGCAGCCGAATCGGCCGCGGGCGACTGGTCGTTCCTCGATTCGGTTCTGGCCGGCGTCTACACCGTGCCCGGCGACGGCTCGGTCGATTATGTCTCCGTGTTCAAGGCGCTGCCGGACTATTCCGGCTGGGTCGTGATCGAGGCCGAGCAGGACCCGGTCAAGGCGCCGCCGGCCCAGTATGTGAAGATGGGCTTCGACAATCTCACGCGCTTCATGGCCGAGGCCGGCTGGAAGCGATAGCCTCGTCAGCCCGCACCTTGAGGGCTCGCCGAAGCGTCGTCCCGGCGCCGGCGGGCCTGTCATCCGAAAAAGCGAGGAACCGCATGTCGTCCGATCTCCTGGTCAAACCATCCGGCACTGAAGGCTGGACCATCAATGTGACGCCGGAGATTGCCGGCTGGACCTATGTCGGCTTCGATCTCCACCAGCTCGCGCCCGGCGAAAGCGCTCATCACCAGACGGATGATCGCGAGGTCTGCCTGGTGCTGATTTCGGGCAAGGCGCATATCGAAGCTGGCGGTACCGATTTCGGCGTTGTCGGCGAGCGGATGTCGCCCTTCGAGGGCAAGCCGGATTCGGTCTATGTGCCGGGCGGGTCGGAATGGAAGGCGACGGCCGAGACGGCGGTGACGCTCGCGGTGTGTTCCGCGCCCTCGCTGAAGGGCGGCCTGCCGGCGCGGCGGATTTCGCCCGCCGATGTCGGTCAGGAGGTGCGCGGCAAGGGCACCAATGTCCGCTATGTCACCAATATCCTGCCCGAGATGGCGGCGGCGGATTCGCTCCTCGTCGTCGAGGTGATCACGCCCGGCGGCCACACGTCGAGCTATCCGCCGCACAAGCATGATCAGGACAACCTCCCGGCTGAATCGCAGCTGGAGGAGACCTATTATCACCGGCTCAATCCGCCGCAGGGCTTTGCCTTCCAGCGCGTCTATACCGATGATCGCTCGCTCGACGAGACAATCCTCGTCGAGGACGGCGTCGTGACGCTGGTGCCAAGGGGCTATCATCCCTGCGCCACCATCCATGGCTATGATCTCTATTATCTCAACGTCATGGCCGGCCCGAAGCGGACGTGGAAATTCCACAACGCGCCCGAGCACGAATGGCTGATGAAGGTCTGAGGCTGGCGGCGCGCGTTGCATGGCGCGCAAGGCGGATGATATAGGCACGCTCGTTGTCGGTGCTGTGCCGACCCGAGCGGAAACCGCATGAGCGCCAGCGATCTCTTCACCATCGTCACGCCGACGCTGAACTCGGAAGACTATCTCGACGAGACGATCGCCTCCGTCGTCGGCCAGGCGGGCGACTTCGCGATCCGCTACCATGTGCAGGACGGCGGCTCGACGGACGGCACGCGCGCGATCATCGAGGCTTGGCAGGCGCGCCTCGCCAGCGGCGCCCTGCCGATCCGCTGCCGCGGCATCACCTTCTCGTTCACCGTCTCCAAGGACGGCGGCATGTACCAGGCGATCAACCGCGCCTTCGCCACCGCGCGCGAGGGCGCCACCGATACGCCCTCGGTGATGGGCTGGATCAATTCCGACGACCGCGTCGCGCCCGGCGCCTTCGCGACGATCCGCGCCATCATGACCGATCTGCCGGAGATCGCGTTCCTCACCTCGCGCATCTCGCTGATCAACGATCGCGGCGCGACGCTCGGCGTCGATTCGCCGATCGCCTTCGAACGCGCGAAGCTCGTCGCCGGCGATTATGAAGGTCGCGGCGGCCCGTTCGTCATGCAGGAAGGCACGTTCTGGACCGCGGCGCTCTGGGACAAGGTTGGCGGGCTCGACGAGAGCTTCCGCCTTGCCGGCGACTGGGATCTCTGGCGCCGCTTCGGCCGCCATGCGCCGCTGACCACCGTCGATACGCTGCTCGGCTTCCATCGCCGCCGCCCAGGCCAGCTGTCGGAATCGATGGATCGCTATTACGCCGAGATCGACCGCCTGCCGCCCGAAAAGGCTGCGAACGCCGCGAGCATCCCGGCCGAAAGCGGCAGCCGGCGCCAGAAGCGCAGCGTCGCGCAGTATAGCCCCGAGACGAAGTCCTGGCGCTTCGTACCCGATTTCGGCAGCCCGCTGCTGGCGCCGATGGTCCATGCCGCCGGCATCGCGTATCCTACGGTTCCGCTCGAAGTCATCACCGGCGCCAGCGCGCCGATCGGCGCGCATCCGGAGCTGCATCTGCCGGCCGGCGTCATCTGGATGAACCAGCCGCTGATGCTGCTCTCCGGCCTCGTTCCTGTCGGCGGGCGCTATGTTCTGGTCATCGAATGCCGCAACTGGCAGCGCGAGAACCGCCTTGTCATCCGATCGGACGACGCGATCCTGTTCGACGAAGTCGTCGAGGTCTCCGGTCATCGCCGCAACATCGTGCTGCGCGTTCCGGTGACGCTCGGCAAGGGCCGCGCCTTCTTCGAGGTCGAGAGCGACCGGCGGCCGAAGGATCCGCGCGAGCATTTCCTGCTGGTCGCCGGGATGCATCTGGAACTCGCCGCCGCGCCCGACGCCGCGCTGATCGCCCCTGCCCGCGATGAAGATGCGGGTCCCGCCGCTGCGGCAAGCCTCGCACGCGGCGGCTTCGGCAGCCTCGGCCGCATGCTCGGCGAGAGCGCTGCACCGGCAGCCAAGCCGGGCGAAGGCGGGCTCTATGGCGCGATGGCGGCGCTCGAAGCCGAGATCGAGGCGGACCGGTCAAAGGCGCTGCAACTGCGCGCCCAGGTCAAGGCGGCGCGCGCCGAGATCAATCTCCTGCGGCTCAAGGATGCGGCTATTCATCGATGAGAATTGCATTCATCGACCACGCCTATCACCAGAAGACGAAGTCGACTGACTTCTTCGTCCGCGAAGTGCTGGCCGGCCACGAGGTCGATCGCTTCTGGGACAATTCCTTTGCCGACCGGCGGCCATTCGACATCGCCCCGGTCGTCGCAGGCGGCTATGACCGCATCATCGTCTGGCAGGTCGAGCAACCCGTCGAGCGGCTGTTACGGCAGGGCGCGACCAACATCGTCTATGTGCCGATGTGGGACGGCGCCGATCAGCTCAGCGAGGGCGATTGGCGCCGCCTTTCCGGAGCGCGCGTTCTCTCCTTCTGCCACGAACTGCATCGCATCGTCGGCAATGCCGGCCTGCAATCGCTCTACGCCCAGTATTGGCCCGACCCAGCAGCCTTCCCGCCGGTCGAGGATTTCGACACGCTGCGGGGCTTCTTCTGGAAGCGGACGGCGGCGATCCGCTGGCGCGACGTCGAAAAGCTGATCGGAGAAACCCCGTTCGATCGCCTCCACATCCATAGCGCCGATGATCCCGGCGAGGCGGCGGAAGACCCGGTCGCGGCAAGCGCCGATGGCCGCATCACCGTCTCGTCCTGGTTCGAGAACCCGGCGGAGCTGCAGGCGCTGCTTGGCCGCCACAACGTCTATTTCGCGCCGCGCGCCCAGGAAGGCATCGGCTTCTCCTTCATCGAAGCGATGTGCCGCGGCATGGCCGTCGTCGCCGCCGACCAGCCGACCATGAACGAATACATCACCGACGGCGTCGATGGCCTGCTCTGGCCGCTGGGAAGCCCCGCCCCGCTCGATTTCTCCCGCGCGGCCGAACTCGGCGCGCGAGCACGCCAACGCGCGCTGCTCGGACGCAGGCGCTGGGACGAAGCGCTTTCGTCCGTCCGCGCCTTCGTGCTGGGTGAGGCGACGGCCGCTCCGGCGCCGACGACGGTCGCCCGCGCGGCGTCCGTCAAGGCCGCCGCCGCGCCCGGCCGGCGCGTCAGTGTCGCCGTCGTCACATTCAACGCAGCCGCGACGCTCGAGCCGACGCTCGCCAGCATTCTCGCGCAGACCTATCCGGATATCGAACTCGTCGTCGTCGATGGCGCATCGACCGATGGCACGCCCGCGATCATCGAGCGCTATCGGGACCGCATCGCCACCGCCGTGAGCGAGCCGGATGACGGCCCCTATTTCGCGATGAACAAGGCCGCGCAGCTCGCCACCGGCGACTACATCCTGTTCATGAATTCAGGCGATTTCTTCGCCAGCGAAACCGCACTGGCCGAGGCGATCGAGAGCCTGGCCGACGACGCGGCGCCCGATTTCATCATCGGCCACCATCTTTACCGCTCCGAGCAGGGCGACGTGCTCAGCCGCGCCGCCGATTTCGAGCTCACCTGGCGCCGCCTCAAGGACGGCGCGATCGACGCGCGCTGGCTCGCCGGCGTCCCCTGCCATCAGGCGACGCTGACCCGCCGCGCGCTGCTCGCCGAAGAGGGCTACGACACGGCCTGGCGCATCGTCGCCGATCACGAATTCCTTTACCGCCAACGCGCAAAAGGCGCGCGTGTCCATCACAGCGGCGCGCTGATCGCGATCTATTCGAGCGGCGGCCTTTCCTGGAACCAGCGCCGCCAGACCTACGACGAATGGAAATCGGTGCTGGCGCGCTATGGCGACGCGGAGGCTGCCGAGAAGATCCATGCCGAGCTGCGCGAGCATCTCGAGGGCGAGGCGCTTGGCAAGCCGCGCTATAGCGCCGTGCGCGCACGGAGCTTCCTGACCAAATGGCAGCGTTCGCTCGCCATGCGCCGCGACATGCTGCTTGTGAAGCAGAGCGGGCTTTTCTTCGCCAATTGGTATGCCGAGCAGAACCCCGAGGCGAAGACGACGCGCGGCGGGCCGCTGCGCCATTATCTCCGCTTCGGCGTTTTCGAGTATCGCGATCCCTCGCCCTTCTTCGACACTAAGTTCTACCTCTTGATGCATGAGGATGCGCGGCGCTCCGGCATGCTGCCGATGCTCTATTATGTCCGCCACGGCGCGGCGCGGAACGAGCCGACAACGCCCTGGTTCGCGGCGCTTTGGGTCGAGATCGGCGCGACGGCTCCCACTGGTGCCACACCGCTGGCGCGCATGATCAAGTGGTTTGCCCAGACACCGGCGGACGAGCTGATCGCGACGTGCCGACGCGCCGGCGTCGATGTCAGCGACGCGGAATGGGCGCGCGTCTGAAGCGTCAGCGGAACCGCGGCCTCAGCCTGTTCGTTGGTGAGCGTGCCCCGCTGAGGCTCCTGCGCCGCATCCCCGCCGCCGGACGATCACGGCCGACAAACCGGCTGCGATCGCGTGAGGTCGGTCATAGATTGGCAGCTTCGGCTTGATCTAAAGTTTAAGCCGAAGTCCTGTTAGGATCGATCAGGCCATCACGGAATCCTCGGCGCATGCATATCGCCCTCGTCAACGCGTTCCCCACCATGGCGAGCACCGCCGAGGTCGAATATATCAAGCGTTTCAAGCGGGTCGCCGAAACGAGGGGACATCACGCCTATGAGGTCGTGACGTCCGACGACATCCATTGCTGCGCGCCGGACTTCGTCCTCGCGACGCATGAATTCACGCCGAAGCTGACACCCTTCTTCACGATCAGCGCCCTGTGGAGCCCGCCTGCCTTCTATGCCGGCGACGCACTCCGTATCAGGTCGATCCTGTCGCATGACGGCTATCTCGTCGGCTCCTCCCATGTCAGCCAGTTTCTCGACGATCTGGAATTCTCGACCGGAACGCCCAAGCCCCGCTCGGACTTCCTGTTCCTGCCGACGGCGCCGGAAACGGACTTCGTGTCGCGGCCGGCCGGGCAACCCTATGAGCTCGTCTATGTCGGCGTTCATTGGGACGGCAAGCGCCATGCCGGACTGCTCGAGCAATTGCACGCCTCCGGCGACATCGCCTTCTATGGCCCGGCCGGCAACTGGCGCGGCTATGACGGCTCCTACAAAGGCGAGGTGCCCTATGACGGCGTCTCGATGCAAGCGACGCTCGCCCGCCACGGCATCGCGCTCTGCGTGCACAAGGCCGACCACCGCGCCGCCGATACGCCATCGATGCGGCTGTTCGAGGCGGCGGCCGCCGGCTGCCTGATCATCACCGACGAAATACCGTTCGCTCGGCGCGTTCTCGGCGACAGCGTATTTCATCTCGATCTCACGCAGCCTCCAGAAATCAACGCCGCCCGTGTCCGCGAGATCATCGCCTTCGCCAATGCCGATCCCGCTGCGGCCGATGCCATGGCGCGCCGAAGTCACGCCATCCTCAAACGTGACTTCAGCCTGGAAGGCGCCGTTGACCGCTGCTGCGATTTCGTCGCCGCGGCGAAGCAGCGCGTTCTGAGGGACTATCGCGCCGGCGCGAGCTTCGCAGCGTCGGCGGCAGGCGCCGCGAGCGCGCCGATCGTCGACATCATCATGCGCACCGGCGGGCGCGCGCCCGAGCTCGTGCGCCGTGCGCTTCGGTCCGTGGCCGACCAGTCGGTCGGAACCTATCGCGTCATCCTCGCCGACTATGCCGGGCGCGACGACATCGCGGCCCTCACAGCGTCAGAAAGCACCGACCGCCTCGCGATCGACTATCTCCGCTGCGCCAACAATGGGCTGCGTAGTTCGACGCTCTGGGCCGGCCTTGGCCGCGTGACCGCGCCCTATTTCGCCATGCTCGACGACGACGATGCGCTGATGCCGGACCATTTCGGCCATCTGCTCGCCACCGCTCAGGCGCATCCGGACCATCCGCTCTATTACAGCGGCGTGGTGCGGGTCGAAGAGGATCCGATCGAGTTCATGCACCAGCCGAATTTCATCGGTCCGATGGACATCGATGTCGCCGAGCTGCGCGAACTCAAGTTCATGGACAGCTTCGACCTGATCCGCCTGATCAATTTCGACAACTATATCCAGTCCAACGCCTGGATCGCGCGCAGATCGAGCCTCGACGAGCGGACGCTGGTCGATCCCGCGCTCGTCGTTGCCGAGGACATGTATCTCTATCTCATGCTGGCACGGTCGGGGCCGTTCCGCTTCAGCCCGTCGCCAACCGCCTTGTGGAACTGGCGCTCGGCGAGCACAGGCAATTCCATGGCCGCCGTCGACGAGGCGGTCTGGAACCAGTCCCTCCGCCGCGCGGCAATCCGCCTTGATCAGGAAGTCATGGGGGACGGCCTTCGCTTCGGCTCTGCCCGTTCGCTCGCCTGGCGGGCGCCGGCCATGGCTGATCGGCCCCCTCGCCCGGAACGACTTCCCCTCGCGCGCTTCGCCGAACTGCGCGGAAGGGTCGCCAACGAACGAAGAGCCAATCTCAATCCTCATGAGGATGGCGGCGTCTGGACGGCGTCGACCGAGTCCGAGATCGAACTCGGGCTTGGCGAGCGCCTTTCCGAAGCGGAAGTCGAACTGGCCTTCACGGTCGCCGGGACGCCGGGTCGGCCGCAAGCGATCGATATCCGGCTGAACGGCGAGCCGATCTTTGTCGGCCCCGTCCAAACATGGCGGCCGCTCACGGCGCGCCGCCTCGTCCAGTTCAAGGGCGAAACCGCGCAACTGAAACTGCGGCTGCGCTCGGCCTACACGATCTCGCCGGCCACAGAGGGCAAGGGTGGAGATACGCGGCAGATCGGCATATTCATATCCGGAATTTCAGTCAGCCGGCCAACACCCGTGAGCGCCGCATCGGAGAGCCAGCCAGCATGACCGAAGACGTGAGGATACCGCCACCCGGATCTCTGGCGACAAGCCGAGAGCCGGTCGAGGCGCAATTGGCCGACTGGACCCGCAAGCTCGATCGCTTTCTCGAACAGGCGGATCGCAGTGTGGCGATCGGGCGCGAACTGGTCGAGCAGCGCGCCCTCAATATCGACCTGCAGCGCCAGATCCACCGCCTTGAGGACGAGCTCCAGTCGTTGCGATCGAAGGTTGCAGCCGGCAGCAGCCAGACCCACGGCCCCGCGCGCGACATGCAGGATGGGCTATCCACTGTGCAGACCGCTTCCGGCCGAGGCAGATTGTCGCTGTCGGGGCTGATCAGGAAGATTATCGGCCCCTGATCCGCGTATGACGTCCGTCAACCATCGGCCTGCGCCTTGTTGTCTCGGCTCGAACATTTCAACCTGGCTCTATCGCGGCGCCCTTGAGCCAACCGTCCTTCCGGACCTATGAGGGTAACTCGGTGCTGCTGATTACGTCTGCTTTCCCATTCCTGAAACGTCTTGACGAAAATGGCGTCGATGTCGGGCAGGATTTGGTGCGGGACTGCATCCTGTCATGGCAGGCAAACGGTTTCGACGTCCTATCGGTCCACAATGAAGCCGAACGCGATCGGATAGGCGCTGGTCTTCCTGGCGTGACCTACCGGTTTGTTCAGGAGGACCTGCCGCCGGGCGCGCGGAAGATGCCCTCCCTCGCCGCCGTCCTCAGCGATCTTCCGCCGAACGAACCGATCGGCATCATAAACGCCGATCTCTTCATGCCTCGCTGCCTCGACCTCGCGGAGCGGATGGACCGCCTCGCGCGCGAGTCGACACTGATCATGCACCGCTGGGAGGTCCCCTCCATCACGCGGCGCAAGGGCAAGCGGTTCGACCTGGGCGTCGATCTCTTCGCCTTCACGCCGTCATTGATCGCGCCGGCGCTGGAGGGGTTGATCAAGCGTCCCTACCAACTCGGCGTACCCTGGTGGGATTATGCGCTGCCGCTGGCGGCCAGCCTTTATTCCCGCCTGTCGCTCGTCTCCGATCCGATTTTGCTGCATCACACCCACGATCAGGCCTGGAACGATCGGGAATGGCATGATTTCGCAGACATCAGCGAAACCTATCTGATCGAGCAGGCCAAGCATCCCTTGGCCGACCAGCGACGCGCGGAGCAACTCACCGAGCGTCTCGGCGAGATCGACGAATACTATGCCGGCGAGCATGATCGGTTCGAACGCCACTATGCGCTCGGGGACCTGACGCTGCACCTCATCCAGACCATGTCCAGCCAGCACACGGTCAGCCTATTGGCAGACATGTCGTTTGCGGTCGAGGACGACGATCCCTGGCTGCAACGGTCAGAGCGAGAAGCCGGCCGACACGCCCTACTGCAGCAGCGCCGGGCCGCTGCGACCATCGAGAGCCACACGTCCATTCCGGTGGGTGCACCGACCGCAGGGGGGCAGATCAGTAGTACTCCTCCGACGGCGCAGGAAGAATTGTTGAAATATGTCAGTGCAGAGGCCCTACCTCGCGAGCAGGGCCGGCCGACAAGACTGGCGATCTATGACGAAGTGACGGATGAAACATCGGCCTGGCAGTTGGTCGTCGCCGGCCTCAGCGATCTCTGGGCTGTCATCATGGCGATCGGAAAACTGCTCGAGCGACGCTTTCGGCGGTGGCGACGGCGCAAGCGGCTTCGGCTGCCGACTGCATGACCGAACAAGGCAATGCCAGGCGGCCATGGCCTTAGACGACTAAGGGCTCAACAAGCTATAGCGGCATAACAAAACCGCAGCAAATCGTGTAACAGTCGGAAATCAACGATCGATTTTTCCCTTCCCTGTCTTGTAGAGCCCAAGCTTGATCGGCATCCACTGATAGCACTGGTGATCGCGTTCGAACCGCTATACATTTCCGGCAGTGTCGAGAGCAAAACGTAGATGAAGATCGCGATCCTGAGTACAGACGGGGGCGGCGGCGGCGCTCCGCGGGCCATGCAACGTCTGTCGAATGGGTTGTCGGCGCGCGGCCATCGACTCGACATCATCCAATGGACGCGCAGTCACATCCATCCAAACTCGGCCATCATTGAATCCGATGGTGTTTCGCCCCAAGGCGACGACTGCGCCCGGTTCGTCGACGGCGATTATCGCAACTCGCGCCGAACGAACGTCTCGAATACGTTCTTTTCGTTCCAGACGAGGGGATTTGACCTTTCGCAGATGGTGGCGGAAGAGGACTACGACGTCATCAACATTCACTGGTCCAATTTCATACTCAATCCGGAGACGACCGCGCCTCTGGTCGCGCTCGGCAAACCGCTCGTTTTCACACTGCATGACATGGGGCATTTCACGGGAGGGTGCCACTATTCAGCCGGCTGCGACGGCTTTGAACGCGACTGCGCCCCCTGCCCGCAGGTCAGCGACGACGTGCTCGCCATGGCGCCCGCGCTGATTGCGTCCAAGCGCCGGCATTATCGCTACGCGAATGTCGCCGCCGTGGCACCGTCGCATTGGCTGGCGGATTGCGCGGCGCGATCGGGCGTGTTCGAGCCCGGATCCGTGCACCGGATCTCGAATTCGATCGATACCGACCGTTTCCAGCCCGCCGACAAGGCCGAAGCGAGGCGGACGCTCGGTCTCGATCCGTCGATGCGTTACGTGCTCTTCGGCGCCCATCACACCGATGAGGTGCGCAAGGGCTTCAGCTTGCTGATCGAAGCCCTCGAACGGCTGAAGCGAACCTCCCCCACCATCGCACAGGGCGGAGATGGCGGCCTCGGCCTGCTGGTTTTCGGCGAGGCGACACCGGACATCCACTCGCTCGGCATCCCCGTGACATCGTTCGGGTTCATCAGCGATGACGCGCATCTGGCGACGATCTACAACGCCGCCGATTGTCTGATCATACCCTCGCTCGAAGACAACCAGCCGAATGTGATGATGGAAGCCATGGCGGCCGGTGTGCCGGTCGTCGCCTTCGCCATTGGCGGGATGAAGGACATGATCCGCGACGGCGTCAACGGACGCCTCGTGGCGCCGCATGACGTGGGCGCCCTCGCCAAGGCTGTATCCGACCTCGTCGAAGCGCCCGCACAGGCGGCGGAATTGGGAGCGGCGGCGCGGCGCGATATCCTCGCCGAAGCGACCCTTGACCATCAGGCCGCGCGCTATGAAGCGCTGTTCGAGACACTGCTCGGATCAAAGGCCGTGGCGGTGCCAGCCATGGCAGAAGCCCACGCGACGCCGCGCTCGCCAATCCGCTTGCCCGAACTTGTCGCACCGCGCGTTGCGACAGGCGAAGTCCGCACGGAGCTCGATCGGTTCCTGTCGGCACGCGCAGCGGACGCTGCACAGCAGGCGGCCCAGCGTGCCGAAGCCGAGCGCCGCGCACAGGCGGCGGCCGCCGAGCCGCGCGGACTGCGGGGGCGCTTGAAGGCATTCCGTCGGCAAATCCGGCGCGGTTTGTGGGGGAAGAGCCGCAGTCGCTGAAGGCGCCGCCGCGCTGATCAAATCTGCTCGATATCGCCGCTTTCCGATTGGGCGAGCGTCAGAGGGTAGCGCTCCGGGTGGTGCGTGAGCGTCGTCAGGTTGACCGGGCGGTTGCGGGTGTCGAAGGCGATCTGGTCGACGGTGAGGACGGCCGCGGGCTGTTCGAGGCCGAGAAGACCGGCCTCCGGGGTCGTGGCGAGGCGCGCGCTCAGCGTCGTCTGCCCGCGCATCGGGCGGATGCGGTAGCGCTCGCGGATCTCGGCATAGAGCGAGCGGTTGGGCGAAGACCTGTCGAGATCGACGAGCCCGGGCACGCGCGCGGCCGAGAGCCAGTCGGTCTGGATCACCACGGGGACGTCGTCGAGCAGGCGCAGCCGCGACAGCTCCACGACCTCTGCGCCCTCCGGCAGGAACAGCGGCCGCGTGATCTCGAGCGGAGCGCGCCAGGTCCGCGCCGCGAGCAGGCGCTGGCCCGGACGGCGGCCATTGGCGAGCGCCGTGGCAGTGAAGCTCTTCAGCAGATGCAGCTCGAAGCCGCGCTGCGGCTCCGCGACATAGAAGCCCTTGCCCGGCTGACTCTGCAGGAAACCCTGCTGCACCAGATCGCGCATGGCATGGCGAATGGTGATGCGGCTGACACCGAAGAGATCGACCAGTTCGCGTTCCGATGGCAGCTTGCCATTGTGTGGCAGCTGTCCCGCCTCAATGGCCGCCAGAATGGCGCCATGAACCTGGCGGTGCAGCGGCCGTGGATCGGCGCGGCTGATGCTGCCGGAGCGGCTGAGTCGGTCGCCTGCATCGTCGATGTCGAGGGCGTTGGTGAGCCGCTCGCCGACCGTCTCGTCGAACTCCTGACCTGCCGCGGCTGTCATCGTTCCCCCCTGACGCGGCCGCCCTCTGCGTGGCTAGCCGGCTTCATGAGCTTATTGACATGCCTGGATATATCCAGTGGTAATATGTGGGTGAGACAGGGGCCATGAGAGCCACGCTCGCCGCGGCCCGGCCGCTCCACAGGGAACAGAGGGAATCGACTGATGTCGCTCAAAAAGCTCGCGCTCGGCGCCAGCATGCTTCTCGCGCTCGCCTCCGGCGCGGCGCGGGCCGATACCGTGTCCGTCTTCTGCGGCGCGACGGATTACGAGCTTTGCGTAAAGGCGGCGGACGCCTGGAAGGCGAAGACCGGCAACGAAGCCAAGATCAACAAGATGCCGGCCCAGCTGGACGACGCGATCCCGCTCTACCAGCAGTTGCTGGCGGCTAAGTCGAGCGATGTCGACGTGCTGTTCCTCGACGTGATCTGGCTCGGCATGTTCAAGAACAATCTGCTCGACATCAAGGCCATGGTGCCCCAGGCCGAGCAGGACGCGCATTTCAAGTCGACGATCGGCGCCGGCGACATCAACGGCCAGCTGATCGCGCTGCCCGCCTATATGGATGTCGGGCTGATGTTCTATCGCAAGGACCTGCTCGAGAAATACGGCATGCAGCCGCCCAAGACCTGGGACGAACTGGCCAAGCAGGCCAAGGAGATCCAGGACAAGGAGCGCGCCGCCGGCAACAAGGACATGTGGGGCTATACCTGGCAGGCCAAGAGCTATGAGGGCCTGACCTGCGACGCCATCGAACTCGTTGCCTCGAATGGCGGCGGCACGATCATTGCCGACGATGGCAAGGTCACGATCGACAATCCGGCCGCGGCCGAGGCGATCGAGAAGGCCAAGGGCTGGATCGGCACCATCTCGCCGGAAGGCGTGCTGGGCTATGACGAGGAAGCCTCGCGCGCCGTGTTCGAGGCCGGCAATTCGGTCTTCCACCGCAACTGGCCCTATGTCTGGGGCACGTCGCAGACCGCGGGCGGCCAGTTGGTCGGCAAGGTCGGCATGATGCCGCTTCCGGTCGGCAAGGTCGGCGAGAAGTCGAGCGGCTGCCTTGGCCCGATGTATTTCGGCGTCAACAAGTACAGCGCGAAGCCCGAACTCGCGGCTGAGTTCACCCGCTTCATCACCGGCCCGGAAATGCAGAAGATGCGGGCGATCGAGGGTGCCTACAACCCGTCGATCAGCGCGCTCTATACCGATCCGGACGTGCTCGCCAAGCTGCCCTTCCTCAAGGACACGCAGCCGGCCTTCGCCGACAGCGCGACCCGTCCCTCGGGCTATACCGGCACAAGCTACAACCGCGTCTCCCAGGCCTTCTATCGCGCGGTGCACGACATGCTGGCCGGCGACGAGGACGTGAAGGAAGGGCTGAACAAGCTCGCCGCACGGCTCGAGAAGCTGAAGGAAAGCCGGTAGTTCGGGCCGCCTTTCCCTTCACCTCTCCCTGAAGGGAGAGGCTCGCGGCGAAGGCAGCGCGAGAGGGTTTACGGCCTCTTTCGGATGCTCCGTAAACCCTCTCCCGGACCTGCGGTCAGACCTCCCCCTCAGGGGGAGGTCAAGGGCAATGCCGACCTTCGACGGTCGAGCAAGAGCGCCCCCTTGCTAACCATCCGTTTCGGAGTTCCCATGGCATCGGTCGAGCTGAAGTCCGTCTCAAAGTCCTATGGGACCAACGCCGTCATACGCGGTGTCGATCTCGCGATTCGGGATGGCGAGTTCATCGTCTTCGTTGGTCCGTCAGGTTGCGGCAAGTCGACACTGCTCCGTCTCATCGCCGGCCTTGTCCCGGTGTCGGAGGGCGAGATCGCGATCGACGGCGAGGCGGTGACGGATGTCCCGGCTTCGAAACGCGGCATCGCCTTCGTGTTCCAGTCCTACGCGCTCTATCCGCACATGACGGTGGCGCGCAATATCGGCTTCGCGCTCGAAACGCTCGGCATGGGCCGCGACGCGGTCATGAGCAAAGTGGCCGAGGTGGCGAAGCTGCTGAAGGTCGACCATCTGCTCGCCCGCCGGCCGCGCGAACTTTCCGGTGGCCAGCGCCAGCGCGTCGCCATCGGCCGCGCCTTGGTGCGCAAACCCGACGTCTTCCTCTTCGACGAGCCGCTGTCCAATCTCGATTCCGATCTGCGCATGGAGATGCGGATCGAGATAGCCAAGCTGCACGACGATATCGGGACGACAATGATCTATGTGACGCATGATCAGGCCGAGGCGATGACGCTGGCCGATCGCATCGTCGTGCTGAACCATGGCGTGATCGAACAGGTCGGCACGCCGCAGGAGCTCTATCACACGCCGAAGAGCCGCTTCGTCGCCGGCTTCGTGGGCAGTCCCCGGATGAATTTCTCGACCGTCGCGGCGGCAGCCGTCGGCAACGGCTGGGCGCTCACAGGACCTGGGGGTCTCGTCGTCGAGACCAGCGTCGCCGGCAACCGCACGGCGCCGGCCAGCATCGGCGTCCGTCCCGAGGCGCTTTCGATCGTCGCGCCCGGCAGCGGTCGGATCGACGGCGTGCTCGAGCGGGTCGAGGATCTCGGCCACGAGCATTTCGCCTATGTCCGGCTCGACGCCGAACATGGCTGGGTGGTGCGCCTTCCCACACGCCCGACCGAGCCGCGCGACGCGCGGGTCGGCCTCGCCTTCCGCGATGAGGACCTCTTCCTCTTCGACGAGAGCGGCACAAGGCTCGACCACGCGGCGAGCTTCGAGCGCGCGGCTGCTGCCGAGGCACGGCCGGTGACCGCCGGAGGGCTCGCGGCATGAGCATCAAGCTCGCCCGCGCCGATCGTCGCGCCGCCTGGATGTTCATGGCGCCGATGCTGGTCGCCATGCTGGTGGTAGCGGTCTGGCCGCTCGCCCGGACGTTCTATTTCTCGTTCACCAATGCCTATCTCGACGACCCAACCAATTATTCGCTGGTCGGCTTCGAAAACTATCTCGAAGTGATCGGCGACCGGACCTGGTGGATCGCCGTCCGCAACACCCTCGTCTTCACCGTGATTTCGGTCGCGATCGAGACGCTGCTCGGCCTCGGCATCGCGCTCCTGATCAACCAGGCAATCCCCGGCCGCGGCCTCGTCCGCGCCGCGATCCTCGTGCCTTGGGCGATTCCGGTCGTGGTTGCGACCAAGATCTGGGAATGGATGCTCAACGATCAGTTCGGCGTCCTCAACCAGATGCTGATTTCCGCTGGTCTGATCGATCATGGCATCGCCTGGACCGCCAACGGATCGCTGATCATGGGCGTCGTGATCTTCATCGACGTCTGGATGACGACGCCGTTCATGGTGCTCTTGATCCTTGCCGGGCTGCAGATGATCCCCGGCGAGATCATGGAGGCGGCCGAGGTCGACGGCATACCGGCCTGGAAGCGGTTCTGGTCGATCGTCCTGCC
Organism: Kaistia sp.; assembly: GCA_965229085.1. GTDB lineage: Bacteria > Pseudomonadota > Alphaproteobacteria > Rhizobiales > Kaistiaceae > Kaistia. Next base: position 4,426,231 of record OZ245859.1, on the reverse strand, counting down.
GCTGCTGAAGCCGGCGATCGGCGTCGCGGTGCTGTTCCGCGTGCTCGATGCGCTGCGCATGTTCGACCTTGCCTATGTGCTCGCCGCATCGAGCGAACAGGTGATGACCGCCTCGATCTATGCCCGCAACCGTCTGATCTCCTTCCAGGAACTCGGCATCGGCTCGGCCGCCTCGACCTGGGTGTTCCTGCTGGTCGCCTTCGTCGCGATCGTCATCATCGGCGTGCTGAGGCTCGACCGTGCAGCGGGAGAACCAGCATGAGCACATCGACGCTTTCGGCTCCCGTCCCTGCCCGCCGCCGGCGCAGTTCGGCCAGCTACCGGCTGGAACGGCGCATCAAGAAGGGCTTCCTCGTCGCCGCCGTCGGCCTCGTGCTGATCTACACGCTCTTTCCTTATTACTGGGCGATCGTCTCCTCGACCAAGCAAGGCGCGGCGCTCTATCACAACACCTTCCTGCCGGCCTTCGACTTCACCTATTACCGCGCCCTCTACGAGAACAAGGTTTTCCTTGGCTCGCTGGTCAACTCGGCTTTCGTCGCCAGTTCGACCACAGCGCTGTCGCTGATCCTTGGCATTTCCGCCGCCTATGCACTTGGCCGCATCGACTTTCCGCAGCGGCGCGGCGTGCTGATGACGATCCTGATGATCTCGATCTTCCCGCAGGTCGTGGTGCTGTCCGGCATGTTCGAGCTGATCAACTGGCTCGGGCTCTACAACCGCCCGAGCGCGCTGATCCTGACCTATCTGCTCGCGACGGTGCCCTTCACCACCTGGATCCTCACCACCTTCATCCGCGAATTTCCGCGCGAGCTGGAAGAGGCCGCGATCATCGACGGCTGCTCGCATTTCCGCATCCTGACCAAGATCCTCCTGCCGCTCATGGGCCCTTCGCTCGCCTCGACCGGCATCCTCGCCTTCATCCTCTCCTGGAACGAATTCCTGTTCGCGCTGACCTTCATCCTGACCGACGAGAATCGCACCGTTCCGGTCGCCATCGGTCTGATGGGCGGCTCGTCGCGCTATGAATATCCTTTTGGCCAGATCATGGCCGCCTCGGTCACGGTGACGCTGCCGCTGATCATTCTCGTCCTCATCTTCCAGCGCCGGATCGTCGCGGGCCTGACCGCTGGCGCCGTCAAGGGCTGAACCGAAGGAACCGCCATGCCGGACATGCTCGTGAAGCTCTATGACCTCAGGCGCGACGAGGCGCTCGACGCCCGCATGGCGGCCGAAGGCGTCACCATCCGCCGCGTGCTCGCGCCGGAACTCCGCGCGCTCACCGACTGGATTGGCCCACGCTTTGGCCAGGGCTGGGTCGGCGAGGCAACCGTCGCCACCTGCCGCCAGCCGCCCTCATGCCTGATCGCGGTGCGCGGCGAGGCGATTGCGGGCTTTGCCTGCTATGACGCGACCGCGCGCGGCTATTTCGGCCCGACCGGCGTTGACGAGAGCCTGCGCGGCCGCGGCATCGGTCATGCGCTGCTGCTCGCGACACTGCTCGACATGTACGCCGCCGGCTATCCCTATGGCGTCATCGGCGGCGCCGGTCCGACCGGCTTCTATGCGCGCTCGGTGGGTGCGATCGTCATCGAAGGCTCGGAGCCCGGCTTCTATCGCGGCATGCTGCCCATCGCCCATCCGGACGACATCTCCGCCTCGCACTAACCCGCCCATCCCGTCGTAGGTTTGCGCCCGGCCTCGCAGGGTCGGCGCTTGGCGCGGGCTGGCGGATCATGCTCCAGACCATCACGCGCCGCAGCCGCCTCTTGGCCGCGGCGTCTCGCCTCGACCTCTTGCCGTCCATTCCGGATCGGCTATACCGGGCGGCGGGGGCCTATAGCTCAATGGTTAGAGCCGACCGCTCATAACGGTCTGGTTCCAGGTTCGAGTCCTGGTGGGCCCACCAACACGATCAACGCGATAGTGACCTTACCCCTGCCCCGTCGCACCAGCGGGTGTCAGGAACATCGCTCCATCCGCCACGTCGCTTCCAGACGAGCGCTCTGCAGCTGCCTTTTCGACGCTGAACACGGTTCGGCCGCCCTCGGTCCTCGCAACGAGGACAGCACCGAGGCGCCGCACCATTGCGCCGATCACGCGCATGCCCACGCCCTGGCTTGATGCAGGGTCGAAGCCTGCGGGAAGACCGACGCCGTCATCGGCGACCGAGACCATCCAGCCATCCGCCGCTGTCTTGTAGCGGATCTCGATCAAGCCCGAACGGCCATCGACAAAGGCGTGCTTCAGGCTGTTGGCGACCAGTTCGGCGACGATCATGCCGAGCGCACTCGCCATTGCCGGGGTGAGAGGGCTCGAATCGACCTCAACCAGCGTCACGCCGATCCGCGTCGGCGCGCTCGCTCTGATGCTTTCGCAGAGCTGGGACAGAAACGGCGCGGTCGCGATCTCGGCCAGAGTGCCGGCGCGGTGAATATGGCGATGAACATGGGCGATGGCGTCGACACGGTGGCGCGCACTGTCGAGCTCGGCCCTCACCTCCGGGGTCGCACTGCGCGCCTGGAGCGCCAGCACCGAGGAAACCTGCTGCAGCGAGTTCATGACGCGGTGATCGCTCTCGCGCGCCAGCATCTCGTTTTCCGCTGCCAATTGTTCGGCGCGAAGCCGCGCCTCCTGCTCAGCCCGGACCAGTTGGCGCGATTCGATCAGCTTCATGATCTGGCTCGCCATCAGCCGAAGCAGCGCCTGCTGGTTCTCATCGAGCCCGCGGGGCTGGGTGTCGAGGACGCAGATCGTTCCGATCGGCAGCCCCTCTCCAGATTTCAGCAGAGCCCCGGCATAGAACCGCAGCCGCGGATCGCCGACGACCAGGGGATTGTCGATGAAGCGGGGGTCGGCGAGCATATCGGGAACGATCATGAAGTCGTCCTCGAGAATGGCATGAGCACAGATCGAGGACGGCAGCGGCGTTTCGCGCACGCCGAGCCCCACCTCCGCCTTGAACCATTGCCGCTCGTCGTCGATCAGGTTGATGACCGAGATCGGTACATTGCAGATGGCACTGACGACGCGGACGACATCATCGAACTCCCGTTCGCGGGGCGTATCGAGAATTTCATAAGCCCGGAGCGCCGCCAACCGACGTTGCTCTGCCCTGTGTCGCTCTGCTTCCACTCGTTACTCCCAGGCGCCATCGAGCAGGCCACGTTGCAGGTAACTAGCGCTGCCAGTTGCGGTTCCAACTGCCTTATAGCGTCTCACTTGCACTCGGATGAGGCCGCAATGGTGTCGCAATAGCCACCTATCGGTCATCTTGAAGGCGGTAGCAACGCCGCCGACGTGGGGATTTGAGACAATGCGCATGACGACCATTCCGGCGCTTCTGGTGAAGCGCACGCTCCTGGCCTCGGCCCTCATCGGCGCCCTGGCGCTTCCGGTGCTCGCTGAACCAGCCGGCCCGCCGGTCTTGACCGCGACCGGCGAAGGCAGCGCCAGCGCCGCGCCCGACATCGCTGTCGTCTCGCTTGGCGTCGTCTCCGAAGCGCCGACCGCGCAGGACGCGCTCGCTGCCAATGCGAAAGATATGAACGCCGTCGTGGACACGATCACCGGCGCCGGGATCGAGAAGAAGGATGTCGCCACCAGCGGTCTCTTCGTCGAGCCGATCTATTCCGACGCGTCGAAGGATCCGCAAGGCCAGTCGAAGATCACGGGCTACCGCGTCTCCAACCAGGTCACCGTCCGCATTCGCGATATCGGCAAATCGGGCCCGCTGCTCGACAAGGTGATCACGGCGGGCGCCAACCGCGTCAACGGCGTCTCGTTCGAGATCGGCCGCTCGGAGGCCCTGCGCGACGCCGCCATCAAGGCGGCGATCGGCGAGGCGCGGCGGCGCGCCGAACTGATGGCGGAAGCCGCCGGCGTCAAGCTCGGCCCGATCCAGTCGATCAACGCCAATGAGGGCGGCGGCCAACCGGTCTTCCGCGCCATGGCGATGAAGGACGCGATGCCGGTCTCCCCCTCGCCCGTTATGGGCGGCACGCAGGAAATCTCGGCCAACGCGACGATCGTCTTCGCGATCGCCCCGCGCTGACGGCATCAGCTTCAGGGGCTCGACGAGCGAGGCACCTGTCAGAATGCCGGCGCCTCCTTCGGCGGCATCAGCACGGTGAGCGCGCCGGGGCTGCACTCGAAGGTTAGCGGCGTATCGAGCCGCGCCAGTTCCCCGTCGACCGAGACCCACAGTCTCGGCCGGCGGCTCCGCACCTTGATGCTGCGCGCCGTGAAGGTCTGGATCGCCGGATTCTCGCGCCAGCGGCCGGCGAGCAGATCGATGGCCGCCTGCATGCGATTGGCGAATTCCGCGCCCTCGGCGTAATGCACCTCGAGCAGGCCCTCGTCGAGGCGTGGCCGGTCGAAGCCGCCATCCGAGAGGCGGTTGTTGCCGACGAACAGCGCATAGGCCTCGATCTCGCGCGGGCCCTCCTCCGTCTCGATGGTGAGTTCCAGAATGCCCGGCCGGACAAAGGCGCGCAGCGAGGCGCGCGCGGCGGCGATATAGCGGCCAAATGGCAGGTTCGTATCGTTGCGCACCTGCGCCCGCGCCCGCGCAACTTCCGCGAAATAGCCGAGGCCGGCGAGCGTATGGAAGATGCGGCCATTGACCTTGCCGAGATCGATCCGCTTCGGCTCGGCGCGCGCGAGAAGATCGAGCGCCAGCGGCAGGTCGGCGGGGATGCCGAGACTGCGGGCAAAGAGGTTCATCGTACCGAGCGGCAGGACGCCGAGCGTGCGCTTGCTGCCAGCGAGCTTGCGCGCGGCATAGCCGACGGAGCCATCGCCACCGCCAACGATGATCGTCGAAGCCTCCGAATCAGCGGCCTCGTCAATCGCGGCGATGAAGCGCTCGCCCTCGGCGAGCTCCACCGCGACGCTCTCGGTGTGGCCGGCAAAGGCCGCGCGCACCTGCGCCTCGACCTCTTTCGGCTGGAGATCGCGGATCGTGCCCGCGCGCGCATTCAATATGATGACCGTATCAGCCAAGAGATATCCCCCGCAGGCGGCGCAAGCATCAACGCCGCATCTATGGACGGGTTTCAGCATCCACAAGGACGATCGTCAGCGACGCATTGCGGCTCTGGTGAATCAGCGTTATGTTCACGATATGTTCCGGTTCGGAGAAGCAAATTGCAGGAGATCGAGCGCTTCATTGTTCGGGCCAAGGCCAACAGCTATGTCGGCAGTGGGCGCTTCCTCTCGCCCTGTCGCCGCGACGCCCATGATGTGGGATTCGAGGAGGGCGACTGGGCCTATCTGGACAGCTATTTCGGAGGAACCGATTTCGTCGGCCAGGAAGTGGTCTGGAAGGCAGGTATCGCCCTCTGGGCGATGAACTATCACGGACGAATCCTGCGCCCAGACCTGATCGACGCTGCCATCGCCGGCCGCATCATCAAAGCGGCTCTCTCAGCCCTCTATCGCGAAGGGCGATTTCTGGGCGGATTCGATTTCCAGGCGCCCGAGGGCCGTTATGTCGATCGATCCGAAGGGGGCTTCGACGCCTTTACCGGAACCGAATGCATCTTTGTGGGCGATGACGAGGCCTACCGCCTCGTCTATCACGGCGGCCTCGTCAAGCCATAGGCGGCTCAGCCCTGCTCGGGCAGCGCCGCCTCACCCTTTCGGGCGCGGATCATGTTGACGAAGCGCGTGAACAGGTAATGGCTATCCTGCGGGCCGGGCGAAGCCTCGGGGTGGTACTGCACTGAGAAGATCGGCTTGTCCTTGACCTTCAATCCGCAATTGGAGCCATCGAACAGCGAGACATGCGTTTCCTCGATGCTCGCCGGCAGCGAGGCGGAATTGACCGCGAAGCCGTGATTCATCGAGGTGATCTCGACCTTGCCGGTGGTGAGGTCCTTGACCGGATGATTGGCGCCGTGATGGCCCTGATGCATCTTCTGCGTCTCGCCGCCAAGCGCGATGCCGAGCAGCTGATGGCCGAGGCAGATGCCGAACAGCGGCACATCGGCCTCGATGACGGCGCGGATCGCCGGCACGGCATAGGCGCCAGTCGCCGCCGGATCGCCGGGGCCGTTCGAGAGGAAGACGCCATCCGGCTCATGGGCGAGGATTTCCTCGCCGGTCGCCGAGGCAGGCAGAACGGTGACGGCGCAGCCGGCTTCGGCGAGCAGGCGGAGGATGTTGCGCTTGATGCCGTAGTCGACGGCGACAACCTTGTAGCGCGGCGCCTCCTGCCGGCCGAAGCCCTCATTCCACGCCCATATCGTCTCGTCCCAGCGGAAGGACTGGCCGGTGGTGACGTCGGGGGCGAGGTCCATGCCTTCGAGGCCCGGCCAAGCGGCGGCTTCGGCGGCCAGCGCCGCGCGGTCGAACACGGCGTCGGGCGCGTGGGCGATGACGGCGTTCGGCATGCCCTTGTCGCGGATCAGCGCGGTCAGGGCGCGCGTGTCGACGCCGGCGATGCCGATGATGCCGCGCGCGCGCAGCCAGGCGTCGAAATGCCGGAGCGCCCGATAGTTGGACGGATTGGTAATGTCGGTCTTGATCACGCAGCCGCGCACGCCCGAGGCGCCGGCCATGTTGACGGTCTCGATATCCTCGTCATTGGTGCCGACATTGCCGATATGCGGGAAGGTGAAGGTGATGATCTGCCCGGCATAGGACGGGTCGGTCAGGATCTCCTGATAACCCGTCATCGCCGTGTTGAAGCAGACTTCGCCGACCGCATGCCCGGTGGCGCCGATGCCTCGGCCTTCAATCACGGTGCCATCGGCGAGAATGAGCAGTGCCGTCGGCAGGGGCTCGGCCCACACTGCATCTTCGGCCATCACAGTCGTTCCGTCGGTCATGATCGAGGCACCGTTCGCTTGAGGACGCCAGGTGCATGCCCGCATGCCAAGGCGCGCCGGATCGTGCGACCCGCCGCCCTGTCGACGTCGGCGCGGAACCTAGGCGATCGGACCCTTTCCGTCAACCTTGGCCTTGAATTTAATCGCAAGCCATTTCAATAGCTTAGCGGAATATCGCTTGAATGGCTTCGATCTTGCTCCTATGGTGCCGGCAAAATGGAAGGAAGCTCCGCCATGCGCGACCGCATCAATCAGGACCTGAAGACCGCGATGCTCGCCAAGGACAAGCAGCGCACCGGCACGCTGCGGCTGATCTCGGCCGCGATCAAGGATCGCGACATCCTTGCCCGCGGCGCCGGCACGACCGCCGCGAGCGAGACCGAACTGATCGATCTGCTCGCCAAGATGGTGAAGCAGCGTCAGGAATCGGCCCGCATCTACACGGACAATGCCCGCCCGGAACTGGCCGCCCAGGAAGTCGCCGAGATCGCTGTGATCGAGGAATATCTGCCGCACCAGCTCGACGAGGCAGGCGTACAGGCAGCGATCGCCGCAGCCATCGCCGCCACAGGCGCCTCCGGCATCAAGGACATGGGCAAGGTTATGGGCGAGCTGAAGGCTCACCATGCCGGCGCGATGGATTTCGGCAAGGCCGGTGCGGCCGTGAAGGCGGCGCTGACCGGCGCCTGACCCCAGGAGCGGCTGACGTCATGGAACTTCCGCCCGCCCTCCGCACGGCTGTCGAGGCCGCTCTGGCGGGCGTTTCCACAGATACGCTGGCTGCCAGCGCCGCCGCGCTCTCCGCCCGCTACCGGGCGGAATTGCGCGACGGCCGTTTCCATGTCGATGAAGAAGACGCCGCGCGCGCCTATCTCGCCGCCCGCCTGCCAGCGACTTATGCCGCGACGCGCGCAGCCCTCGAAGCCGCCGCGGCGGCCTTGCCCGACTTCGCGCCGCAAAGCCAGCTCGATCTTGGCGCCGGTCCGGGCACGGCCGTCTTCGCCGCCGCCGATCTCTGGCCTTCGCTCGGTGTGGCAACGCTGATCGAGGGGAGCGCGGCGATGCAACGCATCGGCCAGCGCCTCGCCGCCTGCGACAGCCTTCCGCGCCATTGGCAGGCCGCCAATTTTGCTGCTGGCCCGCCCCCTCTCGGCACCCACGACATCGTCACCATCGGCTATGTGCTCGATGAACTCGAGCCTCTGGCGCGCGATCGGCTCGTCAGGGAAGCGTTCGCCGCGGCGACGGGCCTTCTCGTCATCGTCGAGCCAGGTACGCCTTCTGGCTGGCAGCGCATCCTCGCGGCGCGCGGGGCGCTGATCGAGGCGGGCGCCATCATCGCCGCGCCCTGCCCGCATCAGGCGCCCTGCCCGCTGGAGCCGCCGGACTGGTGCCATTTTGCGGCCCGTGTGGCGCGAAGCCGCGTGCATCTGCGCACCAAGCAGGCCTCCGTGCCTTTCGAGGACGAGAAATACATCTATCTGGCTGCGAGCCGATCTCCGCCGGCAAGCCGGCCCTCGCGTGTGCTTGCCCCGCCGCGCACCGCCAGCGGCCGCGTGACGCTGAAGCTCTGCCGCCCCACCGGCGACCGCGCCGACCGCCTCGTCACCCGCCGCGAGGGCGACGCGTTCCGCGCCGCACGGCGCGCCGATTGGGGCGATGTGTTCGACGAGGCTGGCGCCACCGCTGAATAGCAAGGATAAGTCCGGCCGAGCCTTTGCTCCCAGCCGGACGAACACCTACATGATGATGGGTTCGGCGACGGAGCGTCCATGCGCTTTTCTCCCTCCTTTCTCGATGACATCCGCGCCCGCTTGCCGCTCTCCAGCGTCATCGGCCCACGTGTGTCCTGGGACAGGCGCAAGACGCAGGCGGCCAAGGGCGATTACTGGGCCTGCTGCCCGTTCCATGGCGAGAAGTCGCCCTCCTTCCATGCCGATGATCGCAAGGGCCGCTATCACTGCTTCGGCTGCGGCGTCTCGGGTGATCACTTTACCTTCCTGACCGAGCATGAGGGGCTTTCCTTCCCCGAGGCCGTCGAGCGGCTCGCCGCCGAAGCCGGGCTCGCGATGCCGGCGCGCGACGAACGCGCCGAGGCGCAGGAGAAGGTCCGCGCCTCGCTGCATGAGGTGATGGAATTCGCCTGCCGTTTCTTCGAAGAGGGGCTGCAAGCGCGCGAAGGCGCGAATGCCCGCGGCTATCTCGGCGGCCGCGGCCTTGGGCCGGACATCCAGCGCCGCTTCCGCCTCGGCTATGCGCGGCCGAACCGCAATGCGCTCAAGGAACATCTGGCTGGCAAGGGCGTCAGCCACGACGACATGGTGGCAGCTGGTCTGCTCGTCGCGGGCGACGACATTCCGGTTTCCTTCGACCGCTTCCGTGACCGCGTAATGTTCCCGATCACCGATCTTCGTGGCCGCATCGTCGCCTTTGGCGGACGGGCGCTTTCGCCGGATGCGCAGGCGAAGTATCTGAATTCGCCAGAGACCGTGCTCTTCAAGAAGGGCGACCTGCTCTATAACGGCTTCGAGGCACGCAAGGCGGCGCAAAGCGCCGGCACGCTGATCGTCGTCGAGGGTTATGTCGACGTCATCTCCATGGTCGTCGGCGGCTTCGGCCATACGGTCGCCCCGCTCGGCACGGCACTCACGGAACACCAGCTCGAACTGCTCTGGCGCCAGACACCCGAGCCGATCCTCTGCTTCGATGGCGACAAAGCGGGGCTCCGCGCCGCCTGGCGCGCCGTCGATCTCGCTTTGCCGCTGTTGAAGCCCGGCCGCTCGATTCGCTTTGCCCTACTCCCCGAGGGGCAGGATCCCGACGATCTCATCCGCCAGTCCGGCCGCGCCGCCATGGCCGATATCCTCGCCGCGGCGAAGCCTTTGGTCGAAATGATCTGGACGCGGGAGACCGAGCAGGGGGGCTTCGAGACGCCGGAGCGCCGCGCCGCCTTCGAGGCGAAATTGCGTGACATAGCCCGCTCCGTCGGCGATGAAACGGTGCGCCGCCATTATGAGCAGGCCCTCAGCGAGCGCGTGCGCGAGTTCTTCGGCGCCAGCCCCGCGGCGCAGGGAAACCGCCGCGCGCCGGCGAGCCGCCCCTCGTCTTTCCGCCGCGGCAAGCCGGACGGCCCGGCCGATCCGCGCTATGTCCCGACCTTCCGCACCCAGGTGACGCCGATCTCGGCAGCGCTGCAGCAGATCAGGAGCCGGCCGGTCGCGGGACTGCGCGAAACCGTGCTCGTGATGACGATGGCGCATCATCCCGCGCTCATCGCCGACCATTTCGACGCCTTCGCGCATCTCGAGTTGACGAATCGCGACCTTGACTCTCTTCGCTCGCAAATCCTAGAGATTGCGGCCGAAGATCCGCATGTCGGCTCCGAGGCACTGATGCAGCGTCTGATTGGCGCGGGGCTGGGCGAACTGGTGGAACGTTTGGATCGTCATTTGAAGCTGGGCGGTATCTGGCAGGCGGAGGCCGCGGCACCGCTCCAGGATGCGCTCGACGGATGGCTCCAGGCGCTCACCTTGCATCGCAAGGCGCGGACGTTACATAAGGAATTGAAGGATGCCGAGGCTGCCCTCGCCTCCGACCCGAGCGACGCCAATCTGGCCCATCTCGTCGACATCCAGAAGCAGATGGCGAACAGCGAAGGCATCGAGGCCCTGATCGACGGGTTCGGTGCAGCCTCCGGTCGCCGGCTCGGCACTGTTTAGGCCGGGTGATCGGAATGGTTAGGCGACACTTAAGACACGAAGCCTATTGGTGATCGAAGTGATTCGCGGTCCGGGATTTCCTCCCGCGGCCGCTTTGGTTAATCGGCGGTTCGCGGGCGCGACGGGTATCAACTGGCGCCCCGCCCCTGCCAGGACGGAGAAGAGCATGGCGACGAAGGTTCAGGAGAACGAAGAGGCCGCGGAGGCGACGTCCGAGCCCCAGGACGGACCGCTTCTGGACCTCTCCGATGCCGCCGTCAAGCGGATGATCAAGGTCGCCAAGAAGCGCGGCTTTGTCACGTATGACGAGTTGAATTCGGTGCTTCCGTCCGAGCAGGTCGGCTCCGAACAGATCGAGGATATCCTCTCGATGCTGTCGGAAATGGGCATCAATGTGATCGAGGCCGACGAGGTCGAGGAGGCCGAGGAAACGGCCGCCGACGCCGAGGAAGAGGCTGGCGAGCTCGCCGAATCGACCGGCACGGCCGTCGCCAAGACCACGACCGCGCGCGAACCGACCGACCGCACCGACGATCCCGTGCGCATGTATCTGCGCGAGATGGGCTCGGTCGAGCTGCTGTCGCGCGAAGGCGAAATCGCCATCGCCAAGCGCATCGAGGCTGGCCGCGAGACGATGATCGCCGGGCTCTGCGAGAGCCCCCTCACCTTCCAGGCGATCATCATCTGGAAGGAGGAGCTTGCCGAGGGCAAGATTCTCCTCCGCGACATCATCGATCTCGAAGCGACCTATGCCGGCCCCGACGCCAAGAACGCGCCGATCGCCGGTCCGGGCGGCGAATTCGGCGAGGCCTCCGAAGAGGCCGAGCCGCCGATCCCGACCGAGGGTGAAGGCGACGACGAAGACGACATGGAAAACAACATGTCGCTCGCCGCCATGGAGGCCGAGCTGAAGCCGAAGGTCGTCGAAACCTTCGACAATGTCGCCGAGAACTACAAGAAGCTGCGCCGCCTGCAGGACCAGCTCGTCGAGGGCCGTCTCAAGAACGAGACCCTCTCCCCCTCGCAGGAACGCCGCTACAAGAAGCTTAAGGACGACATCATCGTCGAGGTGAAGTCGCTGTCGCTGAACCAGCACCGCATCGATTCGCTGGTTGCCCAGCTCTACGACATCAACAAGCGGCTCATCACCTCCGAGGGCAAGCTTCTGCGCCTCGCGGAGAGCTACCGTGTCTCGCGCGAAGAATTCCTGCGCGAATATCAGGGCTCGGAGCTCGATCCGAACTGGCTGCGCCGTGTCGCCAATCTTGGCGGCCGCGGCTGGAAGGACTTCGTCACCAACGGCAAGGACCGGATCCGCGAGTTGCGGGGCGAAATCCAGCAGATGGCGACCGAGACCGGCCTGGAGCCGTTCGAATATCGCCGCATCGTCCATATGGTGCAGAAGGGCGAGAAGGAAGCACGTCAGGCCAAGAAGGAGATGGTCGAGGCCAATCTCCGCCTCGTGATCTCGATCGCCAAGAAATACACCAATCGCGGCCTGCAGTTCCTCGATCTGATCCAGGAAGGCAATATCGGCCTGATGAAGGCGGTCGATAAGTTCGAGTATCGCCGCGGCTATAAGTTCTCCACCTATGCGACGTGGTGGATTCGCCAGGCGATCACCCGTTCGATCGCCGACCAGGCCCGCACGATCCGCATACCGGTGCACATGATCGAGACGATCAACAAGATCGTCCGAACCTCGCGCCAGATGCTGCACGAGATCGGCCGCGAGCCGACGCCGGAAGAGCTGGCCGAAAAGCTGGCGATGCCGCTGGAGAAGGTCCGCAAGGTCCTGAAGATCGCCAAGGAGCCGATCAGCCTGGAGACGCCGATCGGCGACGAAGAGGATTCGCATCTCGGTGATTTCATCGAGGACAAGATGGCCATCCTGCCCATCGACGCCGCGATCCAGTCGAACCTGCGCGAGACCACGACGCGCGTGCTCGCTTCGCTGACCCCGCGCGAGGAACGCGTGCTGCGCATGCGCTTTGGTATCGGTATGAACACCGACCACACGCTCGAAGAGGTCGGCCAGCAGTTCAGCGTGACGCGCGAGCGCATCCGCCAGATCGAGGCCAAGGCGCTCCGGAAGCTGAAGCATCCGAGCCGCTCGCGGAAGCTCAGGAGCTTCCTCGACAACTAGGGGCTTGGACCCATCCGATATCCGAAAGGCCGCTCGCGAGGGCGGCCTTTCTCATTTATGCTGCCGGCATGAACATGCGCGCGCTCACAGGAACCGATGATCTTCCCCGCCGCACCTTCACCGTGAAGGATGTCGAGCGCATGGGCGAAGTCGGCCTGATCCGCGACGACGAGCGGATCGAGCTGATCGGGGGAGAACTCATTCCGATGAATGCCAAGGGCAGCCGGCATGAGACGTTGAAATACGAGATCGTCCTGCGCTGGGGCCGCGCCTGCCCGCCCGGCACCGTCTTCATACCAGAGACGACCTTTCGCCTGTCCACGGATACATTCCTCGAGCCCGACTTGCTGGTGTTTCCGCGCAGCGTCGGCATTCGGAACCTGGCTGCCGGCAATGTCCTCCTAGCCGTAGAGCTCTCGGATAGCTCGCTCGGCTATGACCTTGGCCCGAAAGCCCTCGTCTATGCGCATTTCGGCGTGCGCGAGCTCTGGGTGATCGATGCGATCTCCATGAAGATCCATGTCCACCGCGATCCGGAGGGCGGCCGCTATCGCACGATCACGCCCTGGGGCGCTGACGACTTGGTCGTGCCGCGCTTCGCTCCCGGCGAATTTCAACTCCGCCTCACCGATCTCGACCTCACCGAATAGAATCGCGCTCACGGGCATGGCGCCGCGGCGCGTGAGTGACTAACTTTGCGCGGATCGTCCCCCGCCCGGAGAAAGGTTCCGCCATGGTCTCGTTCCTGAAGAAGCTCTTTGGTGGTGGCGACGCCGGCGGCTCGGACAAGGGCGCCATCGACGACGGCGTCGAATACAAAGGCCACATGATCCGCCCGACGCCGATGAAGGCGGGCGCGCAGTACCAGACCGCCGGCCTCATCGAGAAGGAGATCGGCGGCACGCTGAAGAGTTACCGCTTCGTCCGCGTCGACAAGCATGCCAGCCGCGAGGATGCGGTGGCGCTCATCATCATCAAGGGCCAGCAGATCATCGACGAACAGGGCGACCGGATCTATGCCGAGCTGAAATAGCCGGCGGCGTCGAGCAAGATCGAAGGCCGGCGCCTGTCTGCACCGGCCTTCTTTTATCGGGTCACGGCGCGCAGACACCGTCCGGCTGAACCTTCATGCCCGCCGGGCAAGCAGGCTCCGCCTTGGGCGGCTTTTCGCCGTTCGGCGGCGCAGCTTCATGCGGTGGCTTCGGCTCGGCCGGGGGTTCCGAAGCCTGCGGCGCCGGTTCCGGCGCGTGCTTCGGCTCGGCTGCGGGGGACTCAGGCTCTGCCTGCGGCGGAGCCACGGCCGATGGAGCCTCGGGCGGGGCCGGTTCGTGCGCCGGTGCATGCTCGGCCGCAGGAGCCGGCGGCGCGGGCTGCGGCGCAGCTTCAGCCGGCGGTTCCTTCTTCGGCGGCCGATGCTTGACCGGCGGCTCTGCGGCGGGCGGAGCCGGTTCCGGCGCAGGAGTAGGCTCTGCTACGGGCGCGGGCGGCGCTGGCTGCGGCTGCGGCTCAGGAGCAGGCTCCTTCTTCGGCGGACGCGGCTTGGCCGGCGGCTCGGCAGCCGGCGGAGCCGGTTCCGGCGCAGGAGTAGGCTCTGCTACGGGCGCGGGCGGCGCTGGCTGCGGCTGCGGCTCAGGAGCAGGCTCCTTCTTCGGCGGACGCGGCTTGGCCGGGGGCTCGGCGGCCGGCGGAGCCGGTTCCGGCGCAGGCGCGGGCTCTGCTACGGGCGCAGACGGTGCGGGCTGCGGCTCAGGAGCCGGTTCCTTCTTCGGCGGACGCGGCTTGGCCGGCGGCTCGGCAGCCGGCAGAGCCGGTTCCGGGGCAGGAGTAGGCTCTGCTGTGGGCGCAGGCGGTGCGGGCTGCGGCACAGCGCCAGCCGGCGGTTCCTTCTTCGGCGGACGCGGCTTGGCCGGCGGCTCGGCGGCCGGCGGCACCGGCTCAGGCGCGGGAGCCGGCTCTACGGCGGGCGCAGGCGGCGCGGGCGGCGCTTCCGGTACAGGCGCGGCGGCCGGCGGCGCTGCGGGTTGCGGTGGCGGGCTCGGTGCAGCAGCGGGCGCAGGCGGCTTGGGTTCGGCCGCGACCTTGTCGAGGACGGATTGTGCCCTCGCCTCGCGCTCCTTCTTTAGTTGGTCCTGAGCGGCCTGGCGCTCGGCCTCGGCCTTCTGGACCGCCGCGTTGATCTCGCCCTGGCGGCTCGCTGCCGCTTGACGCTGCTGCTCGACAAGCGCCGCCTTCTCGGCGTTCAGCCTGTCGATCTCGGCCTTGTAGGCGCCGCCATCCTGCTGCCGCGTCTGATCGAGTGTCTGGCGTTCGCCGGGTGCGAGCACCGAGAGCAGCGCCGCCGACAAGGCGCCGGCATCAACGCCATTGCCGCTGTCGGGAACGAATTGCCGGATCAGGCTGCGATCCTCGCGCGGCACCGTGTTGACATAGCCATCGGGCTGCCGATCGAAACCGCCCTCCTCGATGCGCGGGCGGAACACGCCAATGCGGCCGCCGCGATCATCCTCGAAGATGTCGTCCTGGCGATCGACATAGATGAGCTCGCGCGAAGGCTGCGTCGGCCGGGCGACCGGATCGTTGTAGAAGCGGCCGTCCTGGAAGCGCGGCCGGCGGACGTCCTGCGCCCGATCGAGATAGCCACCGATCTCATTGATCGGAGCGGCCCGGCGGCCGATATCGGCACCGCCGAAGGCGCGCTGGTCGACGAAAACCCAGCTCTCCGCCACCGGCGGCTGGTAGCGGCGCGGCATGCCATAGGCATAGCCCGGCCGATCGGGCGCGACAGGCGCCCAGCCGACGGAGCCACCGCCCGTGCGAAACGTCACCCAGGCCGGCGACCAGACATCGCCCGGGACCCAGAACCAGCCATAGTCCGGGCGGTAGTCCCAACGACCATAGTGATACGTCGCCCAGCCGAACGGCTCGTCGGATTGCCAATACCAGCCATAATCATCGGTCCAGACCCACTGTCCCTCCTGATAGGGCCGCCAGCCGGCGCCGCGCCGAGCCGGCACGAACACATAGCCATAGGTGCGATCAGCGACCCACTGGCCATAAGGGGCAAGCGCATCGAAGAAATAGTCGATCGCGCCCGTGGGCTGGTTCGCCTGCGGCTGCTGGTCATAAACCGGAACAGGCTGCATCGTCGGCGGCTGCGCGGGGCGCGCGACAATGGGCTTGGCTCGCGGACGCGGCGGCAGGGGCGCTGCGGCAACCTGCAGCGGCGCCGGGGCTGCCGCTGGAGGCGCGGCTTCGGCCACCGGCTCTGCAGGGGCAGGCTCTGCCGCAACCGGCTCTGGCGCTACGGCCGCCGGCGCGCCCTTCGGGGCAAGCTGGATTCGATAGGGGACGTCGATAACGCCGGTCAGGACACCGGCGCTGGCGACAACGACGCCGCCGACGAGTGCGGCTCCTGCGAGACCCCAAAACTTCATGGATCATCATCCCTTCGCTGTCCGACGCTCATCCAAGTCAGGCCGGACCGATTCGCTCCCAGAGGAAGCATCAACAAAGCGGCATTGACGCGACCACCCTTGGGCGAAGTCCGGCCAAACGCTGGGCATCCTTGCGGCGCTCTAGATGAACCGGGACTGAACGCGGCATAGTCTTGGCGCGGCGCGCTGGCGATGCGATCCTGATAGTCGAGCGACCCAACTGCGGATCACGACCCATGCCTGCCTTTTCCCGCCTTCGCGCGATCACGACCCTCGTGATCGCGGCATCGCTCGCCGCCTCGGCCGCGCTCGCCGCACCGCTGCGCCTGCCGCCGCAGAAGGATCAGCTTTTCGCGTTTCCAGGGGTCATCCGAACAGAGAATGGCGGCGACTTCATCGTCATCGACTACGACAAGCAGCGCGACATCCATGTCCGCGACGAGGTGCCGGAAAAGAAGGTGCAGTGGAAATATGTCGACACCGGCGTCAACTGGCAGCAGCGCCATGTCGACTACAAGGGTGGCGACGGACGCACCTTGCGCACGGTCGTTGTCGGGGCTGCCGATCGCCCGGCCTCGATGATCGTCATCTTCCTGCACGGCCAGAACGGCACCCGCTTTCTCGGCGCCGACGACTGGAGCTTCGGCGGCAATTTCAACCGGATCAAGAACATGGTCGTGAAAGCCGGCGGGCTCTATCTCTCGCCCGATTTCACCGATTTCGGCCCCAAAGGCGCGGCGGACGTGAAGGCGCTGATGCTCGCCATCGCAGCCCGTTCGCCGGGAGCGCCGGTCTTCCTCGCCTGCGGCTCGTTCGGCGGCAAGCTGTGCTGGCAGATCGCCGACGATCCCCAGGCTGTCGGCGTTCTCTCGGGCATGCTGCTGATGGGCACGATGCCGGACGAGGGCTTCCTGTCGAGCGCCGCGATGAAGGCGGATGGGCGCCGCATCCCGCTTTATTTCGGCCATGGCAGCGACGACGCGGTCTTCGCCTGGCAGGATCAGGCCGGCTTCTTCGAGCAGATCCGCAATGCCGTCCCCGGCTATCCCTCGAAATTCGTCCTGTTCCAGACCGGCAGCCACGGCACGCCGATCCGCATGACCGACTGGCGCGCCGTGATCAACTGGATGCTGACGGTGGACGGGTACTGACTGAGCGTTTCCGAGCGAAGTGGACAGCAGTTCGCGTGAAGGAAACGCGACCCGGAAAGATCTAGCGCAGTTCCGAAACCTGCTCGGCCGGCTGATCCGCCGCCGCGAGCGTCGCATCGGCGGCAGCGGCTGTATCCACGGTCACGGTCACGGACATGCCGGGGCGCAGGGCATCGGCGCCCGTCTGGCCCGGGTCGATCTCGACGCGGGCAGAAATACGCTGGGGCACCTTGGTGAAATTGCCCGTCGCATTGTCGGCCTTGATGACACTGAACTCGGAACCGGCGGCCGGCGCAAAATGGATGACGTGCCCCATGAAGGTCCGGCTGCCGAGCGCATCGACCGTGAACTCGGCCGGCTGGCCGACAGCCATGCGGCCGACCTGCGTCTCCTTGAAATTGGCAATGACCCAGGCCGCGTCCGGCGTCACCGAGGTGAGCGAGGATCCCGCGGCGACATATTGGCCGACGCGGACCCCGACCTCGCCAAGGCGTCCATCGACCGGCGCGACGACCTTCAGATTGCCAAGCGTGATCTTCGCGAGCGAGACGGCTGCCTCCGCGCTTGAAACGGCGGCCTGAAGCGAGGGGCGGCCCGCATCGACCAGGGCGACATTCTGCTCGGCGATGGCAATATTGGCATTGGCCTGCGCGACGGTCGCGTCGGCCTGCTGCAGCGCGACGCGCGCCTGATCCCCGGTCGATTGCGCGGTGATGCCTTTCGTGACCAGCGAGGCTGTGCGGTCGGAATCGAGCTTCGCTTTCTCGAGCCCGGCCTCGGCGCTTTGCAGCTGCGCCTTGGCGAGGTCGAGGCTGGCGGCCTTGGCGGCGCGATTGGCCGCGAAGCTATCGAGCGAGGCTTCAGCCGTCTGAAGCTGCGCCTCGGCGGATGCCAGTTGCTGGCGCGCTGTGCGGTCGTCAATCTCGACGAGGACGTCGCCCTGCCTCACCGGCTGATAGTCCTGCACATGGACGGCCGTGACCGTCCCGGCGCCCTGCGCCGAGAGCAGCGTCACCTGCCCGCGCACATAGGCGTTGTCGGTCGAGACGACGGCCGAATTGAAGGGCGGCAACTGCCAGGCGTAGAGGACCAGCAGCGCGCCGGCGATTCCGGCGAGCCCGATGAAATAGGGGATCTTGGAACGGAAGAATTTGGACATGACGGTTCTTCGTGGTTCAGACGCGCGCCGCGGCCGATGATGCGGCGCGCCAGGCGATGACGAACTGATGGGAGATGAGGACGAGCATCGCGCCGACCGCGAGCACGGCGATCAGCAGGAAAAGATCGTTGTAGGCGAGGACGGTCGCTTCCTGCGTCGCGGCCCTGCCGAGCAGGACGGCCCCCTCGGCGGTGCGTAGCGCAGGGTCTGACAGAACCTTGCCATAGGCGCCGGCATAGGCCTGGATCCGCTGCGCGACGAATGGGTTCACCGCCGTCAGATGCTCGACGAGAGCACTGGAATGGAACTTCTCGCGCAGCGTGACGAAGGTGCCGAGGGCCGCGGAGCCGATGAGACCGCCGAGCGTCTGCGTCCCGATGAAGACAACGAGAAAGCTCACGATCGCATTGCCGCCCCGCGCGAGCGCCTGTCCGAAGCCGACCTGCAAGGCGGGTGGCAGGAACATCGCGCCCGCGAAGGCCATCATCGCCTGCGTCAGATAGAACTGCTCGGGCCGCGAGAGATTGGTCGCATGCGAATCGAGGAACGCGGCCGAGGCGATCAGTGTAAGGGCGGTCAGGTGAATCGCCGGCGTCCGGCCCGCTCCCATCAGAAGGCTGGTGACAGCAAGGCCGCCGACCGTTGCGCCGAGAATGATCCAGTAGAGCGTGGCGAGTTGGTCGTTCAAAAGCCCGAGCGACGTGAAGAGGCCTACGACGCCGGTCGTCTGTTCGGCCAGCAGCAGGCGGAACACCAGCAACGAGCCGGCGAAGATGAGCATTTCCGAACTCGACAGCCATTTGAGGTCGATCATCGGATGCGCGCGCTGCGATTCGAGGATCAGCACCGCGGTCAGCGCCAAAATACCGACGACAGCCAGAACGCCGAGCCAGGGCGTATCGAACCACCAATAGAGGCGGCCGAGCGTCAGCAGAACGGCAAAGGCGCCTGAGCCGATCGCCAGCAATGGAAAGCTCAGGAGATCGAGACGGTCGAACACCTTCTGGCGCGGCGGATGGCTGATCGGCAGCAGGAAGACAATGGCGAGGCTGATCAAAGCAAGGCCGGTCTCCAGCAGATAGAGGCCATGCCAACGTCCGAGTTCGAGCAGGTCCGGCGAGATGACACGCGCCAGCGGCACGGCGATCTGACCGCCAAGCAGGCCGAAACAGATGCCGACGGTCAGCTTCTTCTCCGGCTTCATCACTTCGAGCATGTAGAAGAAGGCGAGCGTCGACAGCGGCGCCGCGGCGACCCCCATGGCGGCCCGCACCACGACAGCGGATCTCAAATCATCGGCCAGGAGATGAGCGGCGGTCACCAGCACGTAAACGAGCAGGCCGAGTTCCGCGAAACGGCGCAGACCAAACTCGGTTCGCACTTTGTAGAGCAGGATCGTCCCGGCGAGATTGGTCGCCATATAGGCCGCGATCAGCCAGTTGCTCTCGATCTGCGTGACGCCGAGCGAACCCTGGATTCCCGCGAGGTTGGCGGTGACGAGATTGATACCAAGGCCCTGCGTGACACCCAGAAAGACCGATGCCGCACCATAGAGCGCGACGCGCCAGGCTGGGATCGCGGCCGATGCAGCGGCAGGCGCTGGAGCGGGCCCAACCGGCGGGGTCGCCACGGGCGCCGGCCGAGGCGGGATTTCCGCGTTGGGTTCAAGAGCGAGAGCCGCACTCATAGGGCGGCCTTGGCAGCACCGGCATCGGCCTCGCGCGCCAGCCGAGCAATATTGGCGAGGATCTGCGCCAGGACGCGATCTGCGACCGCCAGTTCAGCGGGATCGATGCCCTCGACGACAGCGACGGCAACATCGTCGATCGCAATCGAGACGCGCTCCGCGACGGGGCGTCCTATGTCGGTGAGCACGATCTCCTTGGCGCGGCGATCACCGACCACGGCCCGGCGCTCGATCAGATTGGCCTGTTCGAGGCCATCGAAGAGGCGGACGGCCGTCGGATGCTCGACATCCAGCAGCGCCGTCAGCTCGGTCTGCGTCATGCCGCTGCGCGCCTTGGCGAGCTGCAGCATCACCCGGCCGCGGGCGAGCGTCAGGTCGAGACGGCGGAACCGATGGTCGCAATAGGTCTGCAAGAGACGGCCGGCCTGCGACAGCGTGGCGAGAAAATCGATGGGCAGCGTCATGATGAATTCGAACCGTAAGCCTTAATTGTAGGTACCTACATATCGCCCGTAAAATTCATAAGTCAAGCATATCATATGTTCGACTTGTCAATTTCGTAGCGACTGGCTTCAGGGTGAGCCCGGCTCGTGACGGGGAATCAGCGTCGCGACCGCGTCTGCCGCGGCTGCCGCGGCCAACCGGGCTTCTCGCGCCTCGTCTTCGGCCAAGTGCTGGCCAAGCGCGCTCTCGATCCGCGACAGGATCGTCTTCAACTCGTTGGTGCGCAGATGCTCCAGCTTCTCATGCAGTCCCGCGATCTCGATCTCGGACCGGAGATTGACCTCATAGTCGAGTTGCGCGGCCAAGCGGTCCTTATCGGCCTGCCGGTTCTGCGACATCATGATGATCGGCGCCTGGATCGCCGCCACCATCGAAAGCATCAGATTGAGGAAGATGTAGGGATAGGGATCGAACGATCCGCCCCATTCGACCAGCAGCAGAGAATTCAGGACCACCCAGCCGACGATGATCAGGCCGAAGGCGATGATGAAGCTCCAGGAACCGCCGATCGCCGCGACCTGGTCCGACAGTCGCTCGCCGAACGTCAGCTGCTGCTCGAATTCGCGATTGACGTTGCGCGTCACCGTCTGGCGACGCGCAATCTGGTCAAGCAGTTTGCGATCATTGGAAGAGAGGCTGGCGGTACCATTGGCCAACAGCCGCTCCGCCAGTTCGCGGATCGCGAGATCGCTCATCGGTGCTCAGATATTGCCCGAGAATGTGTCACACGACTTCATGTCGCCCGATGTATAGCCGCGCTTGAACCAGGCGCTGCGCTGCGCCGCGGTGCCATGCGTGAAGCTGTCCGGCACGACATAGCCTTGGCTGCGCTTCTGGATCGTGTCGTCGCCGATCTGCGTCGCGGCATTCAACGCCTCGTCGATATCGCCGGCCTCGAGCATGCCCTTCTGGTCGGTCTTGTTGGCCCAGATGCCGGCGAAACAATCCGCCTGCAATTCGACCCGCACCGACATCTCGTTGGCCTCGGTGCGCGAGGCTGTCTGGCGCTGGCGGTTGAATTCCGGCAGCACGCCGATGAGGTCCTGCACATGATGGCCGACTTCATGCGCAATCACATAGGCCTGCGCGAAATCGCCGGGCGCACCGAAGCGGTTCTTGAGCTCGTCATAGAAGGCGAGGTCGATATAAACCTTGCCGTCATTGGGGCAGTAGAACGGACCCGAAGCTGCGCTCGCAGCACCGCAGGCCGAGGCGATGCGTCCACTGAAGAGCACCAGCGGCGTCGGTTTGTAGCTGCGGTTGCTGGCGGCGAAGATGTCGGTCCACACATCCTCGGTGCTGCCGAGCACCTTGGCGACGAACTGCTTGCCGGCATCTGAAGCGCCGCCATTGACGCTGGTCTGTGACGGCGACGAGGGCGTGGACGGCGAATAGCTCTGGTCCTGCGTCACGGAGCCACCACCGGTGACCATTGCCAGCATCTGCAAGGGGTTGATTCCGAACACCAGCCAGCCGATGCCGACCAGCACCGCTATGGTGACGAGCGAGCCGCCACGCAGCGGAATGCCGCGACCCATGCCCGCCTGGCGATAGCCGCCGCCCAGACCGCCGCCGCTATCGCCGCGCCGATCCTCGACATTGTTGCTTTCACGCTGACCATCGAGCCGCATGTGATCTTCCCCCCGACGTGTGGCCGTGAGCCCCGGCTGGCCGCCGCGACCTCGCCGCGGCTCAAACTACCGCTCGCGGCCTCATCGCTTCAAGTCGGCGCTATGCCCAAGGTTCCGTGACGTAGCCGCATGATCAGCCGGCAAAGGCGGTGTCCGTCCCGGGCGACGGCGGAACTGGCCGTTGCGTCGGCCCGGGGCAGTCATCCCCAAGCGCGTGTCGCGACACAGAAGCGGGGGTTCCCCCTCCCGCGCTTTTCCCCTATAAGCCCGCTTTAGCCTGAATGACCCTTGCCAGGAACCCGCGCGGATTGCCGCGACGGGGTTCTTGCCACGCGCGCGAGATGACATGCCGAAACGCACAGATATCCAGTCGATCCTCATCATCGGCGCCGGCCCGATCATCATCGGCCAGGCCTGCGAGTTCGACTATTCCGGAACCCAGGCCTGCAAGGCGCTGAAAGAGGAAGGGTACCGCATCGTCCTCGTCAATTCGAATCCGGCGACGATCATGACGGACCCGGACCTCGCGCATGCGACCTATATCGAGCCGATCACGCCCGAGATCGTGGCGAAGATCATCGAGAAGGAGCGCACCGAGCGTCCCGACGAGAAGATGGCGCTGCTTCCGACCATGGGCGGCCAGACAGCCCTCAACACCGCCCTTTCGCTGAAGAAGATGGGCGTGCTCGAGAAGTTCGACATCGAGATGATCGGCGCCACCGCCGAGGCGATCGACAAGGCCGAGGACCGCGAGCTCTTCCGCGACGCGATGACCAAGATCGGGCTGGAGACGCCGCGCTCGCGCCTTGCCCATTCGCTGACCGAGGCCCTGCCCGCTCTTGACGATATCGGCCTGCCCGCCATCATCCGCCCGTCCTTCACGCTGGGCGGCACCGGCGGCGGCATCGCCTATACGCGCGAGGAATTCATCGAGATCGTCGAGCGCGGCGTCGATGCCTCGCCGACCAACGAGGTCCTGATCGAGGAAAGCGTTCTCGGCTGGAAGGAGTATGAGATGGAGGTCGTCCGCGACAAGGCGGACAACTGCATCATCATCTGCTCGATCGAGAACATCGATCCGATGGGCGTCCATACCGGCGATTCGATAACGGTCGCGCCGGCGCTGACGCTCACCGACAAGGAATACCAGATCATGCGCGACGCGAGCCTCGCGGTCCTGCGCGAGATCGGCGTCGAGACCGGCGGCTCCAATGTCCAGTTCGCCGTCAATCCCGAGGATGGCCGGCTGATCGTCATCGAGATGAACCCGCGCGTGTCGCGTTCCTCCGCGCTCGCCTCGAAGGCGACCGGCTTCCCGATCGCCAAGGTCGCGGCGAAGCTCGCGGTCGGCTATCTGCTCGACGAGCTCGAAAACGACATCACCGGCGGCGCGACGCCGGCGTCGTTCGAGCCGACGATCGATTATGTCGTCACCAAGATTCCGCGCTTCGCCTTCGAGAAGTTCCCCGGTGCCTCGCCTGTGCTGACCACGGCGATGAAGTCGGTCGGCGAAGTCATGGCGATCGGCCGCACCTTCCAGGAATCGCTGCAGAAGGCGCTGCGCGGCCTCGAAACCGGCCTTTCCGGTCTCGACGAAGCCGAAATCCCGGGCCTTGGCCAGGGCGACGACAAGAACGCCATCCGCGCCGCGCTCGGCACGCCGACACCTGATCGCCTGCTCAAGGCGGCGCAGGCGATGCGGCTCGGCCTCTCGGTCGAAGAAGTGCATGAGAGCTGCAAGATCGACCCCTGGTTCCTGCGCGAAATCCACGGCATCATCGAGACCGAGCGGAAGATCACGGTCCATGGCCTGCCGAAGAGCGCGCCGGCACTCCGCCGGCTGAAGGCGATGGGCTTTTCCGACCAGCGCCTCGCTTCGCTCACCGGCAAAGCGGAAGCCGACATTGCCGCGCTGCGGACCAAGCTCGACGTCCATCCGGTCTACAAGCGCATCGATACCTGCGCCGCCGAGTTCGCCTCGCCGACGCCCTATATGTATTCGACCTACGAGACGTCCTTCGCCGGACATTTCGCCAACGAGGCCGAGCCCTCCTCGGCGAAGAAGGTCATCATCCTCGGCGGCGGCCCGAACCGGATCGGCCAGGGCATCGAGTTCGACTATTGCTGCTGCCATGCCGCCTTTGCCCTCCGCGACGCGGGCTATGAGGCGATCATGGTCAACTGCAATCCGGAGACCGTCTCGACCGATTACGACACCTCGGACCGGCTCTATTTCGAGCCGCTGACGGCCGAGGACGTGCTGGAGATCATCCGCACCGAAACCTCGAACGGCACGCTCCATGGCGTCATCGTCCAGTTCGGCGGCCAGACGCCGCTGAAGCTCGCCGCCGCGCTTGAGGCGGCCGGCGTGCCGATCCTCGGCACCTCGCCCGACGCGATCGATCTCGCCGAGGATCGCGACCGCTTCCAGAAGCTGCTGGTCAAGCTCGCCATCCGCCAGCCGAAGAACGGCATCGCCTATTCGGTCGAGCAGGCGCGCCTCGTCGTGTCCGATCTCGGCTATCCGCTCGTCGTGCGCCCGTCTTATGTGCTCGGCGGCCGTGCGATGCAGGTCATCCGTGAGGATGAGGCGCTCAGCGACTACCTGCTCGGCACACTGCCGGAGCTGGTGCCGTCCGACGTCAAGGCGCGCTATCCGAACGACAAGACGGGCCAGATCAACACGCTGCTCGGCAAGAACCCGCTGCTGTTCGACCGCTATCTCTCGGACGCGATCGAGATCGACGTCGATGCGCTCTGCGACGGCAAGGACGTGTTCGTCGCCGGCATCATGGAGCATATTGAGGAGGCCGGCATTCACTCGGGCGACTCGGCCTGCTCGCTGCCGCCGCATTCGCTCGATGAGGCGACGCTGGCCGAGCTCGAGGCCCAGACGAAGAAGCTGGCGCTGGCGCTCAAGGTCGGCGGCCTGATGAACGTGCAGTATGCGATCAAGGACGGCGAGATCTACGTCCTTGAAGTCAATCCGCGCGCCTCGCGCACGGTGCCCTTCGTCGCGAAGACCATCGGCATTCCCGTCGCCAAGATCGCGTCGCGGATCATGGCCGGCGAGAGCCTTGCGAGCTTCGGCCTCAAGGCGGTGAAGCACGACCACATCGCCGTCAAGGAAGCCGTGTTCCCGTTTGCGCGCTTCCCGGGCGTCGATACGCTGCTCGGGCCGGAAATGCGCTCGACCGGCGAGGTGATGGGTCTCGACCGCGTCTATGAGGTCGCCTTCGCCAAGAGCCAGCTCGGCGCCGGCAACGCCCTGCCCGTATCGGGCACGGTGTTTGTCTCGATGCGCGACAGCGACAAGGTGGGCATCGTCGATTCGATGCGCCGCCTCGAAGCCCTCGGCTTCCGCATTATCGCAACCTCGGGCACGCAGCGCTTCCTCGCTGAAGCCGGCGTCACCTGCGCCAAGATCAACAAGGTTCTGGAAGGCCGGCCGCACATCGTCGACGCGATCAAGAACGGCGATGTCCAGCTCGTGTTCAATACGACAGAGGGCGTCCGCGCGCTCGGCGACAGTCGGGCGATGCGCCGGGCCGCGCTGCAGCACAAGGTGCCCTATTACACGACGCTGGCCGGCGCCATCGCGGCTTCGCAAGGCGTTGCGGCCTATGCGACAGGCGAACTCGAAGTTCGGCCGCTGCAATCCTATTTCGCGGCAGCTTGAGACCGGCGGCGGGGCGGTAGCTCGCCGCTTCCACTTTGGCTTCAACAGGCGCCTCGCCGCGAGTGCCGGCCTCTTGCACTCGCGGCGAACGTAGAGGACACTCTGCGTTCGGGGTGCTGCTCACGCAGCGCCGCCGCCGGAGGCGCCAGACCGCTTGAAGCGGCAGCGTGCGCTTCCTAAGTCGCAGTCGAACAGTGCAAGGGACCGGCCCTCATCGGCCGGTGCCGTGAATTATTGTGCGCTCGCGGGAAACCCGCGGGAGCCGAAGACGAAGAAAAGGCTAGGAACACCATGGAAAAGGTTCCGATGACGGCGCCGGGCCATGCCGCGCTCGAGCGTGAGCTGAAGCGTCTCTCCTCCGAGGAGCGTCCGCGGATCATCGCGGCGATTTCCGAGGCGCGGGCGCATGGCGACCTCAGCGAGAATGCCGAGTATCACGCCGCCAAGGAGGCGCAGAGCCTCAACGAGGGCCGCATCGCCGAGCTTGAGGACAAGCTTTCGCGTGCCGAGATCATCGATGTCGGCAAGCTCTCGGGCAAGACGGTGAAATTCGGCGCGACGGTCAAGCTCATCGACGAGGACACCGAGGAAGAGAAGACCTACCAGATCGTGGGCGACCTTGAGGCCGACGTGAAGGCAGGACGGATCTCGATCTCCTCGCCGATCTCACGCGCGCTGATCGGAAAGTCCGTCGGCGACACCGTCGCGGTCCAGGCCCCTGGCGGCGAACGCTCCTACGAGATCCTCGAAGTCGGCTTCCGCTAAGGCGGGAAGCATGACCTGAATGCAATCCAACGCGGCAGCGCCCCTGCCGCGTTTTTTTGTTCAGGCATCAGAGCCCGCCGCTCAGGCGATCGGAACGATCGGGGCATCCTTGATGCGACGGATCGTGAGCGAGGTCTTGACGCTCGCGACATTGGCCGCGCCTGTCAGCTCCTCGATAAAGCCTTGGAAGGCCCGCAGCGTCGGCGCCACGCATTTCAGAATGAAATCGGCCTCGCCTGAGAGCATGTAGCACTCGCGCACAACGGACCAATCCCTGACGCGCAGCGCAAAGGCGTTGAGATCGGCCTCGGCCTGGCTCGAGAGCCCGACCATCGCAAACATGGTGACGTCGAAGCCGAGCGCCTTTTCATCGACCAGAGCGCGATAGCCGGTGACGATGCCCGCCTCCTCCAGCGCGCGCATCCGGCGCAGGCAAGGCGGCGCGGATATGCCGACCCGCCGTGCGAGCTCGACATTGGTGATGCGGCCGTCATCCTGAAGTTCTTTCAGGATGTTCCAGTCGATGGCATCGAGATTGGCCTTCACGCGCATGTCTCCGGCCGGGGCGCACCGCCGGCGGCGCGGCAGCCGGCAGCCGGCCGGCGATGCCGGGCCGCCGCGTTGGCGATTCTCGCCGATACGCCATGATTCGGAAACAATTGATCGCGAGAACACACAGAATTGCATGGCTCGTCGTCTTGCATGCGCTGAGTTCAACCCTCTACTGTCGGGGTTGATCACGATCAACCCACGGCCTTTCCGAACCGGCCCGTCGTCACCATCTTCAGGCGCATCATGCAGCACGCCAAACTCATCATCATCGGTTCCGGCCCCGCCGGCTACACAGCCGCCATCTATGCCGCGCGCGCGATGCTGGAACCGATGCTCATCGCCGGCGTCCAGCCCGGCGGCCAGCTCACCATTACCACCGATGTCGAGAACTATCCCGGCTTCGCCGACGTCATCCAGGGCCCCTGGCTCATGGAACAGATGCGGCTGCAGGCCGAGCATGTCGGCACGCGGATGGTCACCGATCATATCATCGAGGCCGATCTCTCCCGTCGCCCCTTCCTGCTCAAGGGCGATTCCGGCGAGATCTATACGGCCGACAGCCTGATCATCGCGACTGGCGCCCAGGCGCGCTGGCTCGGCCTTGAAAGCGAGCAGCGCTTCAAGGGCTTCGGCGTCTCGGCCTGCGCCACCTGCGATGGGTTCTTCTATCGCGGCAAGGACGTCTATGTCGTCGGCGGCGGCAATACCGCGGTCGAGGAAGCGCTCTATCTCTCGCATATCGCCCGCAAGGTGACGATCATTCACCGGCGCGATCACTTCCGCGCCGAGCGGATCCTTCAGAACCGGCTCCTCGCCAAGGACAATGTCGAAGTCCTCTGGAACACCGAGATCGAGGAAGTGACCGGCAAGAGCGGTTTCCCGCCGTCAGTGACCGGGCTTCGGCTGAAGAATGCCCAGACAGGCGCCATCACCGAGCATGAGACGCACGGGGTTTTCATCGCCATCGGCCATGCGCCGGCTGTCGAAGTGGTCCGCGACCAGCTGCAGTTGAAGGCTTCCGGCTATATCTGGACGGCGCCCGACTCGACCGCGACCAGCATTCCCGGCGTCTTCGCCGCCGGCGACGTGACCGACGAAGTGTTCCGCCAGGCCGTGACGGCCGCGGGACAGGGCTGCATGGCCGCGCTCGAGGCCGAACGCTGGATCGCTGAAAATCCGGTCGCCGATATGACAGCCGTCGCGGCGGAATAATCTGAACGACGAGGCCGCGGGGGGCGGGCCGCATCATGGACTGGGATAAACTCAGGATCTTCCACGCGGCCGCCCAGGCGGGCTCGTTCACGCATGCCGGCGAGACGCTCGGCATGAGCCAGTCGGCTGTCAGCCGTCAGGTCAGCGCCCTGGAACAGGACCTCGGCGTCCCCCTCTTCCATCGTCATGCCCGCGGGCTGATTCTGTCCGAGCAGGGCGAGCTTCTGTTTCGGACGTCGCAGGACGTGATGATGAAGCTGGAGGGCGTGCGCATCCGCCTGACGGATTCGCGCGAGAAACCGACTGGCACACTGCGCATCACCACGACGGTCGCGCTCGGCTCGACCTGGCTGACGGAGCGGCTGAACGAGTTCGTCGACCTGCATCCCCAGGTCAACCTGCACCTGATCCTCGACGACCAGGAACTCGATCTGACCATGCGTCAGGCCGATGTCGCGATCCGGCTGCGCCAGCCGGTGCAGCCCGACCTGATCCAGCGCCGCCTGTTCACGACGCATTATCACGTCTACGCCGCCCCGGCCTATGTCGAACGCTTCGGCAAGCCGGAGACGCTTGAAGACCTGGATCACCACCGCATCGTCACCTTCGGCGTGCCGGTGCCGCCCAATATCCGCGACGTGAACTGGCTCGAGATCGCCGGCCGCTCGACCGACAATCCGCGCGAGCCGATCGTGCGCATCAACAATATCTACGCCATCAAGGCGGCCGTGGAGCGCGGCACCGGCATCGCGATTCTGCCCGACTATATGATCGAGGACGAATCGACGCTGGTGAAGCTCATGCCGGAAGCGCAGGTGCCGAGCTTCCCGACCTATTTCTGCTACCCGGCCGAGCTCAAGAATTCGGCCCGCGTCACCGCCTTCCGCGACTTCATGCTCGCCAAGGCCCAGAACTGGCAATTCTGACGGCAGATCGCATTATTGCCCAGTAATGCGGCAGCGCCGTATGCAATATGGTGCGCTGCGGAATTCTGGCGTGTCGCCATCGCGTTTTTTCCGCATTCCGACGCAAATCGGTTCCAGAATTTGCACCATCGGAAAATGACAATCCAGAAAACGCAACATAGCGGGAATTCTGTTTTGTTCTGCTGGAAATGCATAGCTGCGATGCATTCATGCTGGTTGTTTGGGCAACCTGATCGCTCCATATACACGCCAGTTGATGCGTTGCCGGCGGCTCTCTCCTCCCTGCCTCCGGTGGACCTCAACTGTTCCCTCTGGAAGGTGTTTGCTGCGCATTTCCCTGCCGCAGCAACAAAGACTTAGCCGGGCCTCGCAAGAGTGCCCGGCCTTTTCTTTTGTGCGGTACGCGCTGGCAGATAAGGCCGCGGAGCGCGGACGTAGCCCTCGGGCGATTCCAACCGACCAATCTTTTGCTTCACCTCTCTCTGAGGGAGAGGTCGACGGCGCAGTCGGCGGGGGAGGGTTTAGGAAACCATCCGGAGAGGCCGCAAACCCTCTCCCGGAGCTTCGGTCCGACCTCCCCCTCAGGGGGAGGTGAAGACTGTAGTCGCGCCTCAAAGTCGCCCGGCCTGAGAACCGGCTCACATATAGAGCGGCTGGCCTTCGAGGCCCTTGTAGAGGCCGGCGACGAACGCGCCATAGCCATTGAAGAGCTGGGTCGGGATTCGCTCATTGGTGCCGAGCACGGTCTCCGAGGCCTGGCTCCAGCGCGGGTGCGGCACCTCGGGGTTCACATTGGCCCAGAAGCCATATTCCGAGGATTGCAGCTGCTGCCAGAAATTCAGCGGCTGCTCCTCGACGAAGGAGATCTTCACGATCGACTTGATGCTCTTGAAGCCATATTTCCACGGCGTATGCAGGCGGATCGGCGCGCCCATCTGCTTCGGCAGCGGCTTGCCATAAGCGCCCGTCACCATGAAAGCGAGCTCGTTCGTGGCCTCGGCCATGGTCAGCCCCTCGACATAAGGCCAAGGGTAGAAGGGCTGGTTCTGCCCCGGCGCCATGTCGGCGTCCATGAAGGTTTCCATGCGCACATATTTTGCGCCGGACAGCGGCTTCGCATAAGCGACAAGCGCGGCGAGCGGAAAGCCGGTCCATGGCACAGTCATCGACCAGGCCTCGACGCAGCGATGGCGATAGAGCCGCTCCTCCAGCGTCATGGCCTTCAGCAGATCGTCGATCCCGACCGTCTTCGGCGCCTCGACGAGACCGTCGAACTGAACCGTCCAGGGCCGCGTCTTCAATTGCTGCGCGGCCTCGGCAAGGTCCTTGTCGGTGCTGTATTCATAAAAGTTGTTGTAGTGGAGATTGACCTCTTCAGGCGTGACGGGGCGGTCGATCGTGAACTTCGGATTGGCCCTGGCGGGATAGAGCCCGGCGCTCGGATCAGCGTCCTCGGCCCTGGCGATCCGCGGCAGCGCGGCCGCCGCAAGCCCGAAGCCGCCGGCGGCGAGCACGGCGCGCCGATTGAGGAACACCGCCTCCGGCGTCGCCTCCCGCTCGGCAATTTCCCAGCCTCGATGGCGTTTGATCAGCATGCCCTGCACCTTTGCGATTCTTCCCATGTTGCAAAATCTAGTTCCAGCCTCGCCTATTCCAAGCAGCTATGGGCCTCACGTCACCGCAAGATGTCGTGATGAGACGCGCTTGGTTGTTTTGCAGATCGGAGATCGGCCAAAGGAATGCGTGGACAGCCTGGCGAAGCCGTATGAAGGGACCGATAGTGCGGACCGGCGGGCTTTACGAATTCCCGCCACGCGTGCATGATTTACATCTGATATCGGTTTTATTGCGCATGCGAGAATAGAAATGACATGTATCTTGGGGCAAGAATTTCATTGATTCTAGATAGACGATCGATATCTTTGATATCTGCTGTAGCAATATCTTTTTTATTTATAGCATTAAATGCCAGCTGGATCAGAGAATACAGACTACACCAAATAGTTGATATCGATGAAGCTGGATATTTATCTATATCCCTTTCGGATTATTATGCTTGGATTTCAGGCGGTCCAGCCGCATGGCTCGACAGAGTTTTGGTGCCTTCGATACAATCCCCGATGACAACGGCCACCACGTCTGTTCTTTTCCTGATATTCGGGCCGTCGACCTTCATTGGATTCCTTGTACCTATCCTGTTCGGGGGACTCTCTGTCTTTGTCTCCTATTTTCTGGCGAGACGTATCGCGGGCGAATGGTTTGCTCTCCTGGCGACGCTCTTGATAGCAACCTCGCCCTACATGATCGGCTATAGTCGGACATTCAATTTCGCTATGGCCGCGACCCTGTGCACGACAGCGGCCATGCTGTGCCTTGTCTCGTCTCAGCAGATGCGATCACGCCGCTGGGCGATCGCCCTGGGGGTTTGCGTCGGCCTGATGGTCATCGCGCGCACGGTCACGATCGCCTTCTATCCCGCCATCATGCTGGCAGTGCTCTGGTGTGTTTTTTCCCGCAAGGATGGGACCGGCAGAGCATTTCTCAATGCCGTTATGGCCGGCATCGTCGCCATGCTGACGGCAGCAACCTGGCTTGCCTTCACCTGGCGCCAAGTCTTCGACTATTTGACGAGTTTCGGCTATGGCGACAAGGCAGCCAGCTATGGCCCGTCCGCATTCTGGGACAGCGTTGTGGCCACGTTGCAATATGCGGCCATCTACTTTCAGCTCTTTCAGACTCTGTTGATTTTGTGCGGCGTTCTTGCGCTGATTATCGCTACTGTCGTCGCCGCGGGCAGGTTCGGATGGCGCAAGACGGCATCAGATATGCGATCTTCTCCAATTGCCCCAATCTGCATATTCGCAGCGGCCTCTATGGCGGCGTTGATGAGTTCGGCGAACAAGGGCACAGGGTTCTCGGCCCCTCTGGCACCCGCGTTGATCATCATAGCCGTCTATGGATTCCGGGCGTTGATCCCCGTTGTGTCTTTGCGCCAAGCCGGGGCCGCCGCCCTGACCCTGGCCTCGCTTGTCGCAGCTTTTCCGCTGGTGAGCATGGCCGCGCCCTACTACCGTAACTCCGTGATCGAACTGCCGGTACTTGGCTGGATCCCGTCGTCCTCATCGCGGGTACCGATTCACTGGTATCTCAAGGAAAGTGGGCTTGGTGACCCTGACAATGCGACCATCGTCTCAAAGGAAATATCGCAGCAATGGTACGATTTGGGGAAATCTATATACGATCGTATCAAAAATAAGACTAAGCCGGGCAAGGTGATCAAGGACGGCTTTCGTACCTATCCGCTTAACGCCAATACCTTGACAATGTTCAACCTACTCGATGCCGCAGATCTTCTGCCAATTGACAACGGCCCTCCTTTTCCAGGAACTGTGGCAGATTATGATGCTTGGATCAGATCCAGCCCAAGCTGCGTGCTCCTTTCAGCAGATGGGACGGACGGCGACATTCGGCCCTCCGTCGATCCTGCAGCACTGGAGCAAGCCGCGCGGAACGCCGGCTTCTCAGTGTTTGATTCCGTCTTCATGCCCAATGGAAGAGAGATAAAGCTTTGGTCGAAACCGTGCAGCTAGACCAGGTCGGAAACGCCGGGCTTGACGGGGTTGAGGCGCCGGAACTCGCGGTGGTCGTCCCTTCGTTCAATGAGCGCGACAATATCAAGTCCTTGTACGAAAAGGTCTCGACGGCGCTTGCCGGAGTTCCGTTCGAATTCATTGTCGTCGACGACAACAGCCCCGACGGCACCGCAGAACTGACCAAGGAACTTTCGCGGCAGCACAGCAACATCCGTTGCATCCGCCGGTTCGGCCGGCGCGGACTGTCCTCGGCCTGTATCGAAGGCATGGCGTCGACGGCGGCGCCCTATGTTGCGGTCATCGATGCCGATCATCAGCATGACGAGCGCATATTGCCGGACATGCTGGCGGCGGCGAAGGCCGGAGCGGACATCGTCATCGGATCGCGATTCGTCGACGACGGCTCGGCCGGCAAGGGGCTATCCTCGACTCGGCTGAAGGGCAGCGTGTTCGCAACCAAGCTGGCGAGCTTCATCGTCGGAAGGGCGATCTCTGACCCGATGAGCGGCTTCTTCCTGATGCCGCGGCGGAAATTCGAGGAGGTTGCGCCGCTTCTCAATCGCGACGGGTTTAAGATCCTGCTCGACATCCTCGCGACTTCGACGCGTCACGGCACGCCGCTTTCGGTTCGCGAGATCGGCTATTCGTTCCGGGAGCGAAATGCCGGCGAGAGCAAGATGAGCTCGATCATCGTCGTGCAGTTCCTTGGCCTGTGGCTGTCGCAGCTGACGAATGGCCGCTTGCCGATGAGCTTCCTGCTCTTCGCCATGGTCGGCATCAGCGGACTGCTGGTTCACCTTGCCGTCCTGTGGCTCACCAACGTCGTGCTGGCGGTCGGTTTCGTAGCGGCCCAGATCGTCGCCACCCTCTCGGCCATGGTCTGGAACTTCTTCCTGAACAATACGCTGACCTATGCCGACAGGAAGCTGAAGGGCCGCAAGATGCTGATCGGCCTGGTGGAGTTCATCGCCATCTGCTCCGTCGGCGGCATCGCCAGCGTTTCCGTCGCCAGCAATATCTACGCCTCGGAACCTCAGCCCCTCGTTGCGGGTGTCGCAGGAGCTCTGATGAGCGCGGTGTTCAACTACTGCGTCACGCGCGCCTACACCTGGAGATAGGCGGCCTCCCCGACGCGCTAGCAAGCTGGGTCTCGACGGCGCGTCCCACCATCCATCCGCAGTGTTCCTTGGCCCGATGGCTCGCCAGCTTCGGCTTGCCATCGGGCCGCGCTGAGACTAGGTTCCGCGCCGCCTCAACTCTTTGAACAGCCCCGCCGGAGCCCCGCAATGGCCTTACTCGCCGACAGTCTCGCCCGCATCAAGCCGTCCGCGACCATCGCGGTCACGAACAAGGCGCGCGAACTCAAGGCCGCCGGCCGCGACGTGATCGGCCTTGGCGCCGGCGAGCCGGATTTCGATACGCCCGATAACATCAAGGAAGCGGCGATCCGCGCCATCCGGGAGGGCAAGACCAAGTACACCGCCGTCGACGGCATTCCTGAGCTCAAGGCGGCGATCGCCGCGAAGTTCAAGCGCGAGAACAACCTGACCTATGCCCCGAACCAGATCACGGTCGGCACGGGCGGCAAGCAGGTGCTCTATAACGCGCTGATGGCGACGCTGAACCCCGGCGACGAAGTCATCATTCCTGCGCCCTATTGGGTGTCCTATCCCGAGATCGTCGCGCTCGGTGGCGGCACGCCGGTCGAGATCGTCGGACCGCAGGAGCAGGGCTTCAAGATTAACGCCGCGGCGCTCGAGGCTGCGATCACGCCGAAGACCAAGTGGCTGATCCTCAATTCGCCGTCGAACCCGACCGGCGCGGGCTATACCCGCGCCGAGCTCCGGGCGCTCGCCGACGTGCTGCTGCGGCATCCGCAGGTCTGGATCATGACCGACGACATGTATGAGCATCTCGTCTTCGACGGTTTCGAATTCGCCACGATCGCCGAGGTCGAGCCGAAGCTCTTTGACCGCACGCTCACGGTCAACGGCGTTTCCAAGGCCTATGCGATGACCGGCTGGCGGATCGGCTATGCCGGTGGCCCGGCTGAGTTGATCAAGGCGATCGGCACGATCCAGTCGCAGTCGACCTCGAACCCCTCCTCCATCTCGCAATGGGCGGCGGTCGAGGCGCTGAACGGGCCGCAGGATTACATTGCGACCAACGCCGAGATCTTCAAGAAGCGCCGCGACCTCGTCGTTTCGATGCTGAACCAGGCGAACGGCATCGTCTGCCCTAACCCGGAAGGCGCCTTCTACGTCTTCCCGTCCTGCGCCGGCACGCTCGGCAAGACGACGGCAGGCGGCAAGCTGCTCAAGACTGACGAGGATTTCGTCACCGCGCTTCTGGAAGAAGAAGGCGTTGCGGTGGTTCAGGGTTCGGCTTTCGGCCTCGCCCCCTATTTCCGCATCTCCTACGCCACCTCCACCGAGGCGCTTGAAGACGCCTGCACGCGCATCCAGCGCTTCTGCGGCAATCTCCGCTAGAGCGTTTCCGAGCACAGTGGACGCCGGTTCGCGTGAAGGAAACGCGACGAGGCAAGAACCCAGATCTCTTCTTCGTTTCTGTGAAACGATGAAAAGATTGAGCAGAAACCCGCACTCGATTCCGGTCTCGCGCGCTTAGCGCGAGACGCGGCCTCCGCGCGGGCCTATCGTCAAGAACTCTTGGCGCCTGGCTCTCGGGGAGGAAAGTCGTGCCGGTCTTTCAGCTGCACCATGTCTCGATCGTCGTCACCGATCTCGACCGCTCGCTTGCCTTCTACCAGTCGTTGTTCGGCTTTGAGCGGCTGGAGCGGCCTCCGTTCAAGACGCCGGGCGCCTGGCTCGCCTGCGGCGCAGTCCAAATCCACCTGATTCATTATCCGCCGGGAACGTTCCGCGCGCGCCCGATCGATACCTCCGACGGCCATTTTTGCCTGCGCACCGACGATTTCGACGGCGTGCTGACCGCCCTCCTCGCCAAAGGGTTTCGCGAGGACGGCGATGCGGATGATCCGTCCTTCATCGTGGTGATCCGGAACGGCGCGGCGCCGTTTCCGCAGCTCTATCTTCGCGATCCCGACCGCAACATCGTGGAGATCAACGGCGCGCCCGCGCGCCATGGCTAGAAGTATGCTCTGATCGCGGGATACACCGGAGCCCCGCCCCCAGAATAAGGCCCGTGACCCGACGATGACGACCGGCTACACCGCGCTGTTCCTGACAGGCCTGCACATCGCGATGGCGCTGGGCGTGACGATCCATGCGCTGCTGACCCGCCTCGCGCCGCAATCGACGATTGCCTGGATCGGCCTCGCCTGGCTCTCGCCCTATGTCGGGCCGATCCTCTATCTGCTGTTCGGCGTCAACCGCGTCCGCCGCAAGGCGATCAAGCTGTCGGGGCCGGAGGGCTCGATCGACGCGCCGATGTCGCGCTTCGCTCTGGCGCCTGAAGATATCGAGCATGGCGGCGACGAACACCTCGAGCCGCTGGCCGAATTCGGCCTTCGCCTCACAGGTCGATCGCTGCTTGCCGGTAATGCGATCACACCTCTGATCGATGGCGATGCTGCCTATCCGGCCATGATCGCCGCCATCGAAGCGGCCAAGGCGAGCGTCGCGATTTCGAGCTTCATCTTCCACGACGATGCCGGCGGTGCACCGATCGTGGATGCCATGATCGCGGCGCATAAGCGCGGCGTCGCCGTCCGCGGCCTCGTCGACGGCATCGGCGCCGGCTATCTGCGCAGTCCCGTCTATGAGCGGCTGCGCGCCGCCGGCGTTCCCGCCGCCCGCTTCATGCATGAAGTCGCACCGTGGAAGATGTCGTTCATCAACCTGCGCACCCACAAGAAGGTGCTGGTGGTCGATGGCCTGCATGGCTTCACCGGCGGCATGAACATTTCCGACGACAACCTCTTTCGCGTGATGCCAATCGCCCCGGGACTGGCGGTCCAGGACATGCATTTCAGCGTCGAAGGCCCCGTGGTCGCCCATCTCATGGAAACCTTCGCCGAGGACTGGGCCTTCACCACCGGCGAGCGGCTCGACGGGCCGGCCTGGTTCCCCGAAATCGGAGCGGCCGGCGATATCCCCGCGCGCGGAATCGCCAGCGGACCTGACGAGGACAACGAGAAGCTGATGTGGACCATGGCCTCGGCGATCAGCCGAGCCGAGAAGCGCGTCCGCGTCCTCACGCCCTATTTTCTGCCGGACGAACGGCTCGGCTCACAGCTCTCGCTTGCCGCAATGCGCGGCGTCGCGGTGGAATTGGTCGTCCCGGGGCGTTCCAATCATATCTACATGGACTGGGCGATGAACGGGCTGCTGGCGCCGCTGCTGCGCGCCGGATGCATCGTAAGGCGGACAGCAGCGCCATTCGACCACTCGAAACTCATGACGGTGGACGGCGCCTGGTCGCTGTTCGGCAGCGCCAATTGGGACGCGCGCAGCCTCCGGCTCAATTTCGAGTTCAACGTCGAGGCCTATTCGGCAGACTTCGCGGCGACGATCGACGGGATCATCGACGCGAAGCTGGCGGGTTCACGCCGCGTCACGCTCGCTGAACTGAAGAGCCGGACGATCGTGACGCGTCTGCGCGATTCAGCGACCCGCCTCGCCTCGCCCTATCTCTGAGCCAGAGACGCCCAAGGCGCCGCCTACAGCCAGCCGCGCCATTTGAAATAGAGGTAGGGCAGGACAGCCGAGAGCGCCATGACGGTGATCGCGATCGGATAGGCAAAGGGCAGCTGCAACTCGGGCATGTTGGCGAAGTTCATGCCGTAGATGGTGCCGATCAGCATCGGCGGCAGCAGGATCGTGGAGACGACCGTGAGGACGCTCACCACCTGGTTCTGCTCGTTGGAGATGAGGCCGAGCGTCGCGTCGAGCATGAAGGTGATCTTGTTGAGGACAAAGTTCACATGGTCCTCAAGCGAGCGGATGTCGCGCAGCATCAGCTTCAGCCGCCCCGAGAGACCGCCCTTGAGGCTCGCATCCGGCAGCATCGCTCCCGCGTATTGAACCAGTCGCTCCAGCGATGCGAGGCTTTCGCGGGTCTTCGAGGCGAGATCGCCCTGGATGCCGAGCCCGCTGATGGCCGCGGCGAGAACCCGCCCGCGGTGTCTTCCCTTGGTCTTGGGCTGGAAGATTTCGGTATTGAGCTGGTCGACCGATTGCGCGATCCGTTCCACCACATCGGCCGAACGATCGATGAAGGCCTCCAGCAAGCCGCCGAGCACGCCCGGCGCCGAGGTGCAGCCGCTGTCGGCCTTGGGCGCACGGGCGAGGAACAGCTTGAACGCCTTCATATCGGCATAGCGCAGCGTGACGATCTTGTTCCTGGCGATCGCGAAGGAAAACGGCGTCAGCGCCGGTGTGCCGTCATCGACGCCGACGAGGATGCTCGCGGTCATGACCACGACGCCGTCCTCGACATAGAATCGGCTCGAAAACTCGATCTCCCGCGTTTCCTCGCGGGTCGGGATCAGGCCGCCGAGAAACGCTTCGGTCCGCGTCTCCTCCTCGGCGCTTGGTTCAAGGAGATCGACCCAGGCGATACCGTCGGCACCGCCATGCCCGATTGCCTCGATCTCCGGCAAGGGAACGACGACAGGTCCGCGATCGGCAACGGCATAGGCTGTCAGCATCACTCTCTCCGGCTGGACGCGATCGCGGCGTCATAGCATTGGCGTTATGGCATTGGCGTAACAGCATGGGCGCAGCGGCGTCTTCGCCTCGGGTTTACCACAACTCCAGCCTAGTGATCGGGATGCACCATCGAGCTTGCGATGGCGCAAATGACGCAGACGTCGATCGGGATAGATCAATGTGGATCGAAGCAGCGCCGAACGCGTTGTCCCGTCGAGCTGGACCGTGGCTGCAGTCGCGCCCGGCAACATGCACTGATCCGCGCATGCGACCCCGCACGGGACGCACCGCGCGATGACGAGAGGAAGAACACGATGAAGACCGTTTCGCTGAAGATCGCCGCCGTCCTGGCGCTTGCCGCTGCCGCCCCGGTCGCGCATGCCGCTGACATGAGCCAGCCGATGCCCGTCCAGACCGACGACCGGAACGGCGTCAAGATCGGCATGCTCGAATGCGATGTCGGCGGCGGGCTCGGCTATGTCATCGGCTCTGCCAAGGAAGTCGTCTGCACCTTCCGCGCCACCAATGGCCGGGTCGAGACCTATGGCGGCAACATCAAGAAGCTCGGCGTTGATGTCGGCTGGACGCGCGAGAGCAAGCTCGGCTGGGCCGTGTTCGCGCCGGTCGCCGGTTATCATCACGGCGCCCTCTCCGGCCTCTATCTCGGCGCGACGGCCGAGGCGACTGCGGGCGTCGGCGTCGGCGCCAATGTTCTCGTCGGCGGCACCGGCGGCTCGATCTCGCTTCAGCCCATCAGTGTCACCGGGCAGGTCGGCCTCAACGCCGCTGCCGGCGGCGCTGCTCTGACGCTGGTTCCCTCCACCTGATCCGACGGATCCGGCAGAGTTGAAGCGGCCCGCGCCCGACAAGGTGCGGGCCGTTTTCGTTTGCGCCGCCGGCAGCCGTCACGTGGCTTCTGCCTGGTCGCCGGTGAACAGCCAACCGACGAACCCAGCGAGGATCGCCAGCACGCCGCAAAGCGTCGTGGCCGCGCCAAAGCCGGCGATCGTCGCCCGCGCCTGCAAGGCGGCGGTGACGCTGTCTGCTTCAAGGCCCGCCGGCGCCGCGCCAAAACCGGCAGCCCGAACC
This sequence comes from Kaistia sp., assembly GCA_965229085.1. GTDB lineage: Bacteria > Pseudomonadota > Alphaproteobacteria > Rhizobiales > Kaistiaceae > Kaistia. The sequence continues at coordinate 4,386,518 of OZ245859.1, read as the reverse complement.
GCATCCGCTGCCGCCCCGTTTTCGCCGGCAAGCGCCATGGCGAATCCGACGCCGACGGCAAGGCCGAGGCTCGCCACCGCCAGGAGGCCGGCGACGCGGGCAACGGCATTGTTGATGCCGGATGCGGCGCCGCTGCGCCCAGATGGCGCGGCGTTCATGACGGCCGTCGAGAGCGGCGCGACCGTGATGCCCATGCCGAGCCCCATCAGCAGCATCGCCGGCACCACCGCGGCGGCATAGCTGCCATCGGCAACAGCCGGCGCCAGTGCGAGGAATGCGAGCCCGGTGAGGACGGGCCCGGCTGTGAGGCAGGGCCGTGTCCCGATCCGGTCGGCAAGACCGCCGCCGAAGCGCGACAGGATCCCCATCACGATGACGAAGGGAATGAACACTGATCCCGCCAGGGCCGCAGGATAGCCATGCGCTTCGATGAGGGCCGTGGGCAGGAAGAACAGCGCGCCGGAGAGGCCGAAGTAGAGCAGCAGCGTCAAGAGATTGACGCCTGAGAAGCTTCGGCTGCGAAAGAGCGAGAGCGGCATCATCGGCTCTGCCGAACGCGCCTCGACGACAAGGAAGAGCGCCAGCACGATCGCCCCGGCGGCGGCAAGGCCGAAATTGAGCGCGAGCGCGCCGGCTGCGGGATCGGCAAGGCCGGTCAGACCATAGGCAGCCAGACCAAGGCCGATCACCGCGAGCGCGCCGCCGATCCAGTCCATTCGCGCCACACCTTTGGGCGTATCGGCGGGAACACGCAGCCAGCAGAGCGCCAGAGCGAGGATCGCGATCGGCAAGTTGATGAGGAAGATCGCCCGCCAGGAGCCGTGATCGACCAGCAGTCCGCCGACCACCGGGCCGATCGCCGGCGCGATCGAAGAGGCCGCCGCCCAGGTGCCGATCGCCCGCCCGCGCACGCCTTGCGGATAGTGAGCGGCGATCAGCGCCAGCGAGCCCGGCACCATCAGCGCGCCGCCGACGCCCTGGATCGCCCGCGCCACGATGAGGCTCTCAGCCGACCAGGCGAGGCCGCAAACCGCCGAGGCGATGCCGAACAGCGCGATGCCCAGCATGAAGACGCGGCGAAGCCCGAAAGCATCGCCCGCCGCGCCGCCGAGCAAGGTGAAGGCAGCGAGCGTCAGCGTATAGGCATTGGCCGTCCATTGCCCCTCGGCAAAGCCCGCGCCGAGGCCGGCCCTGATGGCCGGCAGCGCGACGGTGACGACCGAGCCATCCATGAAGGCCATGCCCGAGGCGAGGATCGTCACGAGGAGCACCATGCCCGATCCGGTGGACGCCCTCTCCTGCTGCCGTTTGGCCATGCCCGCTCCTCCCGCTGACGCGCTGCCGCGTTTGTTCGCCGCCGCAGCCGTCCCCTCACAGTTGTCGCTTCCCTCCGCCACATCAAGCTGCAACATCGGTGCCTGCGGGTCCGAAGCGCGGTGTTGCGCGGCGCGCGCCGTTTCGACACTGTCATCCGCGAATCGGTCTCCGGAACGAGGTATCCGCCGTGCGCCGCCTTTTCAGTCTCCCCCTGCTGCTGGCACTGGCCGCCGTCATGGTTGCCGCCCTTGCCATCACGACCCCGCCTGCCTCCGCCCAGTCGCGGCCCGAGACCGAGGCCGCTTTCAAGGCGTGGCTCGCGGAAAAGGTGACGCCGGATGCGACCAAGCGCGGCGTGAGCGCGGCGACGCTGCAGCGCGCCTTTGCCGGGCTGACGCTAGACTGGACGCTGCCGGATCTCGCCCCGCCCGGCAGTCGCGGCGGCAAGGAAGCGCCGCAGCGCCAGGCCGAATTCCAGGGGCCAGGGCGCTATTTCGAAGACGGCAAGATGAAGGCGCTCGCCCAGGGCGGCCGGACGCGCATCAAGACCTGGTCGCGCCAACTCGCCGAGATCGAGACCCGCTACGGCGTACCGCCATCGATCGTCGTCGCGATCTGGGGCCGCGAGTCGGGCTATGGCGCGGCCAAGCTGCCTTATTCGGCGGTTCGAGCGCTGGCGACCGAAGCCTTCATGGGCGCGCGCAAGGCGAATTTCTATCCCGAGCTGCTGGCGGCGCTGGAGATCCTCGAGGGCGACCACATCACGCTGGCCGAAATGAAGAGTTCCTGGGCCGGGGCGCTCGGCCAGCCGCAGTTCCTGCCGTCAAAATACCTCACCACCGCCGTCGACTTCGACAAGAACGGCCGTCGCGACATCTGGAAGTCGGTGCCGGATTCGCTGGCCTCGATCGCCAATTTCCTGAAGCAGAACGGCTGGAAGGCCGGGATCGGCTGGGGCTTCGAGGTCGCCGCGCCCGCCGAAGTCGCCTGCAGTCTCGAGGGGCCGGACAAGGGTCGGCCGCTGGCGGAATGGCTGGCGATGGGCTTCCGCAATGCCGACGGCACGCCGATCAGCACGCGCTCGCCCAAGCTGACAATGCATCTGCTGATGCCGGCCGGCCGCTACGGCCCGGCCTTCCTCGTCACCGAGAACTTCTACATCCTCAAGACTTATAACGAGAGCGACCTCTACGCCCTGTTCATCGGCCATCTCGCCGATCGCATCCGCTCCAATGCCAGCGCCTTCACCGGCCGCTGGAGCGATGTCGGCGGCTTCCAGCGCAGCGATGTCCGCGCGATGCAGGAGCGGCTCGAAGGCCGCGGCGTCGATGTCGGAACGGCCGACGGGCTGGTCGGCTACAAGACACGCATCGCCGTCGGCGAATGGCAGGCCGGCCATGGCATGGCACCAACCTGCTTCCCCGATAACGCGCTGCTGAAGGCCATTCGCTGAGGGGATCGGCCATTCGCCGAGCCCGTAAAATTAGTGCTTATCAAGCGCCTCTTTTTTGGCTACGCTCAGTTTGTCATCAACAATCGAAAGGAGGTGATCCTGTGTCTCATTGTCGTTCGCCGCGTGGCCTCGTCTCAATGGTCCGGATCTCTGATTTCGTAGGGATTTGCGCCGCTTGACTGGCCTTGCCTGGCCCTTTGGCCTGGTCGCGGTCTGACAATGGAAGGGTCGCCCGGCGGGCGACCCTTCTCATTTCTGAAGCAGTGTTTTGATGTCTCGCCCGATCCTCATCTATATCGATGCCGACGCCTGCCCGGTGAAGGCTGAAATCTACAAGGTCGCCGAGCGTCATGGCCTCAGGACCTTCGTTGTCGCCAACAGCTTCATGGCCGTGCCGCGCGACCCGATGATCGAACGGATCGTCGTTCCCGGCGGCATGAATGTCGCCGATGACTGGATCGCCGAGCGCGCCGTGGCCGGCGACATTGTCGTGACCTCCGATATTCCGCTCGCCGACCGCGCCATCAAGGCCGGCGCCGATGTCATCGCGCCGAATGGCCGGCCCTTTACCGCGGATTCGATCGGCATGGCGCTCGCGACGCGCAATCTCATGGAAGATCTTCGCTCGGCCGGCGCCGTCACCGGTGGACCGCGGCCGTTTTCGCCGCGCGACCGCTCCGCCTTCCTGTCGGCGCTCGATCTCGCCATTGTCCGCCTGAAGCGGCGCGGCTTCGGCGCACCAGCGGCCTGATCGGGCGGCCGTCCTTCCGGCAAAAATGCCACGCCGGCGTGCTTTCAACCGGAAAGTAACCTTGATTACCTAGACATCGTCTTGAATGCGCTGGTCAGCCATGGAAATGCAGGTCGAACAACCGCGCAGCCATGCCCTCCGGCCCGAACGCCAACAACAAGACGAAGGCAGATCATGACCCGCTCCAAGCTTCGCATGCTCGCTGCCGCCCTGGCCGTTCTGGCCGGGAGCGCCGCTGCCGAGGCCGCTACCTGCAGCAACAATCCGGCCGACTTTCCGGCCTGGCTCGAAAGCTTCAAGGCCGAGGCGATCGCGAGCGGCATCTCTCCAGGCGTCGTGAAGGCTTCGCTGACCGGCGTCACCTATGACCCGCGCGTCATCAAGCTCGACCGCAACCAAAAGCACTTCAAGCAGCCCTTCGCCGTTTATTCGGCGCGCGTCGTCTCGGCCGGCCGCGTTGCGCGCGGCAAGAAGCTGATGGCGCAATATGCCAATGCGCTCGCCCGCATCGAGAAGCAGTTTGGCGTCCCCGCCCCGATCCTGATCGCGATCTGGGGCATGGAGACCGATTTCGGCGATGGCAGCGGCAACATGTCGACCTTCCGCTCGCTTTCGACGCTGGCCTTCGACTGCCGCCGGACCGACTTCTTCCAGGAGCAGCTGATGGACGCGCTCAAGATCGTCCAGCGCGGCGACCTGGCGCCCAGCGACATGAAGGGCGCCTGGGCCGGAGAGATCGGCCAGACTCAGTTCATGGCGTCGTCCTATGTGCGTTTCGCCATCGATTTCGACGGCAGCGGCCATGCCGATCTTCGCCACAGCCCCGTCGACGTCCTCGCTTCCACGGCGAACTACTTGAAGGGCTATGGCTGGCAGCGCGGCGGCAGCTGGGAGGAAGGCTCGGCCAATTTCAACGTGCTGAGGCAATGGAACAAGGCCGAGGTCTATGCCAAGAGCGCGGCATTGTTCGCCGACAAGCTGGTCGGCACAAAGTAGCGGCCTGCGCTGGAGTGTCATCCGCGCTTGCGATTGCGCCAGTTTCGGACGACAAGCGCGGTCATGACCGAAGCTCAATTTGACCCGCGGCGCGCCGTCACCATCGTCGGCGCCGGCCCGGCCGGACTGATCGCCGCGCTTCGCCTCGCCGAGGCCGGCGCCATGGTGACCATTCACGACCGTATGCCGTCGCCGGCGCGTAAATTCCTGATGGCCGGACGCGGCGGCCTCAACCTGACGCATAGCGAGCCGCTGGATCGGTTCCTCGCCCATTATGGTGCCGCAGCCTCACGGCTCGAGCCGCTGATTGCCGCCTTCCCGCCCGCCGCGCTCCGCGCCTTTGCCGATGATCTCGGCGAGACGACCTTTGTCGGCTCGAGCGGCCGCGTCTTCCCGAAGTCGATGAAGGCCTCGCCGCTGCTCCGCGCCTGGCTGCGCCGGCTCGATGCGCTCGGCGTTCGCCTGGTGACGCGACATGACTGGATCGGCTTCGGCAGCGAGGGCGAAGATCGCTTCCGCGCCGCCGACGGCACGATCGAGACGGTTCGGTCCGATGCGACGCTGCTTGCGCTGGGCGGCGCCTCCTGGCCGCGCCTCGGCTCGGACGGCCGCTTTGCGGCGATCCTCACGGACGCGGGCATTGCGGTTACCCCGCTGGCACCGGCCAATGTCGGCTTCCAGCGCGTCTGGAGCGAAACATTCCGCGAGCGATTTGCTGGCACGCCGCTCAACAACATCGCCATCCGCCTCGGCGACCGCATCGTTCGCGGCGAGGCGATGATCGCCCGCTACGGCATTGAAGGCGGCGCGATCTACGCCTTGTCGCATGAGCTTCGCAGCGCCGCAGCCAAGGGCGGGGCGCAGATCCTGATCGACCTCCTGCCGCAACTGGACGCCGCCGAGATCGCGACAAGGATCGCAAGGCAGCGTCCGTCTGAATCGCTCGCCAACCAGTTGCGCAAGGCGGTTCGGCTGGCGCCGGTGGCGATCAACCTGATGCGCGAAAGCGTCGGCATCCTGCCCCGCGACGCCGCTGCCCTCGCCGGCCTGATCAAGGCGCTGCCGCTCGACCTCGGGGCTCCGGCCGGCCTCGACCGGGCGATTTCGACAGCCGGCGGCGTTTCCTTCGATGCCGTCGATGACACCCTGATGCTGATCGACCGCCCCGGCACCTTCGTCGCGGGCGAGATGCTGGACTGGGAGGCGCCCACCGGCGGCTACCTGCTGCAGGCGAGCTTCTCCACCGCGATCCGCGCCGCAGAAGGCATCAAGGCCCGGCTCGGCCTGACATCGCCAGCGACTTGAAGGCGCGGCTGCCGCTGCTGTCCCCAGTGCCCCACATAGCCCAAGCCTGATGCGACACTACCGCAGAAAAGAGCGCAGTTCCTCGTAGCCGCTGGCGATGGCGGCATTGGCCTCGGCCTCCATTGCGCGATAGCGCGTCAGGACAAGCGTTCCGAGTTCGCTCAGCCGGGCGCCGCCACCGCCGCCGCTGCCGCCCTTTTCCGTCTCGACGAGCGGCATGCGGAAGGCCTGGTTCATTTCGCGGATCAGCGTCCAGACGCGCTTGGCGCTCATGCCGAGGCTGTCGCCGGCTGCTGCAAGCGATCCCGTCGCGGCGATTGCGCTGAGAAGATCCGCCTTGCCCGGCCCGAGCGCGAAGCCGGCCTTGAGCACGAGGCGGAAGCGGAGGCCTTCGGTCTGGTTGTGTTCATGCATGCGTTGGGCGTCCAGCGGCGTGTCGGGGCAGTCTGCCTCCCCGCCGCCGCTCCGTCCATCGCCGCGCGGCGGGGCCGGATCAAGCCGGCTGGCGCAGGTTCTTGATCCGATCGAACAGCACGGCGACGATGATGAAGGAGCCGATGAAGGCGCCCTGCCAGAAGGCATTGATGCCGAGCAGGCCGAGGCTGTTGCGGATGATCTCGATCAGCGCCGCGCCGACGATGGCCCCAAAGGCCGTGCCGACGCCGCCGGCGAGGTTGGCGCCGCCGATGACGGTCGCGGCAATGACCTGCAGCTCCATGCCGGTGCCCAGATTGGTCGTCACCGCGCCCAGCCAGCCGGTCTCGATCACCCCGGCAATGCCCGCCGACAGCGACGAGATCATGTAGACGGCAACCTTGATCTGCTTGACCGGGACGCCGGTGAGCACCGCCGCGTTCTCGTTGCCGCCGATCGCATAGATATGGCGGCCGAAGCGCGTCCAGCGCAGCACGAAGCCGGTAATCAGTGCCAGCAGCACCATATAGACGACCGGATTGGCGATGCCGAACAGGAAGTGACCGCCGCCGAGGGCGAGCAGTTTGTCGTGATCCGGGCCGAACTGGTAGACGACGGTGTTGTTGGACGCGACCATGGCGAGGCTTCGGGCGATCGACAGCATGCCGAGCGTCACCACGAAGGGCGGCATTCCGACATAGGCGATCAGGACGCCGTTGATCGCGCCGATGACGAGCGCCGTGCCGAGCGCGGCGGCGATGCCGACCTCGATCGAATAGCCGGCATGCATCGTCACCGCGAGCACCATGGAACAGAGGCACAGCACCGAGCCGACCGAAAGGTCGATGCCGCCCGTGATGATCACGATCGTCATGCCGAGCGCGATCACGGCGACGAAGGTGAAATTGCGCGTCACATTGAAGAGATTGTTCGAGGTCGCGAAGCTGTCGGTGGCAAACGACAGAAAGATGCAGGCCAGCACCACGGCGAGCAGCACCCAGAAGGTCTGACGCGACGTGATCCAGGTCAGCCAGTTATGCTGGCGCTGGCCGATATGGTCGTCGATCGTGGCTGCCATGGTCTCGCCCCTCGCCTCGCTGAACCCGAAAACTCACGCCACCTGTTCGATGGCGCCCGTGATGAGCCCGGTCACTTCCTCGGGCGAACTGAGGCCGATCGGCCGATCGGCGACCTTGCGTCCGCGCCGGAGCACGACGACGCGGTCGCAGACCGTGAACACGTCCGGCATGCGGTGGCTGATCAGAACCACCGCGATACCCTGGTCGCGCAGATGACGGATGAGATTGAGCACCTCGGCGACCTGGCGCACGGAGATCGCAGCGGTCGGCTCGTCCATCAGCACGATCTTGGCGTCGGAAAGACGGGTGCGCGCGATCGCGACCGCCTGGCGCTGGCCGCCGGACATCTGCTTGACGAGGTCGCGCGGCCGCGTCTCGGACTTCAGTTCCTTGAACAATTCGCCGGCGCGCTTGTACATCGCGCCGTAATCGAGCACGCGCAGCGGCCCGAAGCCTTTGCGGAGTTCACGGCCGAGAAAGACATTCGCCGCAGCGGTGAGATTGTCGCAAAGCGCCAGATGCTGGTGCACGATCTCGATGCCATGCTCGCGCGCCTCGATGGGCCGGTGCATGACGAGTTCGCGCCCGTCCATTTTCAGCGAACCATGTGTGGGGCGAAAATTGCCCGCGATGATCTTCACCAGCGTCGACTTGCCGGCGCCGTTGTCGCCCATCAGGCCGATAACCTCGCCGGGCTCCAGCGAGAACGAGACGTCATTCAGCGCATGAATGGCGCCGAAATGCTTCGAGATGTTCGTCAGCTCAAGAACCGGCACCCCGCCTCCTCCCGAAGCTCGCTGCCCCGCCCGCCATCAGCGGTGCGCACGACCATCGGGCCGTGCAATCCCAATAAGCGGCGCCTTGATTGACGTCAATCCGAACATCAGACGAATATCGCCGTGTGGCGACACCAACGTTCGGCCTGTCTGAGGCAGACGATACATGGAATGCTGTAAAGCAATATTGTTTCCGTGCTTTATGGTGCATTGCAATGTCAGCCGGTCGCCCCGCGCGATCCTCTGGAGGCGCGGCATATATGATTATCATACGATCATTCGCATTGACTTCGCCGGATCGACAACGCTAGTTTTGCGACGTCCGGGACTGCAACTGGCCAATCAGAGGGGGTCGGCGCGGTGCACGCGGACGCAGGCGGCTGGGCTGCGTGGAGAAGACGACAAGATCACGCAACCCTGCCGGCGCGTCCGCATCCGGATTTCCAGAGTCCGACTTTTCAAACGTCTCGGGAGGAGACCATGAAAAAGAGCCTCATGCTGATCGCCGCCGCCGTGCTCGCCCTTTCGGCGGGCGACGCGTTCGCCGCGAAGAAACAGCTCGTCATCGTCGTGAAGGGTCTCGACAACCCCTTCTTCGAAGCCATCCATCAGGGCTGCGAGAAGTGGAATTCCGAGAATGCCAGCAGCGAATATGAATGCTTCTACACCGGCCCTGCTTCGACTTCGGACGAAGCCGGCGAGGCGCAGATCGTTCAGGACATGCTCGGCAAGCCGACGACCGTCGCCATGGCGATCTCGCCGTCGAATGCCCCGCTGATCGCCAACACGATCAAGGCGGCCAATCCGCAGATCCCGATCATGACGCTCGACGCCGACCTGAAGAAGGAAGACGCCGCGCTGCGCAAGACCTATCTCGGCACCGACAACTATCTGATGGGCTTCCGCCTCGGCGAATATCTGATGAAGGCCAAGCCGAAGGGTGGCACCGTCTGCCTGATCGAGGGCAATGCCGCTGCCGACAACATCCTGCGTCGGGCTTCCGGTACGCGCGATGCACTGTCCGGCCAGAAGGGCCTCGATACGCTCAAGGGCGAAGGCGGCTGGACCGAGATCGCCGGCTGCCCGGTCTTCACCAATGACGACGGCCCTGCCGGCGTCCAGGCGATGTCCGATATCCTCGCCGCCAACCCGAAGCTTGACGCCTTCGTCATCGAGGGTGGCTGGCCGCTGTTCGGCGCGCCGCAGCCCTATCGCCAGCTGACCGATCAGTTCAAGGACCGGATCGCCAGCAAGGATCTCGTCATCGTCGCTGCCGACACGATCGGCGACGAGGTCGCGATCGCCAAGGAAGGCCGGGTCGAGGCTCTCGTTGGCCAGCGCCCGTTCGAAATGGGCTACAAGGCTCCGAGCGTCATGATCAGCCTGATCAAGGGTGAGACGGTTGCGGATCCGGTCTTCACCGGCCTCGACGAATGCACCAAGGACACGGTCGACACCTGCATCCAGAAGTAGGGCATCGCGGCGGGGGCGACCCCGCCCGCAGATGGAACGGCGGCCGGTTGGAAGCCGCCGATAGCGGGTTATCTCGGGAGCGCCTCAGGGCGCTCCTTTTTTATGCGCGGATGCAGCCTTTATGGCGGGCCGGCCACCCTCTTTCCCAGTGTGCCCGGCCGTGCCGTGGATACCACATGGTCAGCCGTCGACCTGCAGGCCGACCGACACGGGCAGGATGCGATCGGCGAGCGAACTCTGCGGCTGGGCGGTAACGCGCGCCTGCTGCGTCGTCGGAGTGGCGGTCTGGCCTGCAATGCCCGCCGCATCTCCGCCGAGGCCATAGAGCGTCGCGAGCGCCACAAGCGCGACGGCATAGGCGGCCATCCACAGGATGAACGCCCGACGGGCCACCTTTTCGCGACGCTGATTCGGGCGGTGATGAAGTTCATTCGCGGTCATGGCTGATCCCGTCTCGGCTGTCTTGTCCCACAGCCGCCATTCAGCCCGCCGACTAAGGCGACGGTTCGGAGCGAATGTGGCTCCGCCCGTGTCATCTGATGTCGAAAATGAGGCAGCGGCAGACGACAGAAAAGCGTTGCCACAGCCTGCCTTTAGCCGGGAAAGCTGATCCGGTCTGTGATGCTCGTCACAGAGTGGGTTTCCAGTCGAGGCCGACAAGGCGCGGCCGTGCCGCGATGCGCGCCAGCCAGGCGCTGATGCCGGGATAGGCGGCAAGGTCGTAATCCGCATCGCCGGCGACATGCGTATAGGCATAGAGAGCGATATCGGCGATCGAGAAGGCGGGGCCGGCGAGGAAGTCGGCCTCGGAAAGCCGCGCCTCCATGACGCCGAGCGCCTTCTTCCCCTTCACCTGCCATTCCTCGATCCGGTGCGCCATCGTCTGGCGGCCGCCGGGCGTCAGATGAAGCCAATTGCGCGCCACGGCGATCACCGGCTCGTGGCTATATTGTTCAAAGAACAGCCACTGGTAGCAGAGCGCACGGTCATAAGGATCGGCAGGCAGCAGCGGCGTACCCTCGGCAAGATGCAGCAGCATAGCGTTGGATTCGGCCAGCGGCCGCCCGTCCGGCAGGACGAGCAGCGGCACCTGTCCATTCGGGTTGAGGGCGAGGAACGCCGGGTCCGCCGTCTTCCCGCTTCCCTTGGCCACCTCGACGATCTCGAAGGGAATGGCGAGTTCGTGCATCAGCAGCCGCGGCTTGTAGCAATTGCCCGAACTCTGCATCGAATAGAGCGTGTAGGTGGCCGCCATGATCCTGTTCCCCGTTGCGCCGCCGACTATCGCAACCCGCCGCCGAACCGTCCAATTCGATTCTGTCGGCGCGCCATCGCCAATGGTGATGAATGAGCAGTTGAACGCTCGATATTTCCATGCAGAAATGTCGCTCCCTGTTCCGGAGCTGACACCATGATCCGTCCGACCCGCCGCCTCGCCTTTGCGCTGGCCGGCCTCGCCTTCCTCGCGCTGCCGCTGGGCGCGTTGCCCGCGCGAGCCGCCGACATCACGGTCTTTGCGGCCGCCAGCCTCAAGGAGGCGCTTGGTGCCGCAGCCGCGGCTTATAAGGCCGAGACCGGCAAGGCTGTCTCGGCCAGCTATGCGGCCTCCTCCGCGCTCGCCAAGCAGATCGAGGCCGGCGCGCCTGCCGACATCTTCTTCTCCGCCGATCTCGACTGGATGGACGAACTGGCGAAGAAGGACCTGATCGACCCGGCCTCCCGCCAGACGCTGCTCGGCAACACGCTGGTGCTGGTGGCGCCGAAGGACTCGGCGGCGACGATCACGATCGGCAAGGATTTTCCGCTTGCGGCGGCGCTCGGGCCCGACGGCAAACTGGCCATGGGCGCCGTCGCCTCCGTGCCAGCCGGCAAATATGGCAAGGCGGCGCTGACCGAGCTCGGCGTCTGGGATGCGGTGGCGCCGCATGTCGCCGAGGCTGACAATGTGCGCAGCGCCCTCGCCTTCGTCGCCCGCGGCGAAGCACCGTTCGGCATCGTTTATGGCACCGACGCCAAGGCCGAACCGGGCGTCAAGGTGGTCGGCACATTCCCAGAGTCGAGCCACAAGCCGATCGTCTATCCGATCGCGCTGGTGAAAGCCTCGACCAATCCCGACGCAAAGGCGTTCCTTGATTGGCTGGTGTCGCCCAAGGCGCGCGCCGCCTTCGAGAATGCCGGCTTCACCGTGCTCGCCAACCAGGGCTAAGGATATTTTGATGAAACTCAGCGCACGCAACCAGATCGCCGGCACGGTCGTCTCTGTCACGAAGGGACAGACGACCGCCCATGTGAAGCTCGACCTTGGTCATGGCGTCATCATCACCGCCTCGATCACCAATGAGGCGGTCGACGATCTCGGCCTCGAACCGGGCGATGCGGCAACCGCGATCATCAAGGCCTCGGACGTGATTGTCGGCAAATGAGCCTCGCCAAATGATCCGCGCGCTCATTCTCGCGGGCTTCATCGCGCTGGTGTCGTCCGGGCAGGCCGCTGCTGCGGACGACGCGGTTCTCGGCGGGGCGGTTGCAACGCCCGTGACGCTCAGCGGCGCATTCCTGGACAATCTGCCGCAGAGCGAGATCAGCGCGACCTTTGAAACATCGAAGGGCAGCGAGAGCGGCCACTATCGAGGCGCCCTGCTCTGGACGCTTGTCGAGCGCGCCGGCCTCCTGCCGGTTTCGGCCAAGAATGGCGATCTCCAGCGCACGCTCCTCGTCACCGGACGCGATGGCTACGCCGCAGCACTGGCGTTGGGCGAAATCGACCCTCACTATGAGGGGAAGGTTGTCCTGCTGGTTTCCGATGGCGCTGGAGGGGTCAACCTTCTCGTTCCCGGCGACCGTCATGGCGGCCGCAATGTCCGCGACATCGTGCGCATCGACGTGAGATAACGGGCTCCGCGCCCAGCGAGCCGGAATGGACAGTTTCTTCACCGCCGAGGAATGGCAGGCAATCGCGCTCAGCCTCCGCGTCGCCGGCGTTGCCGTCGCGGCCAGCCTGCCGCTCGGCATCGTCTGTGCGCTGCTCTTGGCGCGCGGGCGCTTTCCGGGGCGAACGCTGCTTTCCGCGCTGGTGCATCTGCCACTGGTCATGCCGCCCGTCGTCACCGGCTTCCTGCTGCTGCTCGCTTTCGGTCGCAAAGGCCCGATCGGCGCTTTTCTCGACCAGCATTTCGGCGTCGTGCTCGCCTTCCGCTGGACCGGCGCCGCGCTTGCCTGCGCCGTGATGGGCTTCCCATTGATGGTGCGGGCCATCGCTCTCTCGATCGAGGCCATCGATGAGCGGCTCGAACAGGCGGCATCGACGCTTGGTGCTGGCCGCATCGCTGCCTTCGCCACGGTGACGCTGCCGCTCGCCCTGCCCGGCATCCTCGCGGGCATCGTGCTCTCCTTCGCCCGTTCCCTGGGCGAGTTCGGCGCGACGATCACCTTCGTCTCCAACATTCCCGGCGAGACGCAGACAATTCCCTCCGCGATATACAGCCTGATCCAGACCCCCGGCGGCGACGGCGCAGCGCTGCGTCTCACCGCCGTTTCAGTGCTGATCTCGCTCGGTGCGCTGGTGCTGTCGGAGGCGATAGCCCGCCGCGCAAGGCCGGAGCGGCGCCGATGAGCTTGCTGGTGGAGGTCGACAAGCAGCTCGGCGGCTTCGCGCTGTCGGTGAGCTTCACATCGTCAGGCGGCGTCACGGCGCTTTTCGGCCCGTCCGGCTCGGGCAAGACCAGCGTCGTCAATCTCGTCGCCGGTCTGACACGTCCCGATCGCGGCCGCATCCTCCTTGACGGCCGCGTGCTGGTCGACACCGCGGCCGGCATCTTCCTGCCGCCGCAGCGCCGCCGCATCGGCTATGTGTTCCAGGATGCGCGGCTGTTCCCGCATTTCTCGGTGCGCTCGAACCTCGTCTATGGCCGCTGGTTCGGGCCGCGCGAAGGGCGATGGGGCGATTTCGACGCCGTCGTCGACCTGCTCGGCATCGACGGCCTGCTTGGCCGGCGGCCACGCGATCTCTCGGGCGGCGAAATGCAGCGCGTCGCGATCGGCCGCGCGCTTCTGGCGAGCCCCATGATGCTGCTGATGGATGAGCCGTTGGCGGCGCTCGACCGTGCGCGGCGGGCGGAGATCCTGCCTTATCTCGAGCGCCTGCGCGACGAGATGCGCCTGCCGATCCTCTATGTCAGCCATGCCGTCGATGAGGTCGCGCGCCTCGCCGACAAGGTGGTGATCCTCGATGGCGGCCGGGTCGCCGCGTCGGGTCCAGTCGGTTCCGTGTTCGCGGAACTCGCGGCAGACAGCGAGACCGGCGCCGTGCTGACGGCAACTATTCTCAGGGACGATCCGGAGGATGGGGTGACGCTGCTCGACCATCCCGCCGGGACATTGTCGCTGCCGCTGCTCGGAAGGCCGACCGGCACGCGCGTTCGCGTCCATGTCCGCGCCCGAGAGGTCGCGATCGCCGTCGGCGAGCCTGGGCTGATCTCGATCCGCAACCGCCTCGCGGCGAGGATCGTGGCGCTTGCCGATCAGTTGGGCGATGTGGTGGTGACGCTCGATGTCGGCGGCGAGCCGATGCTGGCCCGGGTGACGCGCGGGGCGGCGCGGGAACTCGGCCTCGCACCTGGCCTTGCCGTCACTGCGCTGATCAAGGCGGTGGCGCTCGACGAGCGCTGAAAGGCTCTAGCCGCAGGCGCCGCGCATCTCGCGCCCGTCGACGACGAGCCGGACCTTGGCCGTGCCCGTCGCGACCATGCCGAGCTGCTGTGCCGCAGCCTTGGAGACGTCGATAACCCGGCCGCCGACAAAGGGGCCGCGATCATTGATGCGAACGACGACGAATTTGCCGTTGCGGAGATTTTCGACCCGGACGCGGGTGCCGAAGGGGAGCGAACGATGGGCGGCGGTCAACGCGGCCGGATTGGTGCGCTCGCCGCTGGCGGTGCGTCCGCCCAGTTTGTACCAGGATGCGCCACCGCACTGGGTACCGGCGACGGCCGGCCTGATCTGGAAAGACGTCGCTGCCGCAATGGCCATAACGCCGACCGCGAGGGCCGGCAAATAGGTCTTGGAACTCACCCGGTTACTCTCCGTTTACGCGCTCGCTGGCGCGGAACACACCCAAGTCAAAGGAAGCCCTTGTTCTAGGTCGTTCATCAACCGGTGGAAAAAGGCGACAATGCGGCGCCCATTGTTTACCAAAACGCTAAGATAGCCCTGAGACGGCTTAACAGCCGACCCATGGCGCGCCCGAATCTGGATGGCAGTTGAGGAGCTAGCGCGGCGTGAGACGCTTGATCAGCGCCATGGCGGCGGCCGGCGCCTTCGGCTTGAAGCCATTGATCATATAGATGAAAACGTCGCGCTGCGATGTCGTGCCGTCAGGGTCGGAAAGCCGCGGCAGATCCTCGGGGACACCGCCCGCCGCGAAGTGTTCAGCGCGGCGCTGCCAGCTATCGAGGGCTGCGTCGGAATAGCCCAGTTCCTCGGCCTCCGATGCGGCCTGCAGGCGCGCATAAATGAAATCGGCCGTCGGATCGGCGATCAGCGGGAAGCTGTCGGAATCGGCAAGGACGATCGCGACGCCGTAGCGACGGGCGAGCGCGATGAATTCCGGCGTCTTGAAGCTCGGATGGCGCACCTCGACTGCATGGCGCAGCCGCCGGCTTCCCTCGGTCTTCGGCAGCAGCGCGAGGAAGGCCTCGAAATCCTCCGGATCGAACTGCTTCGTCTCCATGAACTGCCAGTTGATCGGGCCGAGCTTGTCGCCGAGTTCGGTGATGCCGCTGTCGATCAGGCGGCGGATCGAGTCGCCTGCTTCGGCGAGGACGCGGCGATTGGTGGTATAGCGCGAGCCCTTGAGGGCGAAGACGAAGTCGTCCGGCGTCTCGGCGGCCCATTTCCGGAAGCTCTCCGGTTTTTGCGTGCCGTAATAGGTGCCGTTGATCTCGATCGAGGTGACATGCCGGCTGGCATGTTCCAGTTCCCGCTTCTGCGGCAGGCCATCGGGGTAGAACACGCCGCGCCAGGGCTCGAACACCCAGCCGCCGATGCCGACCTTGATCATGTTATCCTCCCCGCCGCCTGCCCTGATACGGAACGCAACCGCGAATGCCGCGTTGAAAGCACGATTTCCCTCAAGGAGACGAACGATGATTTTCCGCTCGCGCGCCCCAGAACCGGTTCTGGTTCCCGGAATGTCCATGGCAGGCCGGACCGTATCCGTGCTCGCCGGCCTCGCCCTTGCCGCCGCCGCGGTCCGTCCGCGTCCGAACCGGTTCCTGTCGGTGCTGGCGCTCGTGACCGGCTCATACCTTGCCTATCGCGGCGCCACCGGCCATTGCCCGATCACCGAAGCGCTCGATGATCATTTCGATCCGCAGGAGCTTCCGCGCCGGCGATGAAAGAAAGCCCCGCTTTCCCGAGGGAAAGCGGGGCTCTTGATCTTACGCGCGGCGACGAACGATCGCGCCCCAGATGAACAGGACGATCAGCGCGCCGACCACGGCGCCGATCAATCCAGCCTGATCATTCGGGCCATACCATCCGATTGCCTGACCGAGCCAGGTTGCCAGAAAGGCGCCGGCGATTCCGAGCAGGATCGTCAGGATGAAGCCCTTGGGCTCATTGTCGCCCGGCATGATGAACTTCGCGATCACGCCGACGATAAAACCGATGATGATAGTCCAGATGATACCCATGAATGCGTCCCTCGCCTCGTTGTAAACCCGAGCTTCAATGCACGGCTCAGCCAGATGTTGCACGCCTCCGGCAATTTTGACCAGATCGTGGCAAGGCTGCACGGCGATCTCGAAAGCCACAGCTCCCGAGCTGGCAAAGTTGCCTTGAGCTTTGCGACCAACCGGGATGCGGGTATCGTCACCGGATGAGCGCATCTCCTTGTCCTGTTTATGTCTTTAGATGCGCGGGATTTGCCCAGTCCAACGACACAATCGTCGGCGTCGCGCCATTGGATTGCGTCGCCGCCGTCTTCGGGAGCGGCGGGCCCTTTGGTTCGGACGGGCTGTCAGCCGCCTTTGGTGGCGCAGCGGTCTTCAGGAACGAGGAAACCGGGGCGTACTTTGTCGGCATCTGGGGAGCCCGCAACGCCTCGCGGTTTCGCAGGCAGCTTCGGGCCCATATGCCCGTTATTGTTCTCAAGGAAGCGCCGGATGCTCGGCTTTGCTACCGGGAGACGAGGGAAAAGCCATCAAAGGATCTGGCAGAATTGAAAGAAATCAGAGTTGACTGATATCAGGTAGTTCAATTTCTGACTTCCACTGATTGCCAGAGCAGGCGCGATGACATGCCCATTCTCACCGGAGAAATGGGTTCATGAAGGGACACCGATCGTCTGCAAACGCGGCCCACCAATACTGCTGGAGAGATGCAGTTCTGCTATATTGTCTTTGCGACTCTCGTTTCCAGTCTATCCAAACTGCCTAATCGAACTTGATGCCGCCGCCGCGCAGGGCCTTGACGCCCGAGCGCTTGGCCTTGCCGTCGAGCCGCCGTTCCTTCGAGGCCTTGGTCGGCTTGGTCGCGCGCCGCGGCACCGGCGGGGGAACGGCCGCGCGGATGAGTTCGGCGAGGCGATCGATCGCATCGACGCGGTTGCGGGCCTGATCGCGATGGCGCTGCGCCGTGATCACGATGACGCCGTCCTGCGTCAGCTTCGACCCGGCAAGCCGCATGAGCCTGACAGCGACGGCATCGGGCAAGGAGCGCGAACGGCGGGCGTCGAAGCGCAGTTGGACCGCGCTCGACACCTTGTTGACGTTCTGTCCACCCGGCCCCGACGAGCGGATGAAGCTCTCTTCGATCTCGCTTTCGTCCAGTTCGATCTCGTCGGTGATGCGGATCATGATGTCGGCATGATCTGGCGCTACTGAGCCGCCTTGGCTTCCGTGATCGCGCCGTCATAGGCGGCGCAGATCTTGTCGAGGTCGGTCGTAACCTCGGCAACCTGATCGACGGTCACCTGCTTGGCGCGCCAGACCGGCTGCTGCGTCGGATCCTTTGCGACGATCGCCTTGACCAGGTCGGACAACTCGATCGACTTCGCCTGCAATTCGTCCTTGCTGCAGGCAAGTGCAGCCGGCGCGGTGGCGGCGAGGATAAGAAGGGCAAGAAGCGTGCGGCGCATCGGCATGAAATCCCTGTCGCGAAACCAGTCCCCAATCCGGATATAGACGGTTATCATGCTGCATGCACCATCCGCGCGCGTCGCTGCGACAGGCAACGCCACGGCTCCCGCCGCCTGACCATCGACCCACGAACGCCCGACTTATGACCGCTCGACGCCAGCAACAGGACCGCGCCATGACCCATCCCGCCATCGCCCCCGGCCATATCGCCGTGATCACGGGCGGCGCCTCCGGCATCGGCCTTGCCGCCGCGAAAAAATATCAGCAGCTCGGGCTGAAGGTCGCGATCGCGGACTGGAACGAGGACGCACTTGACCGCGCCCGCGCGGCGCTCGGCCCTGAAGTCGGCCCTGAAGCGCTTGTCGTGCGGGCCGACGTCTCCAGCCGGACCGATGTCGAAGCCCTGCTCGACGCCGTGCGCGACCGCTTCGGCGTGCCGCATGTCGTCATGAACAATGCCGGCATCGGCAATGGCGGCCCGGCCCTTGGCGATCTCGCCAGCTGGCAGCGCGTGCTCGGCACCAATCTCTATGGCGTCGTCAACGGCGTGCAGGTGTTCGGCCCCGCGATGATCGCCGGCGGCGAACCCGGCCTCATCATCAATACCGGCTCCAAGCAGGGCATCACCACGCCGCCCGGCGACACCGCCTATAACGTCTCCAAAGCCGGCGTGAAGGTCCTGACCGAGGCGCTCCAGCACGAATTGCGCAACACCGAAGGGTGCAAGGTCGAAGCGAAGTTGCTCATTCCCGGCTTCGTCTGGACGGGCCTCACCACCGGCGACCGTGCCGTCAAGCCGGACGGTGCGTGGACGCCCGAGGAGACGATCGCGTTCATGCTGACATCAATCGCGCGCGGCGACTTCTACATCCTCTGCCCCGACAATGAGGTGGCGCGCCCGACCGACGAGAAGCGCATCCTCTGGGCCGCCGGCGACATCGCCGAGAACCGGCCGCCGCTGTCGCGCTGGCACAAGGATTATGGCGACGCCTTCAAGGCTTTTCTGAAAGGGTGAAGGCGTCGTGACTGTCGAGATACGGCGCATTACCGAGCACGACATTGTCGGCTTTCGCGAGGCGACCGATGCCGTTGCCAGGGAGCGACGGTTTCTGGCTTTGATCGAGGCGCCGCCGATCGAAGAGACGGCTGCGTTCGTCCGGGACAATCTCGCCAGGGCCAACCCGTCCTTCGTAGCGGTCGACGGCGAACGGATCGTCGGCTGGTGCGATATCGTCCGCAACGAGCGCAGGGCCATCTATCGCCATCGCGGCACGGTTGGCATGGGCCTTCTCGCCGCCTATCGCGGCCAGGGCATTGGCAGGCGGCTGCTTCAGGCCGCCATTGATGCAGCCATGGCCGGGGGCATGTCGCGGATCGAGCTGACTGTCCGCGCCGACAACGAGGTGGCGACGAAACTCTATCTTCGCCTCGGCTTCGAGCCCGAGGGCTATCACCGCAACACCGACTGCATCGACGGCGTCTATTACGACACGCGGTCGATGGCGCTCCTGGCCTGAGGATCGGGAAGCAGCTCGATCACGAAGCGAGCCCGGGCCTCGATATCGGCGCGCGGCAGCTCCACGAGGCGGTAGCCGAGGCCGGCATAGGCCTCGAGCAGCGATCGATATTCCGCCTCCGCATCCGCAAAGCCATGCCGGCGCTCGGCGTCCTCGACGAAGATCTCCGGCCAGGGCGGCGCCATGAACACGGTCTCGGCATAGCGCAGCCGCGTGACGGCCTGCTGGATGGGGGCGGGAACGGCGAGACCGTTCCGACCAAACCATGCGAAGGCATCGACGAGGCCGCGGTCGAACAGCGTCAACTGACCGGTCGCACCGGCACGGGCCAGTTGATGCATCGCCCTGGACACGACGAGGTCGATGAAGGCGCGCGGAGCGATCCAGGGCAATGCGTCGCCGCCAATGAACAGCTGCTCGCGCACGATTTGCCGCCCAGGCTCCGTTTCGACGGCAAAGCCGCGCGCGGCAAGCGCGGCCAGCAAACTCGACTTGCCGCCGCCCGAACAGCCGGAAATCATCACAAAGCGCTGTCGCATCGCGAAGAGGCTGGCGAATTCGATGTCGTCATGGGGCATGAGAGTCCTCGGGGAGCAAGGAGAACCGGACTGATCCGGCGGATGAACGACCTGAGGGGAAAGCGCCGCCGGGAGCCTTGCTCGACCGGGACGGCACCTCTTGATAGCATCCCGCTCCTCCCCGGCGTCAAGCGGCTGGCGCGGTGGAGGGTCGCTTCCGGGAGCCGAGTGGAGATCCTTCGATGCTGCACCGGCGCCCCGCGGTCCTGACGCTGCTGGCCGTGCTTCTCGCCGGCCCTGCTTCTGCCGAAACGCTGCCCTTGCCGCCGGGTCTTATCGGCGCGGCCAGCGATGCCGGCGAGGCGCTGCTGGTCGGGGCCGAGGCGCGCACGGCCTATTTCCCTCTCGCCGACAATTTCGTCACCCAGAAAACGCAGTCCTTCTGCGGTGTCGCCTCGATGACCATGGTGTTCAACGCCATGGCGATCCCGGCGCCGGCCGTGCCCGAATATGCGCCCTACACCACCTTCACGCAGGACAACGTCCTCGACGAGAAGACTGAAACGGTCATCCCGCGCGCGACGATCGAGAAGATGGGCATGACGCTTGACCAGCTCGGCGCCGCCATCGCCACCAAGCCGGTCGACGCGGCGGTGCGCCATGCGGGCGACACGGGCCTCGACGCGTTCCGCAACGAGGCGCGCGATTATCTTGCCAAGAAGGACCAGTTCGTCATCGTCAACTATCTGAGAAAGGCGATGGGCCAGGAGACAGGCGGCCATATCTCGCCGCTTGCCGCCTATGACGCGGAAACCGACCGCTTTTTGATCCTCGACGTCGCCCGCTACAAATATCCACCCGTCTGGGTCACCGCCGCCGATCTTTTCAAGGCGATGAACACGCCGGACAAGGACAATGGCGGCAAGACGCGCGGCTATGTTCTGATCAAGAAGAAGGGCGACTGACGATGCGGGATGGAAAGAGCAAATCAGCTCGTGGCGAGGATGGACCAACCCGCCGGGCGATGCTGAGGGGAACGCTTGGCGCAGCGCTGGCGCCGGCGCTAGCTGCTCCATTCGCCGGGCTGCTATGGCCGGCCCGCGCTGTGGCCGACGCGGCGACGCCTCTGGCGCGCGAAGTGCCCGCTCGCCTGTTGCCGGTCCCGAGCACTGTCAGCCCCGAGTTGCAGGCGATTGTCGGGGCGCCGCTTCCGGCCGGGTGGGACACCATTCCCGCCGATGCCGATGCGTGGCGGAGCTTGCAGCGACAGACCGGCGCCGGCCCGCACCCTATTCTCGCCGAGATCGGGCAGAAGCTCGGCGTCGACATCAAGTCCGACACGATCAGCGGCGTCCCGGTCTTCATTTCCACGCCGCATGACATGCCCTCAGCCCATCAGAACCGAACGCTGCTCCATCTCCACGGCGGCGGCTATGTCTTCTTCCCCGGCGAAATCGGCGCCGGCGAAGGCATGATGATGGCCGGCTATGGCCGCTTCCGCGTCGTGTCCGTCGATTACCGCATGGCGCCGGATTTTCCGTTCCCCGCCGCGCTCGACGACGCGGCGTCCGTCTGGAAGGCGCTCACCGCCGCCAATGATCCCAAGCGGATGGCCGTGTTCGGTACCTCGGCCGGCGGCGGCCTGACGCTGGCGCTGATGCTGCACGCCAAGGCCGCGGGCTTGCCGCTGCCCGCCGCCATCGCGCCCGGCAGCCCGTGGGTCGACCTCGCCGGCAAGAGCGATTCGCTGGCAGCCCATGCCTTTGTCGACAACGTCCTCGTCTCGGAGCAAGGCTGGCTCGGCGCGGCGGCGCGGCTCTATGCCGGCGGCAAGCCGCTCGATACCCCGTTGATCTCGCCCATCTATGGCGATTTCAGCGGCCTGCCGCCGGCGATCCTCACCTCCGGCACGCGCGACCTGCTGCTCAGCGACACCGTCCGCGCCCACCGCAAGCTCCGCCGCGCTGGCGTCGAAGCCGCGCTGCAAGTCTTCGAAGGCGAAAGCCACGCCCAGTTCCTGACGCCCTTCGTCCCCGAAACGGCGGAAGCCTTCAAGGAGATCGCAGCGTTTTTCGACCGGCATTTGGCGGCGTAAGAGGGGAGTGATCACGTGCGGCGGACTATTTCGCGACCGGCGGACGGCGCTCAGGCCGTTGCGTCTTGTTTCGCATCGTTGGTAGTTCGACGTAAAATCTGCTCAAATTCTTCAGCGGAAAAGCCGTCCGCGTGTGAAAATGTCAAAAGCGCTAAGCGCTCCAGCAACCCGTCTCGCCGACCAAATGCGGCGTCACTGAACGACATTACAACTCTGAACGCAGATGACAAATCATGAATTATTACAGACTTCCTGTGATCAGCAGGAAGGCTAGCAGCCATTGCACGAATATCACCCTCAAATGAGGTCCACAGTCCTGGACTTTTATTTATAGCATCGATCGCAGAAAGGTATTTCTTTATATCAAAGGAAACATTCGAGGAACCGCCATTGAAATACTTCTCCTTTAGATCTGGCATTGATGCACTAATTGATTGATTCTTCAGACGAATAGCCATCAAGAATCTTGAAACCTCAATAATATGCCGAATATCTCTCTTGTGCGCCGACTTCTTAGTTTCAGACCTGAAACAGGACGCCAAGTATTTTAGGCTTAAATTACTAATATCTAGAGATGTGAACTCAGTAATCACAACCGAACCCGAAACACGCTCTGCAGAAGAGTAATCGTGAAGATCGCGGTCTACAACAACGATGGGACTCGCCAAATCAGCCGCCTCGAAGATCTTCGCCAAGTGCGCTAGCCGCCCTCTATTCCCGCCGATTCCGCTGAAATCGCTAAAATCAACATCATCACATATGATCACCTGGCATGATAGGCCCTTATTCTCAAGGAATTCTTCGACAATGATGCTATCAGTGACACCTTCGACAAATATGTCTGTAAAGCGCTCGACTTGATAAAGAGTCTTAAGGCTATCAATGGTCCTTCGAACAGGAATTCCAGCCATCTCAATTCCTACATCGAGCTAATATGCGCCCGGTAACGCGACATGACATCAATAGAATGAGATGCCGCTATAACGTGACAATGTGAGCCCACCAATATTTTCTCGATCGAGCCAAACAAACTTCGCTGCCACTTAATATTCAAAGATATCTCGGGCTCATCGATGAACACAATCGCATTCTGATCGCGGGACAATACAAAGCATGAAAAAATCAAGAAAAGCTGCCGCTGCCCTGATGATAAATCGTCAATTCGTATCGAAACACCATCACCGAAACTGAAGCTAAAACCAGACCTCAAATCATAACTAAGAACAATTCCATCGTAGTAGTTACTTATTTCATTGACAAATGTCGCAATTATTTGTGTTACGATCGACAACTCGTCGGCCCTCGACTCGATGCTATCGAAATAGGGTTTGAGAGACGAACCAAGTTGAGAAATAGAAGAACTCGGGCAAGCTGAGATGGCTTCGCTAATGGCCGAAAACTCCACGTGAGGCGCCAACCCGAAGCGCTCAAGAGGAGTGTACTTGTTCGTAATATTCTCAAGTCGCTCAAATATCTTCTTTTTTGTATAGCTGAATTTTGGCGTTCTAGCTGTTAGGCCAGACAACTTTCTCGCGATATCTAGGTAAATCGCATTGACGTTTGATTGATTATTGAATCCACCCGCAATAGACTCGCCGCGGAGCCAGGCCTCAAGTCGATCGGAGACTTTTGATACCATAGATTGATTATTCTTGGGACTAATGGCGCCGGAATCCCGCGATCCCACAATCCAATCGAAACTGATTCGATTTTCTTCATCTGAAATTTTCAGCTGATTAAAACTAGATTTAATATCCCGGGACTCTGATATAAAAACACAGTTAATCCCAATACTCCTAATAAAGTCATCAATAGATTTTATTCCAGGATTTAATTTATCGTCAACCTCTCCATCGTCATTGACAGCGACATAATAATCAAAAATTGAATCATCAAACATTCTTACAATGTATCTATAAGATCCGTCAGTGGCCTCATTGCGCTCTATTGATACAGAAAGCCCATCACTAAACAAAACCTTC
The DNA here is from genome assembly GCA_965229085.1 of Kaistia sp. Lineage (GTDB taxonomy): Bacteria > Pseudomonadota > Alphaproteobacteria > Rhizobiales > Kaistiaceae > Kaistia. Next base: position 4,362,704 of record OZ245859.1, on the reverse strand, counting down.
ATTCTCTCAAAGCAGACCCGTCCAATATACGTCCTATTTCCTTCTTTCGAGGCACTCGATAAGGCGGAATATACAAGTTTTAATACGGTTGACTTTCCACTCCCATTAGCTCCATATATAAAATCTATTGCATAACTATCCTTGTCGCCCTGATAGAAATCAATATTCACGTCGTGTCGACCGAATAGACTAGTTATACGTATGGAGGAAACTACTCGGTGCGGGGGACCATTTTTCTCAGCTAATGACAAATCATTCAACTCCACCGACATTTTCCCGAGCAGCTGCCAGCTCATGCTAATTCATGAGTATAACTTACGTCTGCGGCCATGCAACTAGCAACCTACTTCTTCGGCCCCTTCTTGCCGGCATGGCTCCCTGCCCTGCCGCCGATCGAGCGGCCGCCGGGGCGGTGGTTCGTGGTCATCGGATCGGGGCGCTTCGGCTTGTCGCCGTGTTCGGCGGCGACCTGCGTCATGTTCGAGCTCGCGCCCATCTCGTCGAGGGTCGGCTTGCGGGCGCGCGTGCCCACCGGCACTTCTGTCCGCTTCACTGTCATCTCGTCGAGATCGTTCTTGCGCGCGCGGGTCTTCGGCTCCGGCGGCAGATTGCCGGCCGCGCCATATTTCTTCTCGCCGCGATAGCCGCCGGTGCGGTCGTCGATCGCCGACTGGCGGGCGAGCGGATCATCGGCGATGGCGAGTTCGGTCTCGCGCAGGCGCTTGATCTCGTCGCGCAGCCGTGCCGCCGTCTCGAATTCGAGATTGACCGCCGCCTCGCGCATCCGCTTCTCGAGATCCTCGAGATGGGTTTTCAGATTGTTGCCGATCAGCGCCGTATCGGCGAGGCCGGCATCGACGGTGACATGGTCCTGCTCATAGACCGAGGCCATGATGTCGCCGATCTGGCGCTTGATCGATTCCGGCGTGATGCCGTGCTCGACATTATAGGCCACCTGCTTCTCGCGCCGCCGCTCGGTCTCGGCCATCGCCCGCTCCATCGAGCCAGTGATGTGATCGGCATAGAGGATGACCTTGCCGTCGACATTGCGCGCCGCGCGGCCGATGGTCTGGATCAGCGACGTCTCCGAGCGCAGGAAGCCTTCCTTGTCGGCATCGAGGATCGCCACCCGCGCGCATTCGGGGATATCGAGACCCTCGCGCAACAGGTTGATGCCGATCAGCACGTCGAATGCGCCGAGGCGCAGATCGCGGATGATCTCGATCCGCTCCAGCGTCTCGACATCGGAATGCATGTAGCGGACCCGCACGCCGTTCTCATGCAGATATTCGGTGAGGTCTTCCGCCATGCGCTTGGTCAGCGTCGTCACCAGCGTGCGATAGCCGGCCTTGGCCGTCTCGCGCACTTCGCCGAGCAGGTCGTCGACCTGCGTCTTGGCGGGGCGGATCTCGATCACCGGGTCGATCAGTCCGGTCGGGCGGATGACCTGCTCGGTGAACACGCCGCCGGTGGCGTCCATCTCCCATCCGCCGGGCGTCGCCGAGACATGCACGGTCTGCGGCCGCATCGCGTCCCATTCCTCGAAACGCAGCGGCCGGTTGTCCATGCAGGACGGCAGGCGGAAGCCATATTCGGCCAGCGTCGCCTTGCGGCGAAAGTCGCCGCGATACATCGCGCCGATCTGGGGGATCGTCACATGGCTCTCATCGGTAAAGACGAGCGCATTGTCGGGCAGATATTCGAACAGCGTCGGCGGCGGCTCGCCGGGCAGGCGCCCGGTCAGGTAGCGGGAATAGTTCTCGATGCCGGCGCAGGAGCCGGTCGCCTCGATCATCTCGATATCGAATCGGCAGCGCTGCTCCAGCCGCTGCGCCTCGAGCAGCCGCCCGGCAGCCTCCAGCTCTACCAGACGCGCGCGCAGCTCGGTCTTGATCGACTGAATCGCCTGATTCAGAGTCGGTTTCGGTGTGACATAGTGCGAATTCGCGTAGACTTTGACGAATTTCAGGTCGGCTGTCTTCTGCCCAGTCAGCGGATCGAATTCCGTGATGCTCTCGACCTCGTCGCCGAACAGAGACAGTCGCCAGGCGCGATCTTCAAGGTGAGCCGGGAATATTTCAACTGTATCGCCGCGGACGCGGAAGCTGCCGCGGACGAAATTGAGATCCTGACGCTTGTATTGCAGCGCGACGAGATCGGCGAGGAGCTGGCGTTGGTTGAGCTTTTCGCCAAGCTCGATGCCGAAGACCATTGCCGTATAGGTCTCGACCGATCCGATACCATAAATACAGGACACCGAGGCGACGATGATGACGTCGTCGCGCTCAAGCAACGAGCGGGTCGCCGAATGGCGCATCCGGTCGATCTGCTCGTTAACGGATGATTCCTTCTCGATATAAGTATCCGTCCGCGGCACATAGGCCTCGGGTTGATAGTAATCGTAGTAGGAGACAAAATATTCGACGGCATTGTCCGGAAAGAACGACTTGAATTCGCCGTAGAGCTGCGCCGCCAATGTCTTGTTGGGTGCGAGGATCAGCGCCGGACGCTGCGTCCGCTCGATGACCTGCGCCATGGTGAAGGTCTTGCCCGAGCCGGTGACACCGAGCAGGACCTGGTCCTTCTCCTGCCGGCTAACCCCCTCAACCAGTTCAGCAATCGCCGTCGGCTGATCGCCCTTGGGCTCGAAGGGCGAGACGATGCGGAAGGGTTTTCCGCCCTCGGATTTCTGCGGCCGCTCCGGGCGATGCGGCACCCAGGTCCCGTCGCGTACATCCTGGCGGCCATGCTCGATCAGCGCTGTCAGCGCCGCGACGGTGGCCGTGACCGAAGACGAGGCAAGGCTTGCCGAGGCCTCGGCTTCCTCAAGGCCCATGTCGAGGCCGGCGACGGGATTGAGACCACTCGCCGCCCGCTCGCGCGCAGTGGCGGCGACGCCGATCGACGTGCCCCGGCTCGACTTGTAATTGGCAGCGTCCTTGCCGACCGGCTCCTTGCCGTCCGACGCCGCCTTGTCCCGGGCGGCCTTGGTCTTCTTCCGGCCCTCGTCGACCGGCAGATCGACCAACTGCATGCGCTCCGGCCGGGCGCGCGGCGCACGCTTCGGCTTCGGCGCAATCGGCTGCGCATCGGCAGCCCGCGCGATCTCGTCGATCCAGTCGGCGATGTTGCCTGACAGTTCCGTGGTGCTTTCGGCGTCGAAACCAGCCTGCGGCGCTTCGCCGAAGCCGGACGGTCTGGTGCGTTTGGCCATGGGTACGAAAGTAGAACGAGTCACCCGGAATTTGAAGGGTGTGGAGCCTGAAAAAGTATCGCGGCAGCGCCGACGCCCGCCGCCCGCGCAACCATCGCTCGCGCTTGGCATTGCCCTTGCGGACGTCTCCTGCGAGATTGCCAAACGATCATTTCCAGGGGCGCGCGCGCCGCAAGCAGCCGGAGAGCAAAACCCCGTGGCAGGCAAGATCCTGGTGATCGCGCAGCAGAAGGGCGGCTCCGGCAAGACGACGCTGGCTGCCCACCTCGCCGTAGCCGGCCTCTCGACCTCAGGGGCGCGCATCGCGATTCTCGATGTCGATCCGCAGGGTAGCCTCGGCCAATGGTATGAGCGGCGCGAACGCCGGCTCGGCGAAGGCGCGACCGGCCTCATTCTGCGCACAGCCTCCGGCTGGGGCGCCAAGCGCGAGGCAAGGCTGCTGGCCCGCGACCATGATCTCGTGGTGATCGATATGCCGCCGCGCTCCGATCTCGAGGCCCGCAACGCCATCGAGGCTGCAGACCTCGTGGCCGTCCCCATCCAGCCGACACCGGTCGATCTCTGGGCGACGGAAGCGACGCTCGAACTGGTCGAGAAGGGCGGTCCGCCGGCCATCCTCATCGTCAATCGCGCGCCAGCCCGCGCCATCGCCGAGGCGACGTTGGCCGAGATCGGCAGGCTGGGAGCCCCTGTGGCCATCAGCCGGCTCGGCAATCGCGTCGCCTTCGGCGCCACGATGGGCTCGGGCGGCTCCGTACTCGAAGCCTTCCCACAGTCGAAAGCAGCAGAGGAAGTACGCATGCTCGCGGAGGAAATTGGCCGAATGCTTGCGAGCGGCCCAATGAAGGGGGCGTCCCGATGATCGATGATCCCTCGGTTCCCGATCGCGTCGATGCGCTGGAAATCCGCGCCGCCCATCATGAACGCAGCCTCGACGAGCTGAACGCGATGGTTCTGGCGCAATGGAAGGAGATCGACCGGCTGACGCGGCTGGTGCTTCGCCTTGAGGACCGCTTGGCCGACGCCGAGGCGGGCTCAAGCCGTTCGGCCGTCCCGGATGCGCCGCCGCCGCATTACTGACGCAGGCCGCAGCCGCAAATGCTTCGAAGGAAACACACGCATGGCCAACGTCGCCGACACCCGCTCCGCGCAGATGTACCCGACGCTGGAGCCGGGGGAAATCGAGCGAATTGAGCGCTTCGGCACGCGCGTCGCGCATGCCGATGGCGATCAGATTGCCCGGCGCGGCGTGCCCCTGCCCGGCCTGATCGTCGTGCTTTCGGGCGAGGTCGTCATCACGCGTCAGGATGCGGCGGGCGTCGATCACCTCATCGTCGACCATGGCCCGGGCCAGTTCGTCGGCGAGGTGACGCAGCTGTCCAACCGCCCTGCCCTTGTCGATGCCAAAGCGCGCGGCGCGGTCGAGGCGCTGGTTATTCCCTCCGATCGGCTGCGGGCGCTGATGGTCGCCGAAGCCGAGCTCGGCGAGCGCATCATGCGTGCGCTGATCCTGCGCCGCGTCGGCCTGATCGAGGCCGGCGCCGGTCCCGTCATCGTCGGCGGCGTCGACGATGGCGACGTGCTGCGGCTGCAGGGCTTCCTGTCGCGCAACGGCGTGCCGAACCAGACGCTCGATCCGGCCAATGATGCGACCGCCGAGGCGATCGTCTCCCGCTTCCACATCGAGGCCGAAGCATTGCCCGTCGTGCTCTGCCCGAACGGCCAGGTGCTGCGCAACCCGACCGAATCGGCGCTGGCCCGCTGCATTGGCCTCGTCGGGCCGCTCGATCCAACCCGCATCTACGATGTCGCCGTGATCGGCGCCGGACCGGCCGGCCTCGCGACTGCCGTCTATGCCGCCTCGGAAGGTCTTTCTGTGCTGGTCGTTGACAGCCGCGCCTTTGGCGGCCAGGCGGGCGCCTCGGCAAGGATCGAGAACTATCTCGGTTTTCCGACCGGCATCACCGGCATGGCGCTGATGGCCCGCGCCTATAATCAGGCGCAGAAGTTCGGCGTCGAGCTGGCGATCCCCGACGAGGCGACATCGATCGCTGCCGTGCCGGGAACCGGCGAGCGGCAATTCAAGATCGCGCTCGGCCCCGACGAGACGGCGACGTCCCGCAGCATCGTCATAGCGAGCGGCGCCCGCTATCGCCGCCCGTCGATCCCCGATCTCGAAAAATACGAAGGGCCGGGCATCCACTATTGGGCTTCGCCTCTGGAGCGGAAGCTGTCGGCGGGACAGGAGGTCGTGCTGGTCGGCGGCGGCAATTCGGCCGGTCAGGCAGCGGTGTTTCTGGCGGGCCAGGCCGCCAAGGTCTGGATGCTGATCCGCGCCGACGGGCTCGCGGCCAGCATGTCGCGCTATCTGATCGATCGCATCGCCTCCCTGCCGAATATCGAATTGGTGACTCAAAGCGAGATCACGCGGCTCGAGGGTGAGCGTGGCGCGCTGGCGGCGGTGACGTGGCGCCACCGCATCACCGGGGCAGAAACGCGGCGGCCGATCCGCCATGTCTTTCTGTTCATCGGCGCCGATCCGAACACCAACTGGCTGGCGGGCAGCGGCGTCGCCCTCGACGGCCACGGCTTCGTCGAGACCGGCCGCGTTCCGGGCCACCATGCGCTTGAAACCAGCAGCCGCGGCGTATTCGCGGTCGGCGATGTGCGGGCCGGCTCGGTCAAGCGCGTCGGCGCCGCCATCGGCGAAGGCGCACAGGTCGTCGCCGCGATCCACGCTTTTCTCGCAGCCGATGCCGGCCGCGTCCCTCCCCCCGAAGCCGGAGCCAAAGCCTGATGAGCGAGGAATGCACGCATACCCAGACCATCCGCACGGTGAAGCCGAGCGCGAAGGGCTGCGAAGAATGCCTCAAGACGGGGAGCTGGTGGGTTCATCTCAGGCTCTGCCGCAGCTGCGGCCATGTCGGATGCTGCGACGACTCGCCGAACAAGCACGCGACGGCGCATTTCCGCGCAACCGGCCATCCGATCATCGAGGGCTATGACCCGCCCGAGGGCTGGGGCTGGTGCTATATCGACCAGGTCTTCCTCGACCTCGGCGACGACACCACGCCGCAGGACGGCCCGATCCCCCGCTTCGTGTGAACGGGCCGCGCCGCAACGAGCAACCATAAGTTGCCATAAGACTAAAACTCGGACTGCACGCTGCGGCCCCAGACCCGTTTTAGCGCTAAGGATGGACGAGGCGGCGGCTTTGACCGCCCCAGCGTGAAGCGGAAGATTGCCCAGCTTCGGCGTAACCGGCATCGATCGCCATCTCGCCAGGGCAGCCCGTGATTGCTGCCGTCATCGACGCGGACGGCGCACCTGACCACGCCTCAGGGAGCGTGCGGGGGCCAGCGCCGCTCCTCTTTCGGCGCGGCCTGTCCGAGGCCTGAATTCTTGAAATCCGACCCCCAGGCGACTCGTCGATATCCCGTATAAGTGGTATTATACACTTTATACGTGTCATTATGACTCGTGAGAGGTTCCGGGCACCCGGGACGATCGGCTCAAGTCTCGGGGGAGATCATGGCGACTATCCGAATGTCGGGCGCGCTTACACACGTGATGCCTGCCCTGTTGTGGGTTCTGATGCTGTTCCTGTTGATGACACCCATCGCCGCTCATGCGGCGACGCCTGGGGCAACTGTGCCACCGGGCGTCGGCGGCGCCGGAGAGGTTGCGCCGGGACAGGAGACCGGCCAGACGGGACCCGAGCCAAGCATGACTCAGCCGACAATGATCGTCGGCCTCGGGCCGGCCGGCACGCCGCCGGGAGGCCTGTCGATCTCAATGGGGGATGAGTTGCTGGTGCGCCTCAATGGGACCGCGCCGCTCAATGCCGCCGACTGGTCACTGTTCCTGGACGGCCACGAGATACCCGGTCTCTCCACCAGCACCGCCTTCGACGACGCATCGCATGGCCTCGTCTTCAAACTGCGCCGGACCGACAAGAGCAAAGAGAGCTGGAACGCCATCCTTGGTTCCCCAACCATGACCCGGGAGCTTACGGTCGCGGTTGCCAAGACGAGCGATAAGGACAAGAGCCGCCTGCGCACGGCCGCAGGAGCCCCTCCAGCCACATTCCAGCTCGATATCATCTCGGGCTGGTGGTTCCTCGCGGCCCTCGTCTTCGGGGTGCTGGTGATCCTCGGGACCTATTGGGCGGCGACCGGTACAGCAATCCTGAGGGACGCGTTCCTGATCCAGATACCCCCGCGCGAGCGGTCCTTCAGCCTCGGACGCTGCCAGATGGCGTTCTGGTTCGTCCTCGTCATCGGATCGTTCTTGTTCCTCTGGCTGCTGCTATGGGACTCCAACACCCTCAACGCCCAGGCGCTCGCGCTGATGGGGATCAGCGCGGCCACCGGGCTGGGCGCGGTCGTCGCAAATACCAGCAGATCAGAAACAGTCGAGGCTGTCGACGCCGCCCTCAAGGACAAAAAGCTCAGTACCTGGGAAGACGTTCTGAAACTGAGGGCCGATCTCGCAAAGTCGATACAGAATTCTGATAGAACGAATCAGATGATACTCGAAGAGAAGATTGATGCCTACAATGCACTTGTGAAGGACTACATCTCCGCAACCTGCATTCCCGGAAGCGAACGGATCAACTACCGCAAGATCATGGTCGACCTGATCAATGACGATGGCGGCCCCACGCTGCATCGCCTGCAGTTGGTGGCCTGGACAGTGGTCCTCGGCGTCATCTTCGTCGTCGGGATCTACCGCGACCTGACCATGCCGGAGTTCAGCACAACGCTGCTGGCGCTGATGGCATTCACGGGCACGGCCTATATCGGATTCAAGATCCCCGAAAAGATTCCCGACAAGCCGTCTTGAAGCATGGCGGATACCGGCGGCTCAGACACGCGACCTGCCGATCGTGACCGGCAGGTCATCAAGGACCAGTCCGCTGCCCGGAAGCAGAGGCTGACATCACCCATCGGCGGGTCCTCATGCAGCCCCCCGACGCGAAGAAGCGCTGCTCCGAGACCGCTCACGCGGCGCGGCGGCGGATCGGGTTCGGCAACTCGATCTCGACTTCGAGCGTCGAGATCGCCTCGTCGCGCTGCATCTTGACCTGAACCTTCTCGGCCGGGATCTCGACATGGCGCGCGATCACGGCGAGGATTTCCTCGCGCAGGATCGCGATCAGGTCGCTGGCTCCTGCCGAGACGCGCTCATGCTGCAGCAGGATCTGCAGCCGGTCGCGCGCCACTGGCGCCGAACGGGCTGGCCTGAAGAAATCGAAAATCGTCATGCCGCCCTCCGACCGAACAGCTTGCCCATCAGGCCGATACGCTTGTCGGCCGGGATCATCATCGGGATCACGTCGCCCTCGAGCCGGCGCGCGGCGTCGATATAGGCCCGCGCCGGGGCGCTGTCGGCGGCGGTGAGCGTCACCGGGCAGCCGACATTGGAGGCGTTGAGCACGGCTTCGCTCTCGGGAATGATGCCGAGCAGCGGGATCGAGAGAATCTCGAGCACGTCGTCGACCTTGAGCATCTGACCGCGCTCGGCGCGCGCCGCGTCATAGCGGGTCAGAAGCAGATGCTTCTCCATATATTCGCCGCGCTCTGCCTTCTCGGTCTTCGCGTCAAGCATGCCGATGATGCGGTCGCTGTCGCGCACCGAAGAGACTTCCGGATTGGTCACGACAACAGCGACATCGGCATGGCGCATGGCGAGCAGGGCGCCGCGCTCGATGCCGGCCGGGCTGTCGCAGACGATCCAGTCGAAGCTCTCGCGCAGGTCTTCCATGACGCGGGCAACGCCCTCGCTGGTCAACGCATCCTTGTCGCGGGTCTGCGAAGCCGGCAGCAAATAGAGCGTGTCGAGCCGCTTGTCGCGGATCAGCGCCTGCTGCAGCTTCGCCTCGCCCTGAACCACATTGATGAGGTCGTAGACGACGCGGCGCTCGGCGCCCATGACGAGATCGAGATTGCGCAGGCCGACGTCGAAATCGACGACGGCGACGCGGCTGCCGTTCATGGCGAGCGCCGCGCCGAGCGCTGCCGTCGACGTCGTCTTGCCGACGCCGCCCTTGCCGGATGTGACCACCAGAACCTGCGACATAACCCCTTGCTCCTCAATTCTCTGGTCAGGCCAGAGCCGCCATGTTCATTTTGTCGTCAGCGAGCCAGGCCTGCACGGAGCGGCCGCGGAACTTCGCGTCGATCTCGTCAGCCGTCTGGTAGAGCCCGTCGATCGCGATCAGTTCGGCCTCGAATTTCTGGACGAAGATTCGCGCCGCCGCGTTGCCGGTGGTGCCGGCGATCGCCCGCCCCCGCAGCGTGCCGTAAATGTGGATCGAGTTGCCGGCGATGATTTCGGCGCCCGAGGCGACCGATCCGATGACGGTCACATCGCCCTGCGGAAAGATGATGGACTGTCCCGAGCGAACCGGCGTCTCGATCAGGAGCGAGGGGATCGGACGATCCACGAAACCCTGCTGCTTGGGTGGCTCGGCGCTTGGCTTGTGCACGATCTCGGTATGCTTGCCGCCGCTCACGGAGGGCGGCATGCCAAAGCCGAGCCAGGACGGATCGGCGCCCTCGACCCCCATCACCTTGACCTCGCGCTCATGCAGCTCGACGAGCAGCTCGGCGAAATCGGTCTTGGTGATGACGAGGCCGCTGACGTCGAGAATGACGGGGCGGTTTGCGAAATAGCCCTGCGAACGACCGGCGAGCTTGTCGAGTTCCGCCAGCCAGCCGCTGATCGGCAGCGTCGGCGCCAGCACCGTGGCGAGGAAAGAACGGCCACGGAAGCGGATCGCCTGCTTGGCGGCGTTCTTGGCGTTCTTGGCCGCCTTGTCGGCCTCTTCCCTGGCGGCGGCTGCACTCTGGGCGGCTATGGTCGGGGCTGCTGTGCTCACGGGATGCTCTTTGCGTTCTGTTAAGCATTTTCTCGGCCCGATCCGGTTAACGAGCAGTTAATGGGATCGGAGGACAAAACGCACGGAACGGCGGAAATCCGCGGTTATGCCGGCGAAATCAGGGTTAAAAAATTGTGACCGGACGGCCGGTCTGACCGGGCTCCACCATGGAAACGGCGGAAGCCGGGGCTGATTCGTTACCGCCGGAGGTGGAGCGCGGGCGCAGATGGGCGCGACGCCGAACCATGCTTCTCCCGATGCAGCCGCCGATAAAAATGGGGATGCCGGCGCCGCGATCCGGTCAGCGCGGGAAGAAGCGGTTCTCCGGCCGCGCAAGGCCGAGATGGTCGCGCAAGGTCGTGCCGGCATAGTCGCGACGGAACAGGCCGCGCCGCTGCAGTTCCGGTACGACCTTGTCGACGAAGGCGTCGAGCCCGCCCGGAAGATAGGGGAACATCACGTTGAAGCCGTCCGAAGCGCGTGTGACGAGCCATTCCTCCATCGTGTCGGCGATCGACTGGGCCGTCCCGACCATCTCGAGCCCCGAAAAGCCCCCGAGCCTTTGCGCGAGCTGGCGGACGGTGAGGTTTTCCCGCCGCGCCATCTCGATCACCCGCGCGCGGCCAGTCTTGCTGGCATTGGTCTCTGGAATCTCAGGCAATGGGCCGTCGGGATCGAAGGCGGATGCATCATGGCCGAGCGCGATCGAGAGCGAGGCGATGCCACTGTCATAGTGGACGCCCGCATCGAGCCGGGCACGGATCTCCGCCGCCTCGTCCGCACTGTCGCCGACGACGACGAAGGCGCCGGGCAGGATCTTGAGCGAACCCTCCGCGCGGCCCGCCTTGGACATGCGTGCCATGATGTCGGCGTAGAAGCGACGGCCTTCCTCGATCGTCGGAGCCGCGCCGAAGATCACCTCGGCCGTCTCGGCAGCGAGCTGGCGGCCGGGTTCCGAGGCGCCGGCCTGCACGATCACGGGCCAGCCCTGCGGCGGCCGGGCGATATTGAGCGGACCGCGCACGGAGAGGAATTCACCCTTGTGATCGAGCACATGCATGCGCTCCGGATCAAAATAGACGCCGCTTGCGACATCGCGCACGAACGCGTCCTCGGCGAAGCTGTCCCAGAGCCCCGTGACGACATCGTAGAATTCACGCGCGCGGCGATAGCGCTCGCCATGCTCGACATGATCGTCGAGGCCGAAATTCAGCGCCGCGTCGGGATTGGCGGTCGTAACGATGTTCCAGCCGGCGCGGCCGCCGCTGATATGATCGAGCGAGGCAAAGCGGCGGGCGACATGATAAGGCGCCTCGAAAGTGGTCGAGGCGGTGGCGACGAGGCCGATCCGCTCGGTCGCTCCTGCCAGCGCCGAAAGCAGCGTAAACGGCTCGAACGAGGTCACGGTATGGCTGCGCTTCAGCGCCGCGACCGGCATGTTCAGCACAGCAAGGTGGTCGGCCATGAAGAACGCGTCGAACTTGCCGCGCTCGAGCGTCTGGATCATCTGTCTCAGATGACCGAAGTTGAAGTTCGCGTCCGGCCAGGCGCCGGGATAGCGCCAGGCGCCGGTATGCAGGCTGACCGGTCGCATGAAGGCGCCAAGCTTCAACTGGCGCGGCGCTGCGGGCTTTGCGGTCACGGGCGTGCTCCTGCATGGATCGGCCATTATTGTAGCGCAATCGACAGAATTGGACAGGCGAGAAAGACCACGCTCCGGCGCTTTCGCGACATGCAATTCCTCATCCCAACACGGTCGAGGATAGGCATTTCACGTTCAGGCCGAAGCTGGTTCCACCATATCTGCCTTGGCGGCCAGCGCCTCGCGCACCGCCGGGGCGACGCGGGTGCCGAAAAGCTCGATCGACTTCATGAGCTTGTCGTGCGGCAGCGCACCCACGCTGAACTGGATCATGAAGCGGTCGTGCTGGAAGAATTCGTGCTGGTAGAGGATCTTCTCGACCACCTCGGCCGGGCTGCCGACAAACAGCGCGCCGCGCAGCTTGCGCTGTGCTTCGAACTGGCCACGCGTCGTCGGCGGCCAGCCGCGTTCGCGGCCGATTCGCGACATCGTGTCGGCAAAGGGCGGAAACGCGATATCGGCGGCCTCCTGCGAGGTCTCGGCGATAAAGCCGTGCGAATTGATGCCAACCGGAAGCGTGGCCGGGTCATGGCCGCCGCGCACCGCCGCTTCGCGATAGAGCTGGACCAGCGGCGCGAACTGCTCGGGCTGGCCGCCGATGATGGCAATGGCGAGCGGCAGGCCGAGCATGCCGGCACGCACCACCGATTGCGGTGTGCCGCCGACGGCGATCCAGAGCGGCAGCGGGTCCTGCATCGGGCGCGGATAGACGCCGCGATCGGCGAGCGCCGCGCGATGGTCCCCCTTCCAGGTGACGCGCTCCTTCTCTCGAAGTGCCAGCAGCAGGTCGAGCTTCTCGCTAAAGAGCGCATCGTAATCGTCAAGGTCATAGCCGAACAGCGGGAACGATTCGATGAACGAACCGCGCCCGGCCATGATTTCGGCACGGCCGTTCGAGATGAGATCGAGCGTCGCAAAGCGCTGGAAGACGCGCACCGGATCATCTGAGGAAAGTACGGTGACAGCGCTGGTGAGACGGATCTGCTTCGTGCGGGCCGCGGCCGCAGCGAGGATCACCTCGGGCGCCGAGATCAGATAATCGGGCCGATGATGCTCGCCGAGCCCGAAGACGTCGAGGCCGAGCTGATCGGCGAGTTCGATCTCTTCGAGGAGATTGGCGATCCGCTGCTGCGGGCTGATCCGGACGCCGGTCGAAGGGTCGGGCATCAAGTCGCCGAATGTGTAGATACCGAGCTGCATCGTCGTCCTCTTCGCCCATGGCCGACTAGTATGGGCCAGCCGCGGCAGCAAATGAATGCCGCCGCGGCGAAGACAGTCCGTTCACCCACTGATCGCCATGAGTCCGATCGGACACATGGCGATCAGGCTTCTTGTTTTCGCATCGGATCGTCCAAAAATCGGTTTCCGCTTTTCGGCCCGATACTCCGCTACTGCGGACAGAACAAGGTTCCAGGCTTGCATTCCGGGTTCGGCGCGCCCGGGACATAGAACCCAGGACCCTTGCCCGGCTGCTGCGGCTGCTGCGGCTGTACTGCCTGTGGCTGCGGCGGCCTCGGCTGCTGCTGCTGCTGACCACCCTGCGGCGGCTGATAGGGCTGCGGACCGCCATTGCCCGGCGGCGGACGCTGCCCACCCTGGCCGCCATTGCCCTGCTGCGGCGGACCGCCATTATTGTTCCATCCGCCCGGTGGCGGCGGACGGTAGCCGGGCGGCGGGCCATTGTTGTTCCAGCCCCCGGGCGGCGGCGGGCGATAGCCCGGCGGGGGACCGTTGTTCCAGCCCCCCGGCGGCCGGTCGCCATAATAAGGTGGCGGCGGACGATAGCCTGGCGGGCCGTAATAAGGCGGTCGCACATAAACCGGCGGCTGCACATAGACAGGCGGCGGCTGCACATAAACTGGCGGTTCGACATAGATGGGCGGCGGCGGGCCACGATAGACGGGCGGCGGCCCGACGAAACCGGCGAGGTAATTGTCGGAAATCCAGCCAGGCGGACCGCCGGCTGAAACCTGGCACCAACCGACCGTGCAGCCGAGCACATCGACGCCGGTGCCCTTGGGCAACGTGCCGATCTTGCCGTAATTGGTGCCGGGACCGGTGCGCATGTTGACCGCGCCGGTGGTGAAGGCGTCATCGGCGAGTGCAGCACCGGTAAAAAGCAGCGACAGGCCTATGGCGGCGCTGGCCGCGAGGCCGCGCCGTCCGGCTCCGCCGGAAAAAAGGGGTGGCTTACTCAATCAAGGCCTCCTCGCAAGCGCCGCATCGACGGCGCGACTCACATTTTCGCCTCAGAGGCGGATGATATAGCCTCGTCGCGTCATCCAAATATCGTCCGCGGCGACGAGACCGGGAGGGGGTTGTTGCCCGCTCCCGTGGCTTCGCCTACATCAGCCGCACCAACAATCGTCCGGAACGGACCTCATGACTGAAACCGAGAAGACCGTCGCGGCCAAATCCGCCGAAAAGAAGCCCGCCGAGAAAGAAGGCATCGGCAGCACGATCCGCGTCTTCGTCGAGGCACTGATCATTGCGCTGGTCGTGCGGACATTGCTTTTTCAACCCTTCGAGATCCCCTCGGGTTCCCTGATCCCGACGCTCGAGATCGGCGACTATCTGTTCGTCTCGAAATTCTCCTACGGCTATTCCCGCTATTCCTTCCCCTTTGGGATCGCGCCGTTCTCCGGCCGTATCCTCGGCTCGCTGCCGAAACAGGGCGACATCGCCGTCTTCAAGGGACCGAAGGACAACTCGACCGATTTCATCAAGCGGGTGATCGGCCTTCCGGGCGATACGGTGCAGGTCATCGAGGGACGGCTCTACATCAACGACAAGATGGTCGAACGTCAGGCGATCGAACCCTATCGGACGCGTGATTTCTTCGGCAATCCGATCGACGCGCCGCAATATATCGAGACGCTGCCGAATGGCGTGCAGCATCGGGTCATCGAGATCGAGGGCGATCGCGGCGGCTTCGACAACACGCCGAAATACGAGGTCCCGCCGGACCATGTGTTCATGATGGGCGATAACCGCGACAACTCCGCCGACAGCCGCGACATGAACTCGATGGGCTATGTCCCCGTCGACAATCTGGAAGGCAAGGCGCAGGTCATCTTCTTCTCGATCGACGACCAGTCGTCGTTCTGGAAGGTCTGGGACTGGCCGTGGGCGATCCGCTGGAACCGCCTGTTCACCGGCATTCACTGACCGAGTGCGGCATTTTCGCTGCATCGCAGCAGCGACGGTTGCGTCATAAGGGAAGCCTATTGCTTCTCCCGGATCAACCGCCATGCCTCTGGCGCTGCTCGCCCTCGCCGTCGCCTCTTTCGGCGTCGGCACCACTGAATTCGTCATCATGGGCCTGCTGCCGGAACTGGCGCGCGATCTCGGCGTCACCATCCCGCAAGCAGGCCTCCTGATCACCGGCTATGCGCTCGGCGTCGTCGTCGGCGGTCCGATCATCGCCATCGCCACGGCCAAGCTGTCGCGGAAGTCGACGCTGATCGGCCTCACCGCCTTGTTCGTAGTCGGCAACATGCTCTGCGCGGTTGCGCCGAGCTATGCGCTGTTGATGGCGGCCCGGGTCGTCACTGCCTTCGGCCATGGCGCCTTTTTCGGCATCGGATCGATTGTAGCGGCGAGCCTCGTGCCGCGCGAACGCCGCGCCCAGGCGATGGCGATGCTGTTTGCCGGATTGACGCTCGCCAATATCCTCGGCGTGCCGGCCGGCACGGCGATCGGCCAGGCCTTTGGCTGGCGGGCCACATTCTGGGTCGTGGTGGCGATCGGTCTCGTCGCGGTCGCGGCGATCAGCCTGTTCGTGCCGAAGACCGGCGCGGACGAGGCGCCGACGAGCTTGGCAAGCGAATTCCGCGTCTTCCGCGACAGCCAGGTCTGGCTCGCAATGGCGATCAGCGTCGTCACCTCGGCGAGCCTCTTCGCAGTGTTCACCTATATCGCGCCGATCCTCCAGACGATCACCGGCATCTCGCCAGGATCGACCACGATCGTCCTGCTGCTCTTCGGCGTTGGCATCACGATCGGCAATCTCGTCGGCGGGCGCCTCGCCGATTGGCGGCTGATGGAAACGATCATCGGCGCGCTCGCCCTGTTGGCGCTGGTGCTGCTGCAATTCGCCTTCACCAGCCATTTCGAGATCGCGTCAGCCGTTACGGTCTTCGTCTGGGGCGTGGTGTTCTTCATCCTGATTCCGCCGCTGCAGATGCGAGTGATTGAATGCGCGTCAGCGGCGCCCAACCTCGCCTCGACGCTCAATCAGGGTGCGTTCAATCTCGGAAACGCCTTTGGCGCCTGGATCGGCGGCGCTGCGCTGACCCTCGGCTTCGGCTATGACCGGCTGCCGATCGTCGGTGCCGTGCTTGCATTGGCAGCGCTTGCGATCGCAATCGCCTCGCGACGCGTCGGCCAGCGCCGCCTCGCCCTTGCGGCGACGGCATAGCGCCAAGCGTGCACCCAACAGGTGACGCACTCAGGATTCATTTGAGCCGAGTTGGATCGTATGCGCCAAGGCGGCGCGGCCAGCGTCAGAGCGGCCGGACGAGATGATCCGCAGCCACGGCCGGCGCGATGGAGCGGGCCGAGAAGCCAAACGCCGCGCTCGGCAGCATGATGCTCAACCAGATCGCTGCCGCGGCCAGCCAGGCCTCGGCACCCAGACGTGTCATGACGCAACTCCCGACAGATCGGATGTTCATTCTGCAATTTTGAAGGGGAATTCCGGTTCCGGGCTCAGGCCTGGAACCGGAGAGACTTGCCCTCATATATGCAGCGATCGTGCCAATATCATGACAAGCTGGCGCTCGATCAGTCGAGGTCGGCCTTCAGCGTCTCGATCGTCCGCCCCCAGGCGAGCGTTGCCGCCTTCTCGTCATAGCGCGCCGAAGACGTGTCATTGTTGAAGGCGTGATTGACGCCATCATACACGTAGAGCTTGTAGTCGACGCCCGCAGCCTTCAGTGCCGCCTCATAGTCGGGAATGCCGGCATTGATGCGCTCGTCGAGCCCCGCATAATGAAGCAGCAGCTTTGCCTTGATCTTCGGCACATCCTCCGCCTTCGGCTGCATGCCGTAATAGGCGACGCCGACGGCGAGATTGGCATCATGGACGGCGAGCTGGTTGACGAGGCCGCCGCCCCAGCAGAATCCGACGGCGCCGACCTTGCCATTCGAAGCGACATTGCCCTTGAGATAGGCCACAGCCGCCTCGGCCTCGCCGAGCGCATCAGCCGGGCTCAATGCCCCGATCATCTCGCGCGCCTTGTCCTCGTCCGCCGGCGTGCCGCCCGCCGTTGAGAGCAGATCGACGCCGAGCGACAGGAAGCCCGCAACGGCGAGGCGGCGGGTCACATCCTCGATATGCGGATTGAGGCCGCGGTTCTCATGGATGACGAGCACCGAGGGCAAGCGTCCCGCCGCATCCTTCGGCTTGGCGAGCAGGCCGGAGACATCGCCTTTCGGGCCCTTGAACGTCACGCGCTCGGTGACGATGCGCGGATCTTCGGGCATCACGACGGCGGCGCTCGCCTTGTTGGCGGCCAGCATGGGCGCGATGGCGGCGGCGACAGCCGTGCCGCCCGCAAGCTGCGCGAGTTTGTCCATGAAGCCGCGCCGGTCCAGCGTCAGATGCGTATAGTCATCATAGAGGCGGATCATGTCCTGGGTGATGGCGGGACGCGGTTGGTTGTCGAGCTTTGTCACAGGGTCACTCCTCCGGTTGCTGCCATGGGGATTGTGGGGTCCGCGGCCGACGCTTCAAGAAGCCTTGCGGGCCCTAACGCGGCCCGCCGATCACGATCCGTTCAGGACACGGTGACAAAGCCGGCACAACCGCATGACGGCCAAGAAAATCCGCAGCCCCGGCCACGACGAAATCTTTACCAGCGCTTCAATTTTCTGACCCGACTTCGGCTTGGCTGTGCAACCGGCGGCATTCCAGCCGCAATCATTGCTTCGCATGCATTTCTACTGCATCATTTGCAGGCGAGGTCAGACGAAGGTTGGACGGAGACTGGATCGCTGGCTCGGGGCAAGGATGTCGGGAGGACGACATTGCCTTCAGGCCAGTCGATCGCTGGAGCGATACCGACATTTTCCACCGGCATCGAAGGACCAGGCAAGAAAGAGCGGCCGTGCTGCGTCCGCTGCAAGAGGAATAGAGGGGATCGGCCATGCGCCAGACGGGGACCGTCAAGTTTTTCAATGCTTCCAAGGGTTTTGGCTTCATCACCCCCGACGAGGGCGGCAGCGACGTGTTCGTCCATGTAACGGCTGTCGAGCAGTCGGGACTGACGGGCCTCAATGACGGCATGCGCGTATCGTTCGATACCGAGCCGGACAAGCGCGGCAAGGGACCGAAGGCGGTGGATCTTCGCTCGGCCTGAGCCAGCGCCGCCACCGCTGTTCATCACGCCCGGCCGTGAAGCCGGGATCGAAGCTCCGCGCACCAGCGCGGGGCTTTTGTCGTTGAGTGATGGTGCGACGCACGCATCCTGCGGCATTGCGGCGTTGCGATTGTGATGTTCAACAGTCTTTCGCAGCCGCGAGCAAAAGTGATCTCGCCAAGCTGCAATGCCGCTCTATAGTGATAGCCAAGAGATTCGCGCATTTGGCTGTCGGCCGACAATGAGTTCGGGATGAAAGCCGGTCCGCCATTCATGGCTGGCGGCATTTCGTCCGGGATCGGACGCTGGACCGAAAGGTCCCGCTTCCGCGAGTGGGTGATCTGAGTGGTGCTGTCCTTTCCGATCAAGCGCGAGGATCGGCTATGAGCCTCATCGAATTCGAGACCGAAGACCGTCAATCGAACCCGGTCGATACGATCGAGCATATCGCGGCGATCAACGACTGGAGCTTCGAGCGATCGGGCGACGACGAGATCACAATCTCGATCGGCGGCGGCTGGTGCGATTACCATGTCTCGTTCTCCTGGATGGAGGACATGGAAGCCGTGCACCTGGCCTGTGCGTTCGACCTCAAGGTCACCGATCCGCGCAAGACCGAGGTGATGCGGCTGCTCTCGCTGGTCAATGAGCAGCTGTGGATCGGCCATTTCGATCTCTGGGGCAAGGAAGGCGTCGTCATGTACCGCCAGACCATGCTGCTGGCCGGCGGCGCCGAGCCGAACAGCGCCCAGGTCGAGGGCATGCTCGAAAACGCCATCGAAAGCTGCGAACGGTACTATCAGGCGTTCCAGTTCGTCGTCTGGGCTGGCAAGTCGGCCCAGGAAGCGCTGGAAACCGTGATGTTCGAGACCGTCGGCGAGGCCTGAGCGATCGCACACGGCGCGGGCTCTCATCGGATGATCCGCACCGTATCATGACCGATGAGCTCTATCCCGAGATCGACCCGATCGAATCCGGATTGTTGCCGGTCGATTCCGACACGCTGATCTACTGGGAACAATCCGGCTCTGAAACGGGCCGCCCGGCGCTCTATCTGCATGGCGGCCCCGGCAGCAGTCTCGGCAGCGGGCGTTATCGACGCCTGTTCGATCCCGCCCGTTACCGCATCATCGGCATCGACCAGCGCGGCTGCGGCCGCAGTCTCCCGCGCGTGTCGCCTGCCACACTGAGCCAGAACACAACCGCGGCGCTGATCGCCGATATCGAGACCGTGCGCGCGCATCTTGGCATCGACGCCTGGATCGTCTCCGGCGTCTCCTGGGGCGTCACTTTGGCCCTCGCCTATGCGCAGGCCCACCCGGAGCGCGTCGCCGGCATGGTCCTTGGTGCGATCACGACGACGAGCCGAGACGAGGTCAACTGGATCACCGGCAGCATCGGGCGCCTCTTCCCGGAAGCGTTCGAGCGCTTCGAGCATGAGGCCCACCGCCATCAGGGCGAGCGCATCGTCGAGGCCTATGCCAGAAGGCTCGCGGGCGAGGACCACGCTGACCGGATCGCGGCGGCGCGATCATGGAATGATTGGGAATCGACGCATATCCAGCTCGATCCCCATTTCACGCCCGTCGGAACGCGCTTCGACGAAGCGGCGGCCCTTTGCTTCGCGACTCTGGTCACGCATTACTGGGCCCATGACGGCTTCCTCCGCGATGGAGCCGCCATCCTCGCCCGCATGGACCGGATCGCCGCCCTTCCCGCCGTCCTCATCCACGGTCGGCGCGACATCGGCAGCCCCTCAGTCACTGCTCATCGGCTGCATCGACTATGGCCGGCAAGCCGGCTCGAGATCCTCCCGGACGAGGGTCATGGCGGCCCGGTCATGATGGCTGCCATGAGCGGCGCTCTCGACGGCTTCGCTGCAGCCTGAGGCCAGCCGAACATCAGGCATTTCCATCGGCCTTGCCGCTGGTCTATGACGCTCTTCATCGAAGCAGCGACCGGTGTCCCATGTCCTTTCCCGAACTCACGCCCGCCTCCCCCCTCGTCCTGATCGGCGCCGGCAAGATGGGCGGCGCGTTGCTCTCCGGCTGGCTGGCGGGTGGCCTCGATCCGAAGGCGGTCACCGTCGTCGATCCCGGCCCGCCGCCGGAAACGGCCGAGCTGATGGCGCGGCACGGGGTCGTCCACCGCACGACCCCGCCAGAGGGCGTTGAGGCGCGCGTGCTGCTGATCGCGGTGAAGCCGCAGATGATGGGCGCCGCCCTGCCGGCCGTGCGGGCGCTGGTCGGCCGCTCGACCGTGACGGTCTCGATCGCCGCTGGCACGACCGTCGCGACGCTCGAGGCGGCCCTTGGCGGCGCCGTGGTCCGCGCGATGCCGAACACCCCGGCGCAGGTCGGACGCGGCGCGACCGGGCTTTATGCCAATGCCGCGACAACCGAGGCGGATCGCGCGCTGGTCGAAGTGCTGCTGGGTGCGGTCGGCATCACCGGCTGGGTCGACAGCGAAGCCCTGATCGACGCCATCACCGCTATGTCCGGCTCCGGTCCGGCCTATGTCTTCCTGCTCGCCGAGGCGCTTGCAGCCGCCGGCATCAAAGCCGGCCTGCCGGCCGATCTCGCGGCCAGCTTCGCCCGCCAGACCGTTGCGGGAGCGGGCGAACTGCTGCAGCAATCGCCGCTGCCGCCCGAGACCCTGCGCAAGAACGTCACCTCGCCGAATGGCACGACGGCGGCGGCGCTTGCTGTCCTCATGGCCGAAGACGGGCTCCAGCCGCTGCTCGACCGCGCCGTCGCCGCGGCGAAGCGGCGCGCGGAGGAACTTGCCGGCTGAAACACGCCGCAATCGCCCCATATGGTGAAGATCGAGGGAGCCGCCGACAGGCGGTGAGAAGCCCGCATCACGAGGACGCGCCATGCATCACACCGTGCCCGATCCCGTTATCGACGCTTTCATGGCGCTGATGGCCGACAGGTCTTATGAAGCGATCACGCTCCCCGAGATCGCCACACGATCCGGCCTTTCGCTCGGCGCTCTGCGCGAGGCCGCCGACGGCAAGCTGGCGATCCTCGCCGCCTTCATCCGCCGGATCGACCGTGTGGTGCTGGACGAGGCGGAGCCCGCCAGCGAGGATTCCGGCCGCGACCGCCTGTTCGACATCGCCATGCGCCGCTTCGACGCGCTGACGCCTTACAAGCCGGCGCTCGCCAATCTGTCGGAGAGCGCGCGCCGCGATCCCGCGCTCGCGCTTGCCCTCAACGGACTGGCTTTGCCCTCGGCGCGCTACATGCTGGCAGCCTGCGGCATCGGTACAGAGGGATTGCGCGGCCTCGCACGGACTCAGGGGCTCGCGATGCTCTTTGCCCGGGTCATGCCGGTATGGCTCGAGGACTCGGATCCCGACCAATCGCGGACGATGGCCACGCTGGACAAGGCGCTCGAACGCGCCGTGGGGTGGGACAAGCGCGCTGGCGCCGTCGCGAAGACGGTCTGCCGCTTCGGCGGCCGTTTCGGTTCGCGCGCCCGCCAGCGCCCCTCCGCCCCGACGCCCGCCGCCACGAGCGCGCCGGACGGCGAAGTCGCCGCTTGACGCAGCAGCCTCCGGTGCTACCGCTCGGCTGAGGACAGCACGAGCATTGAGGAGCGGCGGCCGATGGATTGCGAAGCGAGCGCGACGATCAGTTTCGATGATTTCATGAAAGTCGACATCCGCGTCGGCACGATCGTCGAGGTGGCGCCGTTCCCGGAGGCGCGCAAGCCCGCCTACAAACTGGTGATCGATTTCGGCCCGGTGATCGGCCGCAAGAAGTCATCGGCGCAGATCACCAAATACTATCGCGCCGAGGAACTGGTCGGTCGGCAGGTGCTCGCCGTCGTCAATTTCCCGCCCCGCCAGATCGGCCCCTTCATGTCCGAGGTTCTGACGCTCGGCATGCCCGACGCCGAGGGCGCCGTGGTGCTGACGGGCGTCGAGCGCGCCGTGCCGGATGGCGGCCGCCTGTTCTGAGCACGCAGTGTTCACTCCGCGCCCGCTATCGGAGGGAAGCACCCCGCATTAGCTATGGCATTGATAGTTCGAATGGAGCCTTGCCATGGCCGAGATGCTTGCCGACGATCATACCCTCCCCTTCGCGCTGACGCGGCCTGTTCATATCGCCTCGGTCGGGCTCAAGGTGAAGAGCATTCCGACGGTCGCGAATTACTACCGAACGCTGCTTGGCCTCGAGACGATCACCGAACGGGACGGGCTCGCCGTGCTCGGCGCCGGCGGCGTGCCGCTGCTGGAGCTCGAATCGCTGGCGCCCGGCGCCGCGCTCGATGACCCGCGCAGCGCCGGCCTCTTCCACACGGCCTTCCTGATGCCGACCCGCGCCGATCTCGGCCGTTGGGTTCTGCATGCCTCGGAGAAGCGCATCCCGGTCGACGGTATGTCGGACCATCTCGTCAGCGAGGCGTTCTACCTCACCGATCCCGAGGGCAACGGCATCGAGGTTTACAGCGACCGACCGCACGAAACCTGGACCCGCGCGAATGGCGGACTCAAGATGGCGACCGAGCCGCTCGATGTGAACGCGATCGTGACCGCGCTACCGGTCGATGCAGCCCCCTATCAATCAGCGCCAGCAGCGCTGCGGATCGGTCATGTGCATCTGCGCGTCGGCGACGACCGCCTGGCCGAAGGCTGGTGGACCTCGGAGATCGGCCTCGACGTCATGGCGCATTATCCGGGCGCCAGTTTCATGGCGTCGGGCGGCTACCATCATCACATCGCCGGCAATATCTGGCGCAGCCGTGGCGCCGGCAAGCGCGACGCCGCGCGCGGCGGGCTGTCGCATGTCACGCTCTCCGGCAGCGCCATCGCCGCCGACCGCGAGCTGGTCGATCCCTGGGGCACCGTGGTTCGGCTGGCAAAGGGCGCCTGAGCCTCTCTGTCAGGACGGCCTCAAGCCGGAATGCGGATCGTGGCGGCGAGGCCGCCTTCCGGCGATGTTCCAAGCACGACATCGCCGCCATGCGCCCGGGCAATGTCGCGGGCGATCGGCAGGCCGAGACCAGTACCGCCTTCGTCGAGATTGCGCGCCTCGTCGAGGCGATAGAACGGCCGGAACACCATCTCGCGCTGCTCGTCGGGGATGCCGGGGCCGTTGTCGTCAACAGTGACCTCCAGCCAGCCATCGGCATGCGTCGCGGTCACGACGATGAGATCGCCATGGCGGCAGGCATTGGCGACGAGATTGGCAAGGCAGCGCTTGAACTCGTTCGGCCTGAGCCAGACGAGCGGATCGCCATGATAGGCGCCGCTGATCGCATGGCCGACGCGGCGGAAGCTCTCGACGACATCGCCGACCAGCGCGGCGACATCGGTCTCGACTGTCGGTTCGTCGACATCGCCGCGGGCGAAGGCGAGATAGCCTTCCAGCATCCGCTGCATGTCGTCGACATCCCGCCGCATCGCCCTGACATCGTCATTCTCGCGCAACAGCGCCAGTTGCAGGCGGAAGCGGGTGAGCACGGTCCTGAGATCGTGGCTGACGCCGGCGAGCATGGTGGTGCGCTGCTCGATCTGGCGGTTGATGCGATCGGCCATCTCGATGAAGGTCGCGCTGGCACGGCGGACCTCGCGGGCGCCGCGCGGCTTGAAGTCCTCGATCGCGCGGCCCTTGCCGAAGCTCTCCGCGGCGTCGGCGAGCTGCTGGATCGGGCGGATCTGGTTGCGCAGGAAGGCGATCGCGATCACCAGCAGCACCAGGCTGGTCCCGACCATCCAGAAGATGAAGATCTCCGAATTGGACGCATAGGTCTGGCTGCGCCGCGCCAGCACCCGGAGCACCTTGTCGCCAAGCTGAATGCGCACCTCGACGAGGTTCGACTTGCCCACGGTGTCGATCCAGAACGGCTTGCCGATCTGCTGGCTGATCTCGTCGGAAAGCGCACTATCGAGCAGCGAGAAGAAGGGTTTAGGCGCCGCCGGCGGCAGCGGTTCGCCGGGCACGACCGCGATGATGAGGCCGAGCCGATCCTGCGCAATGCGGATGACCTGGCCATAAGTCGGATCGCCGGGATAGGTCTCGATCAGGTCGACGATGGCCGCGATGTCGCGCACGGTTGCGGCGGACAAGCGCCGCGTCACCGTCTGCCAGTGCCGCTCCATGAAGACGAAGGCGACCACCGATTGCAGGATCACAATCGGCGCGATGATGATGATCAGCGCGCGGGCATAAAGCCCCTTCGGCATCGCTTCACCGAGCCGGCGGCCGATGAAGCGATAGGGCGCGAGCATCAGCGACAGAGCCGGTTCGGCCTTGCGCGCAACCCGCCGCGCCGCGTTGATCGAGGGGGAGCGGCCGAGCCGGCGGATGGCCCCCACCCACGGCCAGTCCTGCCAGCTGCCGATGCGTCCGGCGCGATGGAAGGGATGCGGCTGGCGCTCGCTCACGCGCCCCCCGATGCCGCTCTGCCGCGTCGCCGCCGCGCGCCCATCCTGCTCACGCCTCCGTCACCAGACGATAGCCGATGCCGCGCACCGTCTGAAGATAGAGCGGATTGGCCGGGTCAACTTCGATCTTCCGGCGAAGGCGGTTGATCTGCACGTCGATCGTCCGCTCGCCCGCCGGCTCATCCTCCGAAAGGAGCGCGAGCCGCGGCACGGTTTCGTTCGGCGTCGCCGCAAACACCGCCATGATCTGCCGTTCGCGATCGGTCAGGCGGATCACCTCCTGCCCGCGACGCAGTTCCCGCCGTCCGATATGGAAGCTGAACGGACCGAAGCGCAGCTGCTCGATCAAAGGCGCCGCCGGCGGCGTGCCGCGCTTCAGGATCGCATTGATCCTGAGCACCAGTTCGCGCGGCTCGAACGGCTTGCCGAGATAGTCGTCGGCGCCGCCCTCGAAACCGCGGATGCGATGCTCGATCTCTGTCCGGGCCGTCAGCATCAGGATCGGCACCTGCATCGTCTCGCGCAGGCTCTTCAATAGGTCGAGCCCATTCTCGCCCGGCATCATCACGTCGAGAATGAGCAGGTCGAAGGCGAGCGAGCCGAGCCGCGTCCGCGCCTCCGCGGCATTCGCCGCCACATCGATACGAAATCCGTTGTCGGTGAGATAGCGCGACAGCAGCGAGCGAATGCGCTGGTCGTCATCGATCAGCAGGAGGTGCGGCGCATCATCCGGCAGGATTGCCGCATCCGCTCCGGCAAGTTCGGTCATGGCATTGGGCTCCAGCGCCGCAGACGACTAGCGGCTGATCAACCGGGACACCTTATCCCGTTCGTCGGCATCGATCATCAGGCGCAGAAAACGCTCGGCCGCGACCCGGCCGGCAGGATCGAGCGCCTGAAGTGCGGCGTTGATGCGGCGCGCCTGCGGCTCGCTCAGTCGGGCCGAAAGCGCCCTGCCCTTCTCGGTCGGATAGAGCAGACGCTGCCGGCGGTCGACCGGGCCCGGCACCTGCTCGATGAAGCCGGTATCGACCAGCTCCTTCAGCACGCGGCCGAGGCTCTGCTTGGTGATCTTGAGAATGTCGAGGAGGTCCGCAACGCGCATGCCCGGATGGCGATCGACGAAATGCAGCACGCGGTGATGGGCACGGCCGAAATCATAGCGAACCAGCACGGCATCCGGATCCGAGACGAAGTCGCGATAGGCATAGAACAGCAATTCGATCAGGATGGTCTCGGGCTTGTCGGCGATCGAGATCGGCGTCGTCACGGGATTGCCGCGCTCCGCCACCCCCTCACCCGTCGCCGCCGGCTTGTCGGACGGCTCGATATTTACGTCAGTCATATTGACATATTTCGGTTCGATTGTTACGAGAATGGCCGCCGCGACGAAATCTTCGAACGCGCCCGCCGTCCCGCGCCATGGATTACACCATGGATGCGCTTCGACCGGCACTTTACCGATCATTTCCGCGCTGCGCAAAATGCGCCGCTGCGATGCGGCCCCATCGACCGCGGGGTGATGCGGCGTCTGCCAATGCCGAACCGGCGCCTGTCGACGCTGGACGGCACGCCAAGGGGCTGCCAAGGGCAGCCCGAACCGGGAGCAACGACAATGAGCGCGCCTGCCTTCGACCAGAAAGACGGTTGGATCTGGTTCAACGGCTCCTTCGTGCCTTGGAAGGATGCCAAGGTCCATGTCCTGACGCACGGCCTGCATTATGCAAGCTCGGTGTTCGAGGGCGAGCGCGCCTATGGCGGCGTGATCTTCAAGCTGCGCGAGCACACCGAGCGGCTGTTCCGCTCGGCCGAAATCCTCGATTTCCAGATCCCCTACACGCTGGAGGAGATCGACGAGGCCTGCAACGCCACGCTCGCCAAGAACGGCCTGACCGACGGCTATCTCCGTCCGATCGCCTGGCGCGGCAGCGAGATGATGGGCGTCTCGGCGCAGCACAACAAGATCAACGTCGCTGTCGCCGCCTGGGAATGGCCGTCCTATTTCAGCCCCGCCGAGCGGCTGAAGGGCATCCGCCTCGGCTTTGCCAAGTATCGCCGGCCCGATCCCGCGACGGCGCCTTCGCTGGCCAAGGCGGCCGGCCTCTATATGATCTGCACGATCTCCAAGCATGACGCCGAGCGCCGCGGCTATGCCGACGCCCTGATGCTCGACTGGGAAGGCAATGTCGCCGAGGCAACCGGCGCCAACATCTTTTTCGTCAAGGACGGCGTCATCCACACCCCGCTCGCTGACCGCTTCCTGAACGGCATCACGCGCCAGACGGTTATCGCGCTCGCCAAGGCGCGCGGCATCGAAGTGATCGAGCGCCGCATCGCTCCGGAAGAGCTGCCGACCTTCAGCGAATGCTGGCTCTGCGGCACGGCGGCCGAGGTGACCCCGGTCTCCGAGATCGGCGACTATCACTTCACGCCGGGCGCAATGAGCGCGACGCTGATGGCCGACTACACCGCCGCGGTGACCCCGCAGGCCGCGAAGATCGCCGCCAACGCCTGAGCAAGGCGACGACATCCGTCATGGCCGGTTGCGGCCATGACGGCCATCAGGCGCTCACGCCGCCGCAATCTCATGCGGCGCCCTGTCCCCGATGAAGCCGCCGGACTGCCGCGCCCAGAGCTGGGCATAGAGGCCTTGGCGCGCCAGCAATTCCTGATGCGTGCCCGCCTCGACGATGCGGCCCTCGTCCATGACGACGAGGCGATCCATCGCCGCGATGGTCGACAGGCGATGCGCGATGGCAATCACCGTCTTGCCAGCCATCAACCCTTCGAGCTGCTCCTGGATCACCGCCTCGATCTCGCTGTCGAGCGCGGACGTCGCCTCGTCGAGCACGAGGATCGGCGCGTCCTTCAAAAGCACCCGGGCGATCGCGATGCGCTGGCGCTGGCCGCCGGAAAGCTTGACGCCGCGCTCGCCGACATGCGCCTCATAGCCCTTGCGCCCGCGCGGATCGGCGAGGCCGGCGATGAAGCCGTCGGCACTGGCGCGCTCGGCGGCGATGCGCACATCCGTCTCGTCGGCGTCCGGCCGGCCATAGCGGATATTGTCGCGGATGGAGCGGTTGAGCAGTGCCGTGTCCTGCGTGACGACGCCAATCGCCGTCCGGAGCGAGCCTTGAGTGACCGTCGTGATGTCCTGGCCGTCGATGCGGATCGCGCCGCCCTCGAGGTCGTAGAGGCGGAGCAGGAGGCTGACCAGCGTCGTCTTGCCGGCGCCCGAGCGGCCGACAAGGCCGATGCGCTCGCCTGGCCGCACGACAAGATCGACGCCGCGCAGCACGGGCGTCGTGCCGCCATAGGCGAAGCTGACCTGATCGAACACGATCTCTCCGCGCCGCACCACCAGGTCGGGCGCGCCGGGCTCGTCGGTGAGGCCGTGCGGCCGCGCGATCGTGCGCATGCCGTCCTCGACCGTGCCGACATTGTCGAAGAGGCCGGTCAGCGTCATCATCACCCGGCCGGAAATCACGCTGAGGCGCATCACGAGCCCGAGCGCCACGGCGGTCTCGCCGGGGCTGATCGCACCCTTGGTCCAGAGCCAGACCGCTGCCGCACCGGTCGCGCCGACGAGCATGGCATTGGCCATTTGCAGCAGGATCGACAGCCGCGTCAGCAGGCGGTTCTGGTCGAGCATGCGGCCGGTCTGCTCGGCGATGGCCGTCCGCGCGGTCTCCTCTTCGCGGCCGTCCCGCGCGAAGAGCTTCACCGTCTGGATATTTCCGTAGATGTCGGCGAGCTTGCCGGTCAGCAGCGAGCGCGCCTCCGAGGCTGCCGCGGCCCGGCGGCGGACGCGCGGCACGAAGGTCGCAGCGAGGATGCCGAGGACCACGACCCAGATCGCCAGCGGCGCCGCCATCAGCGGATTGGCGCTGGCGAAGATCACCAAAGTCGAGGTGACGAAGACCGCCACCACCCAGAGCGCGTCGATGACCTGCGTCACGCTCTGCGTCATGGCCGAACCGGTCTGAACGATCTTGGTGACGATCCGGCCGGAGAAATCGTTCTGGAAGAAGGTGTAGGACTGGCCGACGACATGGAGATGGTTCAGCCAGCGGATCCTTGCCGTCAGCGCCGGCGGCAGCGTCTGGTTCGAGATGATCGTCTGGATCGCGTTCACGAGCGGGCGGAGCACCAGGACGACGAGCGCCATCATCGCCAGCGCGGGCCCGTGCTCGACGAGGAAGGTCGCCGGCGTGCCGCGGGTCATCATGTCGACGAGACGGCCGACATAGGAATAGATCGCGACCTCGGCGAGCGAGGCGCCGAGACCGGCGAGCAGCAGCGCCAGCACATAGGGCCAGACCGGCTGCAGGAAATAGCGATAGAACGCGATCAGCCCCGTCGGCGGGTTGCTCGCCATCGTCGAAAACGGATCGATCAGTCGTTCGAAATAGCGAAGCATCATTGACCTTTGCGCGCCGATTCCGGCATCCCTTGCACGCGAGCCCGCCAAGAGAGCGGACACGCTCATTCAACGAAGGTCGAGCGCGTTTCCGTCCATGCCCCGCATCGCCCTCTACCAGCCCGACATTCCGCTGAATACCGGCGCCGTCCTGCGCTTCGCCGCCTGTCTCGGCGTCGATGTCGACCTCATCGAGCCAGCCGGCTTCGACCTGTCCGATCGCGGCATGAAGCGGGCCGGTATGGACTATCTGGAGCGCGCGGTGCTCCGTCGCCACCTTTCCTTCGCAGCCTTCGACGAATTTCGCCGTTCCGAGGGCCGGCGGCTCGTTCTTTTGACCACCAAGGCGTCGCAATCCTATCTCGATTTTGCGTTCAAGCCGACCGACTGCCTTATCTATGGCCGCGAAAGCGCCGGCGTGCCGGACACCATCCAGGCACTGGCCGACCATCGCCTCACCATTCCCATGCGGCCGGGCTTTCGCTCGCTCAATCTCGCCATGAGCATCGCCATGACCATGGGCGAGGCGCTCAGGCAGACAGGCGGCCCGGCCGCCGGCAGCAATGAAAAGGACGCGGGCGATGACCCTGCCTGACGATCTCGACGAGAAGAAGCAGCGCGCGAGCGCCTGGTTCGCGACGCTTCAGGGCCGCATCATCGCGGCGTTCGAGGCGTTCGAGGATGCGGCCCCGGCCGCGCTCTATCCAGGCAGTCCCGGCCGCTTCGTGAAAACGCCGTGGAACCGTACAGACCATAGCGGCGCCCATGGCGGCGGCGGCACCATGGCGATGATGCAGGGGCGGCTGTTCGAGAAGATCGGCGTCCATGTCTCGGCCGTGCATGGCACCTTTGCGCCGGAATTCGCCAAGGAAATGCCGGGCGCCAGCGAGGATCCGCGCTTCTGGGCCGCCGGCATCTCGCTGATCGCCCATATGGCAAACCCGCATGTCCCCACAGTGCATATGAATACGCGCATGGTGGTGACGACCGAGCAGTGGTTTGGCGGCGGCGCCGACCTGACGCCGTTTCTCGTCCGGAGGCGCACGCAGGACGACCCCGATTCGCGCGCCTTCCATGCCGCGATGGAGGCCGCCTGCCGGCGCCACCCGGTGGCCGATTACGAGCACTTCAAGGACTGGTGCGACCGCTACTTCTTCCTGAAGCACCGGAACGAGCCGCGCGGCATCGGCGGCATCTTCTACGACCGACACAATTCGGGCGACTGGGAGGCGGATTTCGCCTTCACCCGCGATGTCGGCGAGAGCTTTCTCGACATCTACACGTCGATCCTCGATGCCAATATGGCGACGCCCTGGACGGAAGCCGACCGCGAGGAACAGCTCGTTCGTCGCGGCCGCTATGTCGAGTTCAACCTGCTTTACGATCGCGGCACGATTTTCGGCCTTCGAACCGGTGGCAATGTCGATTCGATCCTGTCGTCGATGCCGCCCCTGGTGAAATGGCCCTGACGAACGGTCCGCGTCCCCGGCGCGCGATCCTGAGCCCGTCGCAAGGCTCGACGCCGTGGCGGGCCGCGTTCTTCGCAGATGATCCGGGATTGCGCGCCGCGCGACTGGACGCGGAGCGCAAGCTGGGGCAAGCCTCTCTATGACCGTGCGGCCCGGACCGCACCAACCCTCGTTCCGCAGCCGCGAAAGCAGCCATGACCTCCGAACCGTTCGACTACGCCTCCGCCATCAGGACCATTCCGGACTATCCGGCCAAGGGCGTGATGTTCCGCGACATCACCACGCTGCTCGGCAATCCACGCGCTTTCCGCCGCACGATCGACGAACTGGTCCAGCCCTGGGCCGGTGCCAAGATCGACAAGGTCGCCGGCATCGAGGCGCGCGGCTTCATCATCGGCGGCGCCGTTGCGCACCAGCTCTCGGCCGGCTTCGTGCCGATCCGCAAGAAGGGCAAGCTGCCCTTCGAGACGATCGGCATGGATTACGCGCTCGAATATGGCCAGGACCGGATCGAGATCCATGTCGATGCCGTCGAAAAGGGCGAGCGCGTCATCCTCGTCGACGATCTGATCGCCACCGGCGGCACTGCCGAGGCGGCGATCAAGCTGCTGCGCGAGACCGGCGTCCGCGTCGAGGCGGCCTGCTTCATCGTCGATCTGCCGGCGCTCGGCGGCGCCGACAGACTGAGGGCGCTTGGCGTCTCCGTGCGCACCCTCGTCGCCTTCGACGGACACTGAGAGGCGCCGCCCGCATGGCCGATTTCACGCTGCATATCGGGACCCGGATCTGGTCGAGCTGGTCGATGCGCCCGTTCATGGCGCTGGTCGCTGCCGGCGCCGATTTCGAGACGGTGCTGACGCCGCTGCGCAGCCCGTCGACCAAGGCAGCGCTGAACGCGATCAGCCCGTCCGGCCTCGTTCCCGTTCTCGTCGATCACCGCGGTGCCGATGCGGTGACGGTTTGGGATTCGCTCGCGATCTGCGAATATCTGGCCGAGAGCTATCCCCTGCTCTGGCCACGCGACAAGCCGGCACGCGCTGTCGCGCGCTCGGTTTCATCCGAGATGCATTCGAGCTTTCGGCCGATGCGGATGGCGATGCCGATGGATCTCTTCGCCGAGCGGGCTGGGGAAGGGCTGGACGCCGAAGGCGTCGCGGCCGATATACGGCGCATCGATGCGATCTTCAGCGATTGCCGCGAGCGATTCGGTGCAAGCGGGCCCTATCTGTTCGGCGCGTTCAGCATTGCCGATGCGATGTTCGCGCCGGTGGCCAGTCGTTTTCGCACCTATCGTCCAAGCCTTTCGGCGACGGCGGCGTCTTATGTCGCCAGCCTCATCGCCGATCCCGGCTTCAAGGCCTGGGAAGCGGCGGCGCTGAAGGAAACGTGACGGCGGCCGCGCACCTTGCCGCCTTGACCATGCCGTCCCTTCGCTTCAGGTTCGCCGAGGGGTAGCATGCTGATCCGGCCGGGATGACGGTATGAATTCCTTCTTCGATGTCTTCAAATGGGATCGGTTCGTCGCACCTTCCGCGATGGAGCTGCTCTTCTGGCTGCTGGCGGCCATCGCCGTGCTCTTCGGGCTCTGGGGTCTGGTGAGCGGCTTTGCCTTGGTCGATGGCAGTCCGCTGCAGGGCCTCGTTCTCATCGCAGTCTCGATCGTGGGCACGCTCGCGGCGATCATCGCCGCCCGCGTTTCCTGCGAGGCGATCGTCATCCTGTTTCGCGTGAACGAAAACCTGATGGACATCGCCGAGCGCGGCATCGCGATCGCGCAGCCGGTCGTGGAGAGCGAGGCGGTTCGCCTCGAACGCCGCATGGCCGAGGCGCGCGAGCGGGCCGCCAATCGCGCCAGCGAGCCGGATTCGGCTGCCGACCGGCCGACGATCGACCATCGCCTGATCGAGGCCAAGCCAGCCGAACCCGAACGGGCGGAGCGCGATCCGTTCGCGGCCGACCGTGGCCGCGTCGAGCCGAAGGCGTGGGACGTCAAGCCGACTGACGGCCGCGAGGGCGAGGCGCGACTCGTCGAGCCGCGCATGGCCGAGGCAAAGCCCGTCGAGCCGGTGATCATACCGGCCAAGGTCGCAGCCGAACCAAAGCTGCGCGACGACAAAGTCCAGCCGGCAGCGCCTGCCGAGCCGCGCCGGCCGGAAACGCGCAAGTGGGAACCGAGGACCGTGCGGCAGAAGGCGATCGAGCCGAGGGCCACGGAGGCCGGGAGCGTCGAACCCAAGTCTATCGATCCCAAATCCGCAGAACCCAAGCCCGTCGAGCCCAAGCCCGTCGAGCCAAGGGCTGCCGAACCAAGGGCTGCCGAGCCGAAGCCGATTGCGCAACGGGCAGAGCCCCTGCAGCCGCTTCCGGCGGCGGCCGAAGATCGGGCAACTGAGCCAAAGGCGCCGTCGCGTTCCCTGCCGAGGCGGGCGCCGCTCCAGGTCGAGCCGGCCATCGAACACGCCCTCCGGCGGCTGTCCGAGCCGTCGGGTACGGAGGCGATGCGCGCTGGTCTGGCCGCTGCGGCTGAGGAGGCACAGCGCACCGAGGCGCTGCACGAGGCTGCCCTTGCGGCATTTGAGCAAGAAGAAGCGGAACGTTTGCCGCCGCCCTCGGAAGACGATGACGTAACGCCCCTGCCGGCCTTCATCGGCCGCCACAACGGCGCCGCAGAGCCAGAGCCGGCCACCCTTCCGAGCGAATTTGCACCGCCCGCCCACCGGACACGGCGGCGCAACGGCGCTCAGGCGACGGATGCGATCGAATCGGTTGAGGCACCGCCGCCCGCGCCATCCCGGCAAGATGCACGCCCGGACAGTGGATCAGGCACAGCCAATCCCCTGCGCGGACCGGCACGGCGCCCGGACCAGCATGACCAGCGGCCAGCCGAGGCCCGCCATCGCGAGAGCGAGACCTTCAGAGAGGACAAGCGGCAGCGCGGCCATGATGGGACGCGGAGCGCGCAGGCCAAAGGCGGCCAACCCAATGCCGGCGGCCCCTCCGGCCCAAACGGGTCGTCGCCGAAAAGCGGCCCGGCGGCGGCAGCCAAGGGTGCAGCAACGGGCAAGGGTAGCCAGCAGCCCGCCAAGGGCGGACAGGCCCCGCTGAAGCGGCGTCGGCCGCGGCCCTCGCGTGACGGCGGCTGACCGGGCCGCCCGGCCGGAAGAGCGTTTCCGAGCGAAGCGGACGCCGGTTCGCGTGAAGGAAACGCGACCCGGCGAGAATTCGAATCTTTTCATCGTTTCGGTGAAACGATGAAAAGATCGAGGCTAGGCAGACGCCGGATTGCCGATCAGGTGTTGAAGCGGAACAGCAGCACGTCGCCGTCCGCGACGACATATTCCTTGCCTTCGTCGCGCGCGCGACCGGCTTCCTTGGCGCCGGATTCGCCGCCGAGGCGGACATAGTCGTCATAAGCAATCGTCTGGGCACGGATGAAGCCGCGCTCGAAATCGGAGTGGATGACGGCGGCGGCCTGCGGCGCGCGCGTGCCGGCAACGATCGTCCAGGCGCGGGCCTCCTTCGGACCAACCGTGAAATAGGTGATCAGCCCGAGCAGCGCATAGCCGGCGCGGATCAGCCGATCGAGGCCGGGCTCCTCGAGGCCGAGCGTATCGAGGAAGTCCTTCTGCTCGGCCGGGTCGAGCTGGGCGATCTCCGATTCGATCGCTGCCGAGATTACGACGCAGCCGGCGCCCTGCGCCTTGGCCATTGCCTCGACCCGCTCGGAGAAGGCATTGCCGGTCGCCGCCGAGGCTTCCTCGACATTGCAGACATAGAGCACAGGCTTCGACGTCAGCAGATTGAGTGCGTCGAAGGCCGCGCGGTCTTCGGTTGAGACCTTCAGCTGCCGGGCGGGCTTGCCCTCACGGAGCAGCACGAGCGCGCCCTCCATCAGCTCGACCTGCTGCTTGATGTCCTTGTCGGCGCCGGCCCGCTTCTTCAGCGGCACGATGCGGCGTTCGAGGCTGTCGAGATCGGCGAGCATCAGTTCGGTCTCAACCGTCTCCGCATCGGCGACCGGATCGATCCGGTTCTCGACATGGGTGATGTCGCCGTCCTCGAAGCAGCGCAGCACATGCGCGATCGCGTCGACCTCGCGAATATTGGCGAGGAACTGGTTGCCGAGACCTTCGCCCTTCGAGGCGCCGCGCACGAGGCCGGCGATATCGACAAAGGTCAGCCGGGTCGGCACGATCTGCTGCGACTTGCCGACACGGCAGAGTTCATCGAGGCGCGGATCAGGCACCGCCACCTCGCCGGTGTTCGGCTCGATGGTGCAGAACGGGTAATTGGCCGCCTGGGCCGCTGCCGTCTTGGTCAGCGCATTGAACAGTGTCGACTTGCCGACATTCGGCAGTCCGACGATCCCGCATTTGAAGCCCATGATTCTCTTTCGGTTCTAGTCGAGACATTCGGCAGCGTGTTCGCGCGCACCGCGCCGCGCCTGCCAGTTCGCAATTGCCCTGCTCCATAGCGCCCGGCGGTCGCCATCGGCAACCCGCCAACGCGGACCGAAGAAAAGATCACCCGGCCGGCCGTATCTTGGCGCGTCACTCGCCCTTGCCGAACAGCCTCTTGAGCCCGGCCGCAAACGGGCTCTCCGGCTCGGCCTTGGGCTGGGGCGCCGGCTCGGCAGGCGCCGGCTTTCCGGACGCCGCTGGGGTCGTGGCAGCGGGCTTGTCCGGTTCGCTCGCGCGATGCAGCCGATTGGCGAAGCTATTGTCCTTGCCGTCGGCGAGCAGGCCGACATTGTCGGCGATCGCATCCAGCAGCGGATTGACCCAGGCGCCATCAGGCCGCGCGAAATCGTGCAGCACATAGCCATGCACGAGTTCCTTGGCGCCTGGATGGCCGATGCCGAGGCGCAGGCGGCGGTAGTCGTCGCCGAGATGGGCCGTGATCGAGCGCAGACCGTTATGGCCGCCATGCCCGCCGCCCTGCTTCATCCGGATCTTGCCCGGCGGCAGGTCGAGTTCGTCATGCAGGACGATGACGTCGGCATTGGGGATCTTGTGGAAGCGGGTCGCCTCGGCGACGGCGCGGCCGCTTTCGTTCATGAAAGTCTGCGGCTTCATGAGCAGCACCTTGCGGCCCTGCAGAACACCCTCCGAAACCAGCGCCTGGAAGCGCTGGCGCCACGGAGAGAAGCCATGGCGGCGGTGAATCGCATCCGCCGCCATGAAGCCGATATTGTGCCGGTTCAGGGCATATTGGCCGCCGGGATTGCCGAGGCCGACGATGAGGAGCATGACGCCATCCCCGCTCCGAACCGGATCTCTGCCTTACGCCTTGGCAGCAGCGGCAGCCGCGTCCTCAGCCTGCTCGGCAGCGGTCAAGGCAGCCGGCGGTGCAATGGTGGCCAGCGTCAGGTCGTCCGACGAAACCGGCTTCACGCCTTCCGGCAGGGTGATCGACGACAGGTGGACCGAGTCGCCGATGTTGAGGCCGGCGAGGTCCACGACGATGTGATCCGGGATCGCATCGGCCGGGCAGTTCACGTCGAGCTCATGCGCGACGATGTTGAGCACGCCGCCCGCCTTGAGGCCGGGAGCCTTGTCCTCGTTGATCACCTGGACCGGGATCGCAACGTGGATCGTCGAGCCGGCGCTGACACGCAGGAAGTCGACATGGATCGGCTGGTCGGTGACCGGGTCGAGCGCGTAATCTCGCGGAATGGCCCGGATCTTGGTGCCATCGACATTGATCGTGGCAACAGTGGTCAGGAAGCCGCCGGCATGAAGCTTCAGGAACACGTCCTTGTGCGACAGTTCGATCGCGATGGGGGGCTGCTTGTCACCATAGATGACGGCCGGGATCTTGCCTTCGCGACGCGACGCCCGGGCGGCCCCCTTGCCCACACGATTGCGCACGGAGGCCGTGAGCTCGTAGGAAGTGCTCATCGGAATTCTCCTTTGAAAACGAAAAATGGCCGCGGTGCCTCCAGGGGTGTCGGCGCGGCCGCGGTGCTTATAGACGAGGCGGGCCCCAAGAACAAGGCAAAGCGGCCGGCCGCCTCAGCGAAGCGGCTTGAGCTCGCCGACCACGCGCGCGGCACCATCCTCAAGTGCTGCGATCGCACCGGCTGAAATCTCGTCATTGGTCAGCCAGCGCCGGCCGCGACCATCCGCCATGCTGCCGAGCCGCACAGTCACGACACCGCTGGCATCCGGCAGCTTGGGCTGCCCGTCCATGCTGCCGAGCACCAGCACGATGCGGGCGCCCTGAAGCATTTCGACCAGCGCGGGCAGATGGTCATCGAGCCGATGCAGCCAGAGCAGCGCATGGGTCACCGGTGGCATCAGCGCGAGACGCGTTTCGATCACGGCCAGAAAGTCCGGCTGCGACCAATCGACGTCGAGCGCGAGCATGGCAGGGCTGCCCGCGGCGAAACGACTGGCATGGCGGGAGGCAACGAGCGTCGTCTCGCATTGGGACGCGAGCCAGTCCGTCGCCGCGGCCAGCATGCCGGTCCCGCCGATCGAGAGGCCGACAGAACTGCCGCGCGCGACCATGCTTCCCGCCGTCAGATGAAGAGGCTCGAAACCGACTTCTCGCTCGCGGTGCGGTTGATCGCTTCGCCGATCAGCGTCGCAATCGAGGTCACGCGGATATTGGCCGCGTTCTGGACCGCATCGGTCGGCTGGATCGAATCGCTGATCACCAGTTCCTTCAACATGGAACCGGAAATTCGCGCGACCGCGCCGCCCGAAAGGACGCCATGGGTAATATAGGCGACGACCGACTTGGCGCCCTTGGCGACCAGCGCCTCGGCGGCGTTGCAGAGCGTGCCGCCCGAATCGACGATGTCGTCGAACAGGATGCAGTCGCGCCCCTCGACATTGCCGATGATGTTCATGACCTCGGACTCGCCCGGCCGCTCGCGACGCTTGTCGACGATGGCGAGCGGAGCATCGATGCGCTTGGCAAGAGCGCGCGCGCGCACCACGCCGCCGACATCCGGCGATACGACCATGACGTCGCGGAGATCGTAGTGCTCCTTGATGTCGCGTGTGATGACCGGCACCGAAAAGAGATTGTCGGTCGGAATGTCGAAGAAGCCCTGGATCTGGCCGGCATGCAGGTCGAGCGTCAGCACGCGATCAGCGCCGGCATGGGTGATCAGATTGGCGACGAGCTTGGCCGAAATCGGGGTACGCGGGCCAGCCTTGCGGTCCTGACGGGCATAGCCGAAATAGGGCAGCACGGCCGTGATGCGGCGCGCGGACGAGCGGCGCAGCGCATCGATGATGATCAGCAGCTCCATGAGGTGATCATTGGCAGGATAGCTGGTCGATTGGATCACGAACACGTCTTCGCCGCGCACGTTTTCCTGGATCTCGACAAAAATCTCCTGGTCGGCGAAGCGCCGCACCAGACATTTGGCCAAGGGGATCTCGAGATAGGTGGCGATCGCCTCGGCGAGCACCCTGTTGGAGTTTCCGGCAACCAGCTTCAAGGTTTCGGGTCCCCGCGCGACCTGGTGCAAATGGGATGGCTGCGCCTGAAAGGGCGCAGTCTATGGGCAGCGGCCTTGTAGCAACAAGGTCCCGTGACTGCAAACGCCATCACGGCGCCTGCGCCTGCGGGCTCAGCCAGAACCTGCAGGCAGCGTCGGTTCACTCGGCAGCGGAGCAAGGGTCGTCGACGGAATCGCGTTCATCGAGGGCGCGACAGTCGTCGTCGCAGGCAGCGCGGCCGTGGCCGGAGCAACGCCGACGGATGGCCCGCTGCGGCCCCAGCCGACCAGAGCGCTGATCGTCTGCCGCGCGACATCGGTCGCCGCCGCTCCATCAACGGCGGACCAGGGGTCGCGCGCGGCGCCTGGCGCCGACTCCTGGCCTGAAATGCGATAGACGCGCCGACCCGTGCGATCGAACACGTCCCAGACATAGACGATGATGGTACCCGAGGCGTCGCCGATCGCCGACAGATACCCCTTGATGATGTAGGTCGCGGCCGGATCGTCGGATGGAACGAGCGAAATCTGTTGCGCGAAGGCTTCCTTGCCGAGCTGCGCCGAGATGTTGGTGAGCACCGTCGCCGGCGCGCCCGTCACCGGAGCGAAGGCAAACTTGGCCTCCGACAGCGGCACCGCCGGCGGCGCCACCGCGGTCGGGGTCATCGCCGTGGCCATGGATTGAGCAGCACCGGTGATGGCATCGCCGCCACCGCAGCCGGAGAGCACAGACGCCGCCATCAGGGCAACGAAGGCCCAGAACGGCCGCTTTTCCTTATAGTTCATACGCATCGTCCCGCCGGCAACTGGCCGGAGTCCCTGCGGCCCTGTCTAGCGGCAAAAGGCCGACCGGTCCAGAATGGCGGCTGCAAGATCGATCAATACCGCGCAGGCGCGGCCATCACGTTTCATCAGCAGTGAGTGCGATCGCGTGAAGCAGGCGGCCATAATCCGCCTCGCCCTGATGCGTCATGCGGCGGTAGGAATAGAAGCGCTCGGGGTCGGCATAAGTGCAAAGCGCGAGATCCTCGAAGCGCCCGACGCCGGCGGCGCGGGCGCGCGCGCCGATATAGGCCGGCAGGTCGAAGCGATGGTGATTTTCGCGCCCGGATGGCGTGAAGAACCGAGCCGAAGTCGCATCCTTATCGATGAAGCGGGCGATGAATTCCGGCCCGACCTCATACGCCGCGGCTGAAATGGTCGGCCCGAGCACGACCGTGATCCGCTTGCGCGCCGCACCGCGGCTCTCCATCGCCGCCAGCGTCGCCTCGATGACGCCCGTGAAGGCGCCGCGCCAGCCGGCATGAGCCGCGCCGATGACGCGCGCCTCGGAATCGGCAAAGAGCAGCGGGCCGCAATCGGCGGTGCCGACGCCGATTGCAAGGCCCGGCCTGTCTGTGACGACAGCGTCGGCCTTCGGTCCCTGCCCCACCGGCCAGACCGCCTCGACGATCGCAACATCGGGGCTGTGAATCTGGAAAGGCGTCGCGAGCTGGTCCGCAGCGACGCCGAGATCACGCGCGACCCGGCCGCGATTCTCGCTGACGCGGCTGCGGT
Organism: Kaistia sp.; assembly: GCA_965229085.1. GTDB lineage: Bacteria > Pseudomonadota > Alphaproteobacteria > Rhizobiales > Kaistiaceae > Kaistia. Next base: position 4,323,304 of record OZ245859.1, on the reverse strand, counting down.
CGTCTTCCGAGCCGACGCCGCAGTTGAGGCTGGCATAGATGCCGTCGGAGACGCCGCCTTGCCTCGTGTAGAAGCCGTGGCGGATGCCCGGCAGGTCGAGAGCTTCGGCGGTGATCTTCATGCTGATATCCTTCATGGCTCGAATGGCGGCGGCGCGAGGCCGGGCGCGGCGATGACCAGCGCCTTGAACAGGGTTCCCATCGCGGCCGGCCCTGCAAGCCGCTCGGCCGCGCTGCGGATCGCCTCCTGCGTCGCCACGTCCTTGCCGGCGCCGAGCCGCCCGGCACGTTCGACAAGGCCGAGGCGGATCAGAAGATTGCCCTGCGTCAGCAGCGGGAACGCGTTGGCGCCCACAGACCGCGCCGATCGCGCGAGCGCGGCGAAATCGACATGGGCGGTCAGGTCGGCCGCGCCCGGATTTTCAAGGACGGGAACGAAGGCGTGCTGGCGCATCGCCTGCAGCGTGTCGCCAAAGCCCCCGTCATGACCATAGTCGATGGCGAGAATCGCGCCACCCTGCGCGACGATCCGCTCCGCCAGTGTCGTCATGATGGCAATGGCGGAGCCGGCAACTTCGATGATCCCGCCTTCGGGCGGATGACGCTCGAGCCCCTCGACCACCGCTTCGGGGCGAAGGCCGAAGGCAAGCCGATCATTGATGACGCCGACCATGCGCTCAGCGTAGCCGCTGTTCACACGAACAAACTGGCGGATCGGCAGCGCGTCGAAGAACTCATTGGCGATGATGATCGCCGGTCCATCGGCCAGCGCCTCCACCCGGTCGGCAAAGGCGACCGCGTGGCCCGAAAGGCGCTCCTGCTGCACCATGCGCAGATGCGGGCTGGTCTCGACGAGACTGACCTCCGCAGCCGCCAGGAAGCCAGGCGCCAGGCGGCCGGCTCGCAGCGCGTCGGCCATCAGCGTGCCGCGTCCGGGCCCGAGCTCGGCGAGGACGAAACGGCCCGGCGCACCCATGCGCCGCCACGTCTCGACCGCCCAGAGCCCGATCAGCTCGCCAAACATCTGACTGATCTCGGGCGCCGTGATGAAATCGCCGGCCGCGCCGAAGGGATCGCGGCGCATGTAATAGCCATGCTCAGGATCGCCGAGGCACGTCGCCATGAACTCGGCGATCGTGATCGGACCCGTCGCCAGGATGCGGGCGACAAGACGCTCTTCAAGCACGCTCATAGGCGCCTCAGGGCGCGCGGGCGTCGCGGCGGCGGACATAGATCAACAGCAAGATGCCGGCGATCACCATCGGCAGCGACAGCAGCATGCCCATGGTCAGCCCACCGGAGAAATAGCCGATCTGGATGTCCGGCTCGCGGAAGAACTCCGAGACAATGCGCGCAAGGCCATAGCCGATGGCGAAGACGGCCGCGACGAAGCCCGGCTGCTTCAGTCTCAACTGCCGATGCGTCAGAAGACGGAGGACGAGGAAGAGGACGATGCCCTCCAGCGCAGCCTCATAGAGCTGGCTCGGATGGCGCGGCTGGCCGTCGGCATTCGGGAACACCATCGCCCAGGGCACATCAGCGGGGCGGCCCCACAATTCTCCATTGATGAAATTGGCGATGCGGCCGAGGCAGAGGCCGATGGTGACGCTCGGCGCGATCACGTCGATCAGCGACAGGAGCGGGATCTTCCGCCGGTGGGCGAACAGCACCATCGCGATGACCGTGCCAAGAAAACCGCCATGGAACGACATGCCGCCATGCCAGACCTCGAAGATCGTCAGCGGCGCGGCGAGAAAGGCCTCGAAATTATAGAACAGGACATAGCCGAGGCGCCCGCCGACAATGATGCCGATCGTCGCCCACATGACGAAGTCGTCGAGATCGAGCGGCCGGATCGGTGCTCCGCCGGCGCCCCACAGGCGCGGCTCGGAGACGAGGCGCTTCGCATACCACCAGCCGAACAGGATGCCGACGATATAAGCGAGCGCATACCAACGGATCGCGAACGGCCCGATTTCAATCAGGACGGGATCGATGGCCGGAAAGGGGATGACGGTCAGCATGACGTTCCTCGGCAAGCCCTGACGGCCGATGATGAGCGGGGCGGAGACGCGGCGGCATTGGTGCGCCGATCCGCGCGGGGCGGTCAAGTGCCGACGCTTCTGCCGTCCGCGACGCCATCGACCCTTGTCGGTCGCGGGTGCGCCGCCCATACTCTCTGGCAGGAATGCATCGACGGAGAATGACCATGGACCAGGGCTCGAACCGTCTGTTCGACGAATTCGCCAAGCTGATGACCGATGCCGCCGGCGTCGCGCAAGGCGTCAAACGCGAGGCGGAAACGGTGGTGCGTCACCAGGCCGAGCGCTTCATGTCGGAAATGGACTTCGTCAAGCGCGAGGAATTCGACGTCGTTCGCGAGATGGCCCAGAAGGCCCGGACAGAGAACGAGGTGCTCGCCGCGCGGCTGGCCGACCTCGAGGCGAAGCTTGCTCTGCTGACGTCCGGCCATGTCGCCGCGGCGCCGCCGACGCCCGAGCAGACCTGAGGTTCAGTCCTCCTCCGCGGCGAAAGCCGCGAGGTCAACCTCTGGAACCGCCCCGGTCTCCAGCAGGGTCTTCAGCGCAGAGCCCAGCAGCGGCCACACGCGCAGAGCCGCGCCGCGCCGCGCCATTGCACCGCCCGCATGGTCCTCGGTGATGATAAGGCGGCACATGCCGCCGAAGGGCTCGATGTCATAGCTGACGACGATGGGAGCCGGGTCGGCGCCCGGCCGGCAACCCACAAGGCTGAACCGCACCAGGCGCGGCGGGTCGCTTTCGAGAATGCGGCCGCGCGCCTCGGTCGTGCCGTCCGGCAAGGCATGACGGATCTCCGCTCCGGCCGACCAATCCGACATCACACTACGGCCGAACGCCCAGCGCCGGGTCATCGCCCCATCGGTCAGCGCCGCAAAGATCGCCTCCCGCGGCGCCGCGATATAGACGACATAGCGCGCCTCGCCGACCAGCATTCGATCCCTCCCGAGCACCGCAGCGCGACCACTGTCGCAGGGTTGCAACAGCACCGGCAAATCACGTCGGACATCTTGCACCACGACGGGTCCAAGCAGACAGTCGGCGCTGATTGGCGACGCGCGTCATTGCGGCGCACCGCACGCTAACCGGGAGGGCTGGATGAAGATTGTCTTTTCGCACACCCGGTCCGTGAACCGCTCGGGCACTGGCGCTCGCCTCTAGAGCCTCCGCCCGCCGCCTGACATCTCCGACGCTTCGCTTCGCACCGGCCGACACCCTCTAGGGGTCTCGGCGGCGGCGTTGCGTGATCCCCGGCCATCACAGACCCATCGCGACCAGCGCCGCCATGCGCCGGGTCGTGCCGCATTCCCTTCGGCCGCGCGCGGCCCTGCCTTCATCGCTGGATTCCATCATGTTCCGCCGCTTCGAGACCCTGATTGACCCGTTCCGCCCGCATGACGATTCCATGCCGCCGCCGACGCTGGTCGCCTTCTACTGGCGCTATTGCCGCCAGGTCTGGCCCTATCTGCTCGCGCTGATGGCGATCGGCCTCGTGGTCTCGCTGATCGAGATCGCGATGCTGCGCTATATCGGCTCGATCGTCGATCTGCTGAAGGCGACCTCGCCGCAGCAGGTCATGGCCGATTACGGCACCACGTTCATCTGGATGGGCGCGGTGATCCTGATCGCGCGCCCGCTCGCCCAGATCATGCACGACCTCCTGAACCAGCAGGCGATCGCGCCGTCCTTCACCAACCTGATCCGCTGGCAGACGCATCACTATGTCATGCGCCAGTCGATCACCTTCTTCGCCAATGACTTCGCCGGCCGCATTGCCTCGAAGATCGTGCAGACAGGCCCGGCGCTGCGCGAATCGGTGACGCAGGTGATCGATGCGCTGTGGTTCGTGACGATCTTCGCCGGCTCGGCGCTGGTCATCTTCTGGCAGGTCGACTGGCGCCTTGCCGTGCCGCTGTCGCTCTGGATCATCGCCTATGTCACGACGCTCAGCTGGTATGTGCCGCGCATCCGCGACCGCGCGACGCTCATGTCCGAAATTCGCTCGGTCGTCACCGGCCGCATCGTGGACAGCTACACCAATGTTCAGACGGTCAAGCTGTTCGCCCATCCCGACCGCGAGGACGATTATGCCCGCGAGGCGCTGGTCGAGCACACCGAGACCTTCCGCAGCGAGACGCGGCTGATCACGGCCATGAACGCCACGGTTTCCTGCCTCAACGGCCTCCTGGTCGTTGGCACCGGCGCGCTGGCGATCTGGCTCTGGTCCTGGGATGGCATCACGCTCGGCGCGATCGCCGTCGCCTCGGGCCTGGCGATCCGCATCACCAACATGTCCGGCTGGATCATGTGGGTGTCGATCGCGATCTTCGAGCAGATGGGCACGGTGCAGGAGGGGCTGGAGACCATCGCCCGCCCCTATGCGCTGCTCGACAAGCCGGGCGCGCGCGACCTCGCTGTTCGCGCGGGCGAGATCCGCTTCGAAAAGGTCCGCTTCCACTACGGCAAGACGGGCGGGATCATCGAGGACCTCTCGCTCACCATCGCGCCGGGCGAAAAGGTCGGCCTTGTCGGGCGCTCCGGCGCCGGCAAGTCGACGCTCGTCAACCTGTTGCTGCGCTTCTACGATGTCGAGGGCGGCGCCATCCGCATCGATGGCAGCGATATCGCCGATGTGACGCAGGACAGCATTCGCCGCCAGATCGGCCTCGTGACGCAGGACACCTCGCTGCTGCATCGCTCGGTGCGCGACAATATCCGCTATGGCCAGCCGGATGCGAGCGAGGCGGCGATCGTCGAGGCGGCGCGGCAGGCGCATTCGCTCGATTTCATCGCCGGCCTGTCCGATCCGCATGGCCGTATCGGGCTCGATGCCCATGTCGGCGAGCGCGGCGTCAAGCTTTCGGGCGGGCAGCGCCAGCGAATCGCCATCGCACGGGTGCTGCTGAAGGACGCGCCGATTCTCATCCTCGATGAGGCGACCTCGGCGCTCGATTCGGAGGTGGAGGCGGCGATCCAGGAGAGCTTCTTCCGCCTGATGGCCGGCAAGACGGTGATCGCGATCGCCCATCGCCTCTCGACCATCGCGGCGATGGACCGGCTGATCGTGCTCGACAAGGGGGCGGTCGTCGAAACCGGGCGCCATGACGAGTTGCTGCGCGCCGGCGGCCTCTATGCCAGCCTCTGGCATCGGCAGTCGGGCGGCTTCCTCGACGCCGCATGAACGAAGACCGGCTCGCCCCGCGAAGGGGCGAGCCGGTGACGGGATTGCCGCCGTTCGATCCTTCTGATTCAGGCTAGGGCCGCGGCGACGAACTCGCCCGCTTCGCCGAATAGCTGTCCCGCTTTGCGACGCTTGCCCGCGGCTGAACCGGCGTGCGCCGCGATTGCGGCATGCCTGCCGCATTCCTGCCGCGACAATGTGCGCATCGCCGCTGCCGTCTCTGGACATTGAAGGCCGGCGATGGCTAAACAGCTTCTAATGCGGCGGGCCTGTCATGGGCTCAAGTCGCGGTCGCATGGATCCGCGAGTGGACAATCCGCCCGAGCCTGCGATCAGGGCGCAAGCCCACGCGGCCGCGGAATGGAGAGGGGACTTTATCTTGGCACACAGCGCTGCGGCAGAGCCGACCCGACGCGACTTTCTCTATATCGCGACCGGCGCGGTCGGAGCGGTTGGCCTTGCGGCCGCCGTCTGGCCGTTCATCAACCAGATGAACCCGGACGCCTCGGCGCTCGCGCTGGCTTCGTCCGAAGTTGATATCTCCTCGCTCAAGGAAGGCGAGTCGGTCACTGTGAAGTGGCGCGGCAAGCCGGTCGTGGTGCGTAACCGCACCGCCAAGGAGATTGCCGACGCAAAGGCTGCGCCGCTTTCGGATCTCAAGGATCCGATCGCGCGCAATGCCAACCTGCCCGAAGACGCACCGGCGACCGACGCCAACCGTGCCGCTGCCGGCAAGGAAAACTGGTTCGTCATGGTCAATGTCTGCACCCATCTCGGCTGCATTCCGCTCGGCCAGGAGGGTGAGTACAATGGCTGGTTCTGCCCGTGCCACGGCTCGGTCTACGATACCGCCGGGCGCATCCGTAAAGGACCGGCGCCGGAAAACATGGCCGTTCCGGTCTATGCATTCATGACCGACACCAAGATCAAGATCGGCTGACGGGAGCACGACGCACCATGTCCGGACCTTCGACTTATCAGCCGCAACACCCCGCCTTGAAGTGGCTCGAGGCGCGCCTGCCCATCATCGGGCTGGTGCACTCGTCCTTCATCGTGTTCCCCAACCCGCGCAACCTGAACTATTTCTGGACGTTCGGCGGCATCCTCGCCTTCATGCTGGTCGCCCAGATCGCGACCGGCGTCGTGCTGGCGATGCACTACACCGCCCATGTGACGCTCGCCTTCAATTCCGTTGAAGGCATCATGCGCGACGTGAATGGCGGCTGGATGCTGCGCTATCTGCACGCCAACGGCGCCTCGATGTTCTTCATCGCCGTCTATGTCCACATGTTCCGCGGTCTCTATTACGGCTCCTACAAGTCGCCGCGCGAAGTGCTGTGGATCCTCGGCATGATCATCTTCCTGCTCATGATGGCCACCGGCTTCATGGGCTACGTGCTGCCCTGGGGCCAGATGTCCTTCTGGGGCGCGACCGTCATCACCAACCTGTTCGGCGCCATTCCGCTCGTCGGCCAGTCGATCGTGACCTGGCTGTGGGGAGGCTTCTCGGTCGATAACCCGACGCTGAACCGCTTCTTCGCCCTGCACTATCTGCTGCCGTTCATGATCGCGGGCGTCGTTATCCTGCATATCTGGGCGCTGCATATCCCGGGCTCGAACAACCCCACGGGCGTCTCGGTCAAGGACAAGCAAGACACCCTGCCCTTCCATCCCTATTTCACGGTCAAGGACGCCTTCGGCATCGTCGTGTTCCTGATCGTCTACTGCTACTTCGTCTTCTACGTGCCGAACTACATGGGTCATGCCGACAACTATGTGGAGGCGAACCCGCTCGTGACACCGGCGCACATCGTTCCGGAATGGTACTTCCTGCCGTTCTACGCGATCCTGCGCTCGATCCCCGACAAGCTGGCCGGCGTCATTGCGATGTTCGGCGCCATCGCCGTCCTCTTTGTCGTGCCGTGGCTCGACACCTCGAAGGTTCGTTCGGCGAATTTCCGCCCGCTCTATCGCCAGTTCTTCTGGATCTGGGCGATTGTGGCGGTCGGCCTCGGCTATATCGGTGCCATGCCGCCCGAGGGTGGCTATCTCATCGCCGGCCGCATCCTGACCGTCTATTATTTCGCGCATTTCCTGATCATCCTGCCGCTGCTCGGACTCTTCGAGAAGCCGAAGCCGTTGCCGGTGTCGATCACGGAAGCCGTGCTCGGCCGCGGTGGTGCTTCGGTCACGGCCGGTGCTCCCGCCGGTCCGCAGACCAAGTGAGCGTGGGACAGGAAACGGATCGATGACCATGAAACTCTTGTCCACGTCCCTCGCCCGTCTCTCGCTCGGCGTCATGCTTGCCGTCGCGACGCTGGGCGCGGGAGCCGCCTTCGCCTCCGAGGAAGGCGGCGAGAGCGCACAGCCGACGCACTTCCCGATCATCAAGCCGACGCTGGAGCCCTGGTCGTTCGCGGGCATCTTCGGACGCTACGATACGGCTCAGTTGCAGCGCGGCTATCAGGTCTACAAGGAAGTCTGCTCGAGCTGCCATTCGATGCATCTCCTGTCCTTCCGCAACCTGGCCCAGCCGGGCGGCCCGAGCTTCACCGAAGCGCAGGCCCGCACCGTCGCGGCGAGCTATCAGGTCCAGGACGGCCCGAACGATGCAGGCGACATGTTCGAGCGGCCGGGTCGGCTGTCGGATCGTTTCCCCTCGCCGTTCCCCAATCCTCAGGCCGCAGCCGCCGCAAACAACGGCAAGGCACCGCCGGACCTGTCGCTGATGGCCAAGGCCCGCGCCGTCGAGCGCGGCTTCCCCTGGTTCATCCTCGACCTGTTCACGCAGTATGAGGAAGGCGGGCCGGACTATATCCACGGCCTGCTGACCGGCTACAAGGAGCCGCCGGCTGGACTGCAGATTCCGCCGGGCCTGCATTACAACCCGCATTTCGTCAGCGGTCCTGCGATCGCGATGCCGCCGCCGCTCTCCGACGGCCAGATCACCTATACCGACGGCGCGCCGCAGACGGTCGACCAGTATGCGCGCGACGTCTCGGCCTTCCTGATGTGGGCAGCAGAACCCCATCTCGACGCTCGTAAGCGCACGGGCTTCGAGGTGATCATCTTCCTGATCATCTTCGCGGGCCTGCTCTACTATACGAAGAAGAAAATCTGGTCGAACGTCGCCCACTAAAGCGGGCACTCCACCAGCTTCATGCGAACGCCGCGGTTTCCGCGGCGTTTTGCTTTTTGGGGCCTGGAGCGTTTCCTAGCGACGTGGACGCCGGCTCGCGACAAGGACGCGACCGGGCGGAACCGCGCTGCTGGCGGCTTCTGTCACGTGCGGAAGGCTGGGCTGCCGGGGCCAAGCCCGGCACCGACATCGCAGGATGGATCGAGGCCTGCCTGAACCATCCAGGCTATTGCTGCGCCTGCACCATGGCTTGCAGCCGGCGGCGCAGCGCCGCCTCGTCAGGCTCGAAATCCCCTGCCAGCCACCAGCGTTCGAGATCGCGCAGGATAACGCCAACCGCCGGCCCGCGCTCGATCCCGACCTCGACGACATCGCGGCCCGAAAGCGGAAAGGCCGGCGGCGCGAAGACCGCGACAGCATCGCGGCGGGCGCGGACCTCATCGCGCGAGAGCACTCCCCGGGCATGGAGCAGAGCGAGACCACCGAGAACGGCTTCGCGGCCGCGCCTGTAGACCGCGACCCGGTCTGTCACGGTGTTTCCGGCGGCGAGGGCCGCGCTCGCGCTCAGCGCATCGGTCATGCGGTCGCGCTCGCGATTGGAGAGGCGGAAGCGACGCACGATCCGGTCGATATCCTCCTGCACCCGCGCGAACAGGACGGCAAAGCGCAGGCTCGGATCATCAGGCGCCACCGGATCGTCGATCAAACGCTCGAAGCCGACGAGATCGCCGACACCAGCGGCGACAAGCGGCAGGATGCCGCTCTCCTGCATGACACGTATGGTGGGGCCGGCGCCGGGGGCCATGATCAGCTTGCGCATTTCCTGGCCGATCCGCTCGGCCGAGAGCAGCGTCAGATCATGCCGGGCGCGGATCGTTGCCGATAGTCCCTCGGCATCGGGTCCGCCGGTGCCATAGGCTGCGTGGAAGCGGAAAAAGCGCAGCACGCGCAGCCGGTCCTCCGCGATGCGCTGGTCGGCCGATCCGATGAAGCGCACGCGGCGCGCCTTGATATCGGCGAGCCCGCCAACCGTGTCGAAAAGCCGGCCGCCGGCATCGACCGAAAGAGCGTTGATGGTGAAGTCGCGCCGCGCGGCATCGGCCGCCCAATCATGGCCGAAACGAACGACGGCATGACGGCCGTCGGTGGCGATATCCTCGCGCAGCGTCGTGACCTCGACCACGCGATGCCGGCCGATCAGCGTGACGGTGCCGTGCTCGATCCCCGTCGGCGCCGACTGGACGCCGGCGGCCGCCGCCCGCGCCATCACGGCCTTGGGCAGCAGCGTGGTCGCGACATCGACATCGCCATTGACAGGCAATCCCATCAATTCGTTGCGGACGGCGCCGCCGATGACGCGTGCTTCGCCGCCATCGCTGCCAAGCAGGTCAAGTACGGTGACCACGAAAGGATCGGAGAGGAAGGAGGCGCCCGCGAGCGACAAGGCGCCGGACGGCGAAGGGACGGAAGACGGCAGGGTCATCGATGGGCAATCACTGAAAATTTCCGGGAATGAGGCGCCCATTTTCCATCCGGGCCGGATGATAGACGCGGCCGGCCTCGCCGCCGGAGAAGGAAATCACGATGGCGACGGCAACCAGCGAGGCGAGCGCACCGGCACCGGCGAGGCGGAGCCAGGTCGCCTGCGGCCAGGTCTCGCTTCCAGGCGCCATGCCGTGCCGGATGAACCGCCAAAGTCCATAGGCAAGGAAAGGCAGAAGGAAGCAGACGACCGTGAAGCCCAGAAATCTCAGCATGGTCAGGCGAACACTCGCTCATAGAGCCCGCGGATGATCCCGGCGGTGATGCCCCAGATATAGTGCTCGTCATACGGCATCTCGTAGAAGAAATGCCGAACACCATCCCATTCGCGACTTCCTCGACGGTGATTCTCCGGCGTCATCAGGAATTCGAGTGGAACTTCAAAGGCCGCCTCGACCTCATCGGGGTTGAGGCGAAGTTCGAGCGATGGATCGACCTGGGCGACCACCGGCGTGATGTGATAGCCCGTCGGCGCGATATAGGGGTCGAGCCGGCCGAGCGGATCGACAAGGCGCGGGTCGAGCCCGACCTCCTCCTCGGCCTCGCGAATCGCTGCCGCGGCAGGGCCGGTATCGCCTGGATCGATCCGGCCGCCGGGAAAGGAGATTTGGCCTGCATGCTGGCGCAGCAGCTTGGTGCGACGCGTCATCAGGACCGTGGGGGTCTCGCGCGCGACGATCGGGATCAGAACCGCCGCCGCCTTGGGGCGGAAGCCCTTGGGAGGGTGAAATTCAGGATTGAGCACGCGTTCGGCCGCGCCGCCCTCGCTGATCGGGATCAGCAGCCGCCGCGCCCGCGCGAAAACGAGATCGGGCCTGAACCGTGGATCGTCGAGGAGAACGGTCATGCCTCGATGGCCGTGTCAGCGCTGCCGATGACGAAGAAGTGACCGGCCGACTCAACCCCCAGGACGCCGTCGCGAAGGACTGCCCGGCCCGCGAGTTCGGCGGCAACGGATCGCGTCAGCCGCGCTTCGAGCCCCGGACGAACCGTCACATAGGGGATGAAGGCCTCGCCGGCGCCGCCCCCTTCGATCCGGAGCGGATGATCGCCATCGAGGCGGACCGCCTCGCCGATATTGGTGGCGAAGACCAGCACAGCCGTCGCGTCGCACTCATCCAGAACGCAGTCGACGGCGAGAAATGGCGCGTCTTCGACCGTGATCGCGAGCTTCTCATGCGGCGTGACCAGCACAAAACCGCCATCCGCCTCGCGTCGGAGGACGCTGGCGAACAGGCGAACCAGCGCCGCGCGCTCGATTCGCGCGCCCTCATGATGCCAGACGCCGTCGCGGTCGATGCGGATATCGATCGTCCCGCAGTGAGGCGGATTCCAGCGCCCGACCGGCGCCGGGCGAAAGCCGCTCAACATGGCCTCGAGCCTGGCCATACCGGCGCTGTCCGCACTTCCCTCGCTCATGGCCTTGGTTTTGCCTTGCTTTGCCCCTGCCATGATCGGCACCTTCCTTCGGCCCCCGGCTGGCGTCGGCGAGCCGATCTGCGAAGATGGGCAAGCCGGGCTTCGTCACCGAGGCTCGCCGCTGCGACACCAGAAACTATATGGGCCGATATGAGCGCGTTCAATCAGACACACCTCGCCGACCCCGATCCTGCGGCCATCGTCGCGGAGGCCGATGCGGCCGTCGCCATGATCACGACCGCACGGACTGCGATCGGTCAGGTGATCTATGGCCAGGAGCAGGTGGTCGAGCGGGTGCTGGTGACGCTGCTTTCCGGCGGTCACGGGCTTCTCGTCGGCGTGCCGGGCCTCGCCAAGACCAAGCTTGTCGAAACGCTCGGCATCGTGCTCGGCCTCGACGAGCGACGCGTGCAGTTCACGCCCGACCTGATGCCCTCCGACATTCTCGGTTCGGAAGTCATGGACCAGGACAATGAAGGTCGTCGCGCCTTCCGATTCCTGAAAGGACCGATCTTCGCCCAGTTGCTGATGGCGGACGAGATCAACCGCGCCAGCCCGCGCACCCAGTCGGCGCTGCTGCAGGCGATGCAGGAATATCACGTCACCATCGCCGGCCAGCGCTACGATCTCCCGGCGCCATTCCATGTTCTGGCAACGCAGAACCCGCTTGAGCAGGAGGGAACCTATCCCCTGCCCGAGGCTCAGCTCGACCGCTTCCTGCTGCAGATCGACGTGCTCTATCCCGATCGCGAGGCCGAACGGCGCATGCTGTTCGAGACGACAGGAACCGGCGATGCCGTAGCGCGCCGCGTGATGGACGCCGAGGGGCTGCGCAAGATCCAGCAACTCGTCCGCCGCCTGCCGGTCGGCGAGAGCGTCGTCGAGGCGATCCTCGAACTCGTTCGCTCGGCCCGTCCGGGCGAGATCGCCGACAAGACGCTCACCGGTGCGATCGCCTGGGGTCCTGGGCCGCGCGCCAGCCAGGCGCTGATGCTCGCCGTCCGCGCCCGCGCGCTGATCGACGGCCGCTATGCGCCCTCCATCGACGATGTTCTGGCGCTGGCCGAGCCCGTGCTGCAGCATCGCATGAGCCTCTCCTTCGCCGCCCGCGCCGATGGCACAACCGTCCGCGACGTGATCGGCCGGCTTAAGTCGCGGATTGGTTGACCGGGTGAGCGAACCCGCCACTTCCCCCGCTTCCCTTGCCGGCACGGGTCGCGCGCTCGCCGAGGCCAAGACGCTCGCGGACAGCCTGCCCGGCCTTCTCGTCGAGGCGCGCCGTCTCGCGACGACCGTTCTGGCCGGCTGGCATGGCCGCCGCCGGTCGGGGCCGGGCGAGACCTTCTGGCAGTTCCGACCGTTCCTCGCCGGTGAAGCGGCTGGCCGGATCGACTGGCGCCGCTCGGCCCGCGACGAGCATCTCTATGTCCGCGAGCGCGAATGGGAGGCAGCCCATACGATCTGGCTCTCGGTCGATCTCTCGCGCTCGATGACGTTCCGCTCCCCGCTTGCGGCCACCTTGAAGCGCGACCGCGCCGTCGTTCTCCTGCTTGCGCTCGCCGAAATGCTCGCCGGCGCTGGAGAACGCATCGGCCTGCTCGGCCTCGGCGATCCCGTGCTCGCCCGCAACGCCGCCGAGCGCATGGCCGAGACATTGGCGCTTCGCGGCCGGTCCGCCGGCGGCTGGCCCGATGCGACCCGTCTCACTCGCTTCTCCGATCTGGTGGTGATCGGCGACATGCTCGATCCGGTCGCCGAAATCGAGGCTAAATTCGCCGAATTTGCGCGCGCCGGCGCGACCGTGCATCTCATCGAAATCCGCGATCCGATCGAAGAGACGTTCCCCTATGCCGGCCGGGCGGAATTCCGCGATCCTGAATCGGGCGCGGTCTATCTCGCCGGCCGCGCCGCGCAGATCGCGGAGGATTACCGCCGTCATCTCACGGCCCGCCGCGATCATTTCGCCGCGACCTGCCGCCGCCTCG